>CAZANW010000051.1:0-13833 GCA_964486625.1 uncultured Halobacteria archaeon
GGTCGCGTCAGCCCTGCCGTTTTTCGATAGCGGATGGACTACCCTGACCTCTTACATACGCTAGGTATTCCACGTTCAAAGATTTTCATGACTTCTATGTAAACGTGAAACTCAACAACAGATCTTGCGTTCTGGGATTGCAACACGTCACGATTCTGACATCCCCCCAGGGCCCGACGACGCCATTCCCACCCAAGTATCCCCTCACGGTCTCTTGAAAGTTGAGGCCCCTCCGCGCGCAGGTCTCCTCCACGCTCCGCAGCACCGCGTGGGCCCGGGCGCGTCGATTACGGTCTCTCGACCACGAGGCGGCCCCGGGAGTATCGCGCCTGGAGACGCTCCCCGCCGGTGAGCCGGAAGCGCTTGGCCGCCCTCCGGGGCAGCGCAATGAGCAGGCGCCCCTCCTCCACCTTCACGTCGTCGTCCACGAACTCCGCGCGGATGCCCTCCGGGATGTGGACCCACCCGTCTTCGGGGAGCCCCCGGAGATCTTCCGCCGATTCTATTCTCGCGCGGCGCATGGTGGCTACTTGGCCCGCCGTTTAAATAATCGTTTCTCCCCCGGGGTCGCGTCGCGCGCAGTGACCACCTCGAACTCGCCGGGGGCTCGTTTCGACGCCTCGATGACGATGAACAGGACGCGATCGCGGGTGCGGCCCAGGAAAAGGAAGCGCGACCTCTTTCTCCGCGCGTAGAGTTCCCCCTCGAAGGCCTCCTCCACATCCCTCCGCGTGACCCTGTGCCGGGAGATGTGGTCGATGGCCGAGGCAGTCCAGTGGATGCGGACGCGCATCAACCTATCACGAACATCACGGCCTCTTCCACCACGTTCCCCCCCTCCTGAATCCTGACCTCCTGAACCGTCCCCGCCACCGGCGACTCCACCGGAATCTCCATCTTCATCGACTCCAAGATGGTGAGGGTCTCCCCGGCCTTCACCGCCTGGCCGGGCTTCACCAGAACTTTCCAGACGTTGGCGGTAATCGGCGACTTGACCTCCGTGGACATCGGCTACTTCCGCTTCGGCAGTTTCAGCAGTTCCCGCGCCTCCTCCACCGTCGCGGGAGCCCGCCCCACGTCCCGGGCCATCCGGACCGCCTTCTCCACCAGTTCCGCGTTGGACTTCACCATCTTTCCCGGGGCGGTGTAGAAGTTGTCCTCCAGCCCCACCCGGATGTTGCCCCCGAGCGCGAGCGCGGCCGAGATGAGCATCCACTGGTCCATGGAGATGCCGATGACCTCCCACGGAATCCCGGGCGGGACGAGGCTCGACATGTGGGCGAGGTTCCGGGCCGTGGCCTGGACCCCCCCGACGACCCCGAGGATGCAGGAGACCTGGAAGTTCGTGAGGAGCCCCATGTCCATCAGCGGGTAGATGGACTCCACGTGGCCGATGTCGAAGCACTCGCACTCGGGCTGGACCCCGTTCTCCTTCATGGTCTTCAGGTAGTAGATGATGTCCGGGAACGGGTTGAGGAACTCGAAGGAGAAGACGAAACCCTTCCTCTTCGGGGAGTATTTCGCGTAGTTCATGGTCCCCATGTTCAGCGCGGCAATCTCGGGCTTGCAGAGGGGGACGTGGGCGATGCGCTGCTCCTTTTTCACCCCGACCGCGCCGGTCGAGAAGTTGATGAGGACGTCGGTCCGCTTCCGGACCGCCCTCTGAATCTCCTGGAACCTCTCGGGCCGGACCGAGGGGCGGCCGTCGTCCTCCCGGGCGTGGATGTGGACGACCGCGGCGCCCGCCTCGCAGGCGCGGCGCGCCTCCTCGGCAATCTCGTCCGGCGTGTAGGGAATCGCGGGGCACTGGTCCCGGTTGGCGACGGCCCCTGTGAGCGCGCAGGTGACGACGACTTTGTCTGGAACCGTCGTAATCATTGCGATTCAAGTTCGCGGATGGCCCCCTTCAGGGTCTCGGCCGACTTCCTGAGGGCCTCCATCTCCTCCGGCGGGAGTTTCTTCTCTACGACCTTCACCAGCCCCTTCCGGCCCAAGAGGCAGGGCACCCCGAGGGCGACGCCGCTGATTCCATACTCCCCCTGGAGGACGACGCTGACCGGCATCTCCTCCTTCCGGTCTTGGGCCACCGCCCGGACCATGAGAGCGGTGGTGGTCGCCGGGGTCGTGGTGGTCGCGCCCTTCCGCTTGATGACCTCCATCGCGCGGTCGCGGATTTTCGGGACCAGGTCGCCCCAGGGGACCTCGACGCCGCTCACCTTGCTCAGGGCCTTCGAGGGGAACATCGTGTCCCCGTGCTCCCCGAGGACCACCGCGTCGGCCCTCGTCGCCCCCATCGCCCGCAGGATGCCCCGCAGCCGCGCGGTGTCGTGGATGGAGCCCATGCCGAGGGTGCGCTCCCGGGGCCACCCGTGGGCAGTGACCGCCCGGTAAACCATGACGTCGAGCGGGTTCGCGACCATGATGAGGACCGCCCCGGGGCAGTTCGCCCTCAGGCCCGCCATCACCTTGGCCAGGATTCCGTCGTTGGTCTTCATCAGGTCGAGGCGGGTCATGCCGGGCTTCCGGGGGACGCCCGCGGTCACGACGACGATGTCGGAGCCCTTCAGGAGGGAGTAGTCGGAGCCCCCGGAGAGTTTCACCGCCTTCCCCAGGGCGGCGGCGGCCGATTCCAGGTCCATCGCCTCCCCCTCGGCGAGGTCGTGGAGGATGTCCACGATGGCCATCTCGTCGGTGTCGGCGAGGTAGAGGGAGGCGAGGGCGCAGGTCGAGCCGAGCCTTCCGGCGCCCACGAAACCGATTTTCATCACGCGGGATGGGGGCGGCCCACTTAAGGATTTGCCCGCGCTCGGCGCTCGCGCGGTAGCTCACAGATTCGGAGAAATGAAATGCACACCTTCGAACCCCGCCGCATATCTCGCACTCGGCTCCGTTCCTGCCCCGTTGTTTTCCTTAAGATTTGCGGCGCGCTGCTACCTTCTCGGGCCCAGCATTCGGAGCCACCCCGCTGCAACGAGGGCCGAAACGGCAACCCACGCCTCGAATCCCGGCTGCCTCGGCGTCGGCATCGGCGGCAAGACGGCCGGAGGAGGTTGCACGGAGGGACCCGATGTGGGCGGCGCCTCTGGACTGGGACTCGGAACCTGGGCCGGCGACGGGCTCGGGGGCAGCGGGGCCGCCGTGATAGCGAACACGCTCAGCCCCGGCACCTCCGCGCGGAACCTGACCTCTGCGGGGCTCTCCCCGACCTTCTTGGCGGGGTAGGGCTTCCACTCCTTCCCCTCCATCCCCGCCAGCGCCACGCGCTCCTCTGGCACGCCGTTCTCGGCGAGTGCCGTTCTCGCGACCTTGAACTCCATGGCCGCCGACTTCGCCTTCACCGGCCCCGCGGGGCCCATGAGGGCGACCTCCATCAACCCGAAGACCGGCCCAGGGAGGGGCGGGGCCCCGGGGGGCGGGGCCGCGAGGGGCTTCACCGAGGCCCGGACCGGCCCCGGCTCGTCGGGGACCGCCTCCAGCGCCCCGAGAGGCGAGGAGGGCGGGAGGTCGAACGCCACGGGCTCCCCGGCCTTGGCCTCGACCGGGGCGGAGCCGCAGCAGCCGCCGCCTCCCCCTCCACCGCCGCCGGAGGCCGGGGCGGGAGTCGGGGCCTGGGTCGCGGCGGTCAGGTTGGTCCACGTCGCGTTCACGGTCCCGGCGTTGTTCACGGTCCGCAGGGAGAGGGTGTGGGAGGTGGAGGCCGCGAACGTGGAGTTGACGTAGGAGGCCGTGGTGTTGGAGAGGTTGCCGACGAACACCCCGTCCACGTAGGCCTCGACATGGTTGAAGTCGGCGTTGGCCGGATTGGTCCAGGTCCAGTTGATGGCGGTCGTGTTGACCCCGACGGCCGCGAGCCCGGTGACGGGAGCCGGGGGGCAGTTGGCGGTGCAGGTGAAGTTCAGGGTGAGGCTGCCGCTCACCCCGTCGCCGTCGGTGGCGGCGACGGTGAGGGAGTTGTTGCCGGTGGCGAGGCCGGTCTCCATGTAGGTGCAGTTGGCGAGGTAGCCGAGGACCTCGTCCAGAGCCGTGACGCAGGACGTCGGGGAGAACGCGGCCGAGGCGGCTCCGTTGACTTTTACGGTGATGGAGGTCGCAGTGATGGGTGAGTTGCTCCGCAGGGAGAAGAAAATCGTCTGACTTGAAACGGAACCGTTCCAGGTGGGGCTCCGGTTGGCCAGGCCGAGGCAGTTGTAGTATCTGCAGGGGCGGTAGTCCACGGCGTTGCTCTTGTTGTAGGGCCAGCCGGGGCCGGAGTCGTAGAAGCCGTCGCCGTCGGAATCTGTGAAGTTGGAGGCGTTCAGGTCGGGCCAGAAGTTGCCGAAGGTGGAATTGAAGAAGTTGGCGGTGTTCGAGGATTGTGCGGATACTGTGCAGTTCGAGAGGTTATTCAGGTAGAAAGTGTTGTTATCATGGAGGACGTCGTCCACGGCAATGCATGCGCTGGAGGCGTTCAAGATTTTGTTTCTCCGGATTATGTTGTTGTCGCTTCCGGTGCCCTGCGGGTTAGGAAGAAAGCGAATTCCATATAAAATACCGTTGACGCCACCGTCGATGGTGTTATTCTCAATTAGGTCGTAACTACTCGTCTCCATGCTGATTCCTCCGCTGGTGGCTGAAACGTAGTTATCTGCGATCGTGACATTATTGCATATCTCTCCGCAGAGACTAATCCCGGTACTAGATCCTCGTGTGATGCGTATAGTGTTGTTTCTAATAGTCGTGTTGTTGGATGGGCCTCCGGTTTGACTTATTCCGTTAACGCAATCTGGTCCAAATGTGTTGTTTTGGATACGGATATCTTTGGTTATTGGGTTGCTGATCGCTGTAACCCTCACCTCCAAGCACGTACTACTGGCTTTGAGAAGTGTATCGTTAACAAAAGTTAGGTTCGAAGATCCTCTTGTCCGAATCCCAAAGGTGAAATCACCCCCAATAATACATCCCTTAATAGTCACATTGTCTTTGTTGAACGCATCTATGCCGATCGTCGTCGGATTTCCCCCCGCTCCTTTAGTTATGTTCGCACCATTACAGTCCAATGTAGTATTGTTTGCATTGATGATGATGACGCCCACAGAGCCGCTGTCCGTGATAGTGTATTGGCCTGTGCAGAGGACCGTATCGCTGTTGATTAGTAAATCGTTCACTGGGATGACGCAGGCCTGTGCGCTCACCCTCGCCGGGGCGAAGGCAAGAACCAAAAGGAGAAGAGTTACCAGTAGATGGAGCGCTCTCCTGACCCCGCGAGAAGCTGCCATGCTTGGCTCAAAACTCTTGTATTGGCCCGCGTGAATTTCAAGGTTTCGAGGCCTGGGCTGACTGCGTGGTATACCGGTGTTCACAGGCTCCAGCAACGCACGACGGGTTGAAGAGTGCCTGTTGGATGTTGTGTATGAACCGGTTTCGAGGCGGTCATTGTCTTTTTCTATCTTCCCCGAAATCGGTATTGGCATCGCTCTCCCGGTGAACTTGCACCGGGTGCGTTATTGTTGCCCGCCGCCGGGAGGACGTAGGCGGCCGGATTTTCGAGAACGTCGGTTGAAAAGGTGAGCCACTACGACGAGCCCCATAACCGCAAACACCGCGTCGAACCCGGGGGCCGCCTTGAGCTGGTCCGGGTTGACCGGGTTGGAGGCCGTCGGGCATGTCCCGGCGACACAGGACACCACCACGTTGTCGAAGCACATGGGGGGACCCAAGGAGTTCGTGATGGGGTCGAGGAAGGCCACGAGCCCGATTCTGCCGCCCTCCGTGGAGACGTTGACGACGCTGTCGGAAACAGACGCCTTTGTCGGCGGGCTCGGCGTCGGGAGCGGCGCCTCGATGGAGAACACGGGAGGGATTTCGTTGGGCAGCGAGAGGATTCGGGAGCCGTCCGCGTAAAAGTTCAGGGTCCCGGAGGCGTCCTCCAGGGCCAGCCGGGATGGGAGCGCCGAGAGGAACGCGGAGGTGTTGTTGACGAGCTGGCTGCCCACCAGGGTGAAGAGGAAAGCGACCGGCGAGGGGAGCGAGGGACTGGAGACGACTACCCCCCCGATCCCGTAGTTGCTGTGGGGCGCGACGGTGTCCTCGCGCGCATTCAGCCCGAAGCCGAAGGCGCCCTCGTAGCCCGGCGGGAGGAGGGTGTCCGCCTCCACCCTCACCGACTTGTTGAAGGTCCGGTTGGTGAAGAGGAGGTAACCGGGCGTCGGGTCGGAGCCGAGAACGGGGCCGCCGCACAGCCGCCCCGTGGAGGCCGAGGGGTAGCCCCTCGGCGGAATCTGGTCCGGAATCTGCCAGTCGCCGTCGAGGAACTGCCCGTCGTTGAAGTTGTCGGAGAAGAGCACGGCACACTGAAATACGCCCCAGGCATTTAAAATCGATGGGGGCCGGCCGTGACGGCGAGGCGCAGGGTGGGCGGTTCTATCGGGGTCGGTTTCGTGGGTGGACGGCCGGGGACTGTGCCACTACTTGGCCGGATAGATGGCAGCGACTTCTCGCGTGGTCAGCACCCCCACCTGCTTCAACAACTCCGGATTCTTGCATTCCGCACTCTTGAAAGAAAGACTTCGCCGCCCACGGCTTCCCCGGTGATGGCTCTTTCTCGACTTGAATTCCTGGCGGCGGATTCTTATCCGGGACTGCGCAGTGCTGGCGGTATGGCGCGCTCCCGGCACGGCAAGGAAATCCTCGACCGTGTGACCCCCGCCGGATGGGTGGTTATCGTGATGCCCGACTACGTCAAAATCGACAGCTACCACGGTCCCCCGCACATCCACACGAATCCCCGGGAGAAATCCAGAGACCGGAAACTCCCCATCCGGAAAATCGACCCAGCGGAGGTTCTGGAGACCGTCTTGGCGCACATCGAGGCCAACCGGGGAATCGACTGGCCGAGGCTCCTGCGGGAGCTGGGAGCCGAAGAGGAGTCAGAGTAGAATCTCGATTTTTTGGAAGTCGACGCGCGGGACCCGGGCTCCACTCGCATCTTCGGCGAGCCTGACCAGGCCGAGCCCCTCTAGTGTACGGAGGTCGTTGAAGACGTTCTTGTAGTCGCGCCCGATGGCCTTTGCCAAGCTCTTGATGGAAGCGGCAGGTTTCTGGCGGAGGCGGTAGAGGAGGCGGATCCTTTCCGGCGTGAGCTTGTTGATGTCCCGAGGCTCCCAGGAAACGTAGGTTGTGCCGGTCGTGACCTCGCGGCCCGCAGCCTCGGGGTGGGACTGGAAATATTCCGCGTCACGGAGCACGAACTCGGCCAGGGGATCCTCGGGATGCCTCTCCACATATCTCCGGAGCCCCTCGATACCGCCGTATTTGGACTGGACCTCCTCCAGCACCTCGCGTCCGGCCTGCTTCTTCACGGCCCGGATTCGGAGTGCCATATAGCCTCAATGACCATATGGTATTTGAAGCCATAAAAGCCTTTCGGCTTTGCCACAGGCGAGCAGCGAAGAATGGACCGCGAAAGTCCGTGGCCTTCGCGGCCTGTTCCGTTTCAGGCGGGCCGCTCCAGCGAACTACCGCCGACGGGGCTATTCCGGGGACTTTCTCCCGAGCCTCCGCCTCACGCGCTCCACCTCCACGCCGTTCCCGGGCAGCACGACGGGGCTCGGCGGCGGCCTACGAGTATTTCTCCCGGAGTTGCCTCGCCGCCGCCACCATGTTCCTCAGTTTCGCGTTGGCGAGGTCCCTCGGCAGCAGTTTGAGGCCGCAGTCGGGGTTGACGTAGATTTTCCCGACCCCGACGGTCTCGATGCCCCGCTCCAGGTTCTTCACAATCTGCTCCACCGGCTCGGCCACCCGGGTGTGGGCGTCCATGCACCCCATCCCCAGGTCCTTGGTCAGTTCGTGCTCCTCGAAGAGGCCGAGGGTGCGGAAGTCGTTGTTCAGGAACTCCAGGGCGAACTGGTCCACCGGGATGTCGAGCATGTCGGGCCACACCTTGGAGAAGTCGCCGTAGCAGGAGTGCATGCCGGTGTAGGCCTTCACGCCCCGGACCGTCGCCCGGGTCACCTCGATGAACAGGTCCATCTCCTCGGGCCGGGAGGAGAAGGCGGGCTCGTCAATCTGAATGAAGTCCGCCCCCGCGGCCACCAGGGCCTTCAACTCCTGGTTCAGGGCGCGTGCGAGGGCCATCATCGCCTCCGCCCGGGTGTCGTAGGCCTCGATGAAGGACCAATCCGCGATGGTGTAGGCCCCGGTGATGGGGACCTTGACGGGCCGGTCGGTGACCGAGCGGAGGAACTTGAACTCGTCCACCAGCATGGGGCCGCGATACTTGATTTCCGACACGATGGCGGGCCGGTCGTAGTAGTTGTTGCCCCAGACCCGGACCGGGCCGTAGAACTTGAAGCCGTCGAGGCGCTTGGCGAAATATTCGGTCATCTCGTCGCGGCGCATCTCGCCGTCCCAGAGGATGTCGATGCCGAGCCGCTCGTGGTCCCGCACCGTGGTGACCACCGCGTCGTCGAACGCCTCGTTCATCTGCTCGTCGGTGATGCGCCCCGCCCTGTGAGCCTGGATGGCGAGCCTCAGCCAGCGGGGCCTTGGGTGGGAGCCGATGACGGTCGTCGGCAGAAGCGGGAGGTTCGGGATGCGCTTGCCCATCACGCCACCCCCTTCGCGACCCGGGCGAGGAGGGCCAGTTTGCGGCGGGCCACCACCCGCGGGAGGAACTCGAGGCCGCAGGAGGAGGTGAGGAGGAGTCCTCCGGGCTTCGCGCGGGCGGCGATTTTCTGGACCCGGGCCAGCACCGCGGCCGGGTCCTCCATCCGGGTGTTCCGGCCGTTGACGCAGCCCAGGGCGAGGATTTTCCCCTCCATCTTCGGCGGCGCTGCGCCGTCGGAGGTCACGTCGAGGACGACCCCGTCGGCCATCTCCAGGAGCCCGCCCACCACCTTCTGCGTCGGCTTTCCGAAGTAGAGGGAGACGAGGGTCTTCGCTTTCCGCCCCCGGAGGAGGGGGCCGAGGGCCGCGCAGGCCAAGTCGAGGTCCTTGGGGTTCGCGGCGAGGGCGGGCTCGTCGAACTGGAGAAGTCTCGCGCCCGCCCGCTCCAGAGAGGCGGCCTCCTGCTTCAGGGCCGCGGCGTAGGCCATGGCCACTTTCTCGGCGGAGCCGTAGTGGTGGTCCTCGGAGTAGCGGGCGAGGGTCACGGGCCCGGGAAGGACTCCCTTGACCCGGGGCGCGGACCTCCGGGCGGCCTTGAGGTCCCGCGCGAAGGCGGAGCCTTTCCAGGCGATGGCGCCCTTGACCCGCGGCCTCCGGTAGTAGAAGTTGTTGTCCGCGAACCGGATGAGTCCCCCCATTTCGATTCCCCCGAGGCGCGCGCAGAGGGAGACCGGGCCGTCGTCCCACCTCAACTGGCCGTCGGTCACCCAGGCCGCGCCCGCGGACTTCTGCTCCCGGACAATCTCGGCGAGGGCCTTGTCGTAGGCCCGGGCCACCTCGGGCCCCGGGGAGGCCTTGGGGTATTTCTGGAGCCCCAGCGATTTCTTCAGGACCCGGATGAGGGAGTCGGGGCGGGGATAGGAGCCGAAATTCACCGCATGGGCCGCCATCGCGGGAGAAGATTGCGGAGAAGATAACCCTTCCCCAAAATTTCAGGGTCGGACGCGAGGGGATTTGAACCCCTGATTCCCAGCTTAGGAGGCTGGTGCCTTATCCTGGCTTGGCCACGCGTCCATGGCGGCCTATTCCTCCGCCGGGCTCAAAGCCTACACGTCTTTTGCCCACGGACTCCAGAGGAGGCCCATGGCCCACCGTATCATCTTCCACGTCGACATGGACTCCTTCTACGCCTCGGTGGAGTTGCTCGACCGCCCGGAGCACCGCGGCAAGCCGCTCGTCGTCGGCGCCGACCCCAAGGAGGGGAAGGGGCGGGGCGTCGTCCTGACCGCCTCCTACGAGGCACGCCCCGCCGGGGTCCGCTCGGGGATGCCCATCTCCCGGGCCTGGAAACTCCTGCCGGACGGGCTCTACGTCCGCCCCCGCTTCGAGCGCTACGAGGAGGTCTCCCGGCAGGTCATGGCGGTGCTGCGGGAGTTCGCCGACAGGTTCGAGCCGGTCTCCATCGACGAGGCGTTCCTCGACGTGACGGAGCGGACCGGGGGCGACTGGGTCCGGGCCGGAGACCTCGCCCGGGAGTTGAAGCGGGCGGTCCGGGAGCGCGTCGGGCTGACCTGCACGGTGGGCATCGCGCCGAGCAAACTGGTGGCGAAAATCGCCTCGGACCGCAGGAAACCGGACGGCATCATCGCGGTGTTGCCGGGGGAGGAGGAGGCCTTCCTCGCCCCGCTGCCGGTCCGGAGCCTGCCGGGCATCGGCCCCAAGAGCGAGGCGCGGCTGAAGGCCATGGGCATCGAGAGGCTGGAGCAGTTGGCCCGGGCCGACCCCGAACCGCTGCGGGGGGAGTTCGGCGTCTGGGGTCCCCGGTTCACCGAGGAGGCCCGGGGGCGCGACGAGAGCCCGGTCCAGGAGTCCATGGAAATCAAGTCCATCGGCCGGGAGGGAACGCTGGAGGAGGACACCGGGGACATGGAGCAGGTCCAGGCCATCCTGCGGGGCCTCGCCGAGGAGGTGGCGGCGGCTGCGCGCGCCCAGGGGTTCGCCTGGAGGACGGCCACGGTGAAGGTCCGCTTCTCCAACTTCGACACCCACACGAAGAGCGCGACGACCCGCCAGCCTCGGGAGGGGGCGGAGCCCCTGGCCGAGGAGGTCCTGCGGCTCGCCGGGGCCTACCGGTCCGACATCGAGCGGAGGAAGGTCCGCCACCTGGGGGTCCGGGTCTCGGCGTTCGCCCCCGCGGGGAGGCAGAAAACGCTCACGGGCGGCTGATTTCGCGCCGCAGGAGCCCCACCAGGTGGGGGAGTTCGGGCAGGAGGATGGACTTCAGCGCGAGCCGGACCCCGTCGGGGCTCCCCGGGAGGCAGAAAACCGCGGTGGACTTCGCCACGCCCGCCGCGGCCCGGCTCAGGAACGCCGCGCTCCCCACCCGCCGCGCGCTCAGGGCGCGGAACATCTCCCCGAACCCGGGCAACTCCTTCTCGAACAGGGGCCGCAGCGCCTCCACGGTCACGTCGTCCCGGGTGACGCCGGTCCCGCCGGTCACCACCACCACGTCCACCTTCCGGACCCACTCCCGGACCGCCGCGGCGATGGCGCGCCTGTCGTCCCTCACGACCCGGTAGTCCGCGACCGAGTGGCCCGCCGCTGCGAGGAGGTCGCGGGCGGAGCGGCCCGAGGCGTCGTCGTCGGGGCCCTTCGAGGAGGAGACCGTGAGGACCGCCACTTGGGCCCGCAGGTCCTTGTAGTGGTGCCTGTGCTCCTCGTGGGGCTTCCGCTTGACCATCCGCTCTTTTCCGCTCCCAGGGAAAAGAGGCTCCATGCTCCGGGTCTGGGCCGAGTTCCTCTCCGCAAGGGAGTTGATGGACCGGCTCGACCTCCTCGCGCGCCACGGGGTCTCCCCCTGCCTCGCGGTGAGGGGGTGGTCCGAAGACCTGGTGGCCCTCCTGCGGGCCTGCGCCGGGCGCGGCCTGGAGCCCGCCCTCTGGCCCCTCCTCCCCCTGGAGCAGGGGTATTTTCCCAACGAGCGCAACCTGGAGCCCTTCGGGCGGCTCGTCTCGAACCTGGCGGAGGGCGCGGCCCGGGCCGGGGTGGAGCCCGCCTGGATGGCGATTGACCTGGAGCCGCCGCTCGACCGGGGGATGGAGATTCTGCGGGGCCCCCCGCTCCGGCGGCTCGCGAACCTCCTCCGGTGGCCCCTCGACACCCTCCGGCCCGAGAGGTTCGAGGCCGCCCGGCGGACTCTCGAGAGGATGGCCATGGACCTGCGGAGCCGGGGCTGGAAGACCCTCTGCGCCGCGGGCTTCCCGGTCCTCGACCAGCCCGAGGGGACGGCGGGCCTGGAGGACCTCATGGAGAGCCCCGTCCTGGGAGTCGGGTTCGACCGCGTCTCCTTCATGCTCTACTCCTCGATGCTCCCGGGCCTCGGGGGCCCCCGGGGCAACCCGGCGTGGGTCCACTCCTACGCCCGGGAGGCGCGCCGGAGACTCGGGGGCGCGGCCGCGGTCTCCCTCGGGGTCGCGGGCCGGGGGGTCTTGGAGATGGAGACGCTGATGGCCGGGCCGCAGGTCCTCGCGCGCGACGCTGCCGCGGCCCGGGCCGCAGGAGTGGAGGACGTCGCGCTCTACAACTTGGAGGGCTCCCTCCGCGACCCGGAGGGGTGGCTCGGGGCGCTGAAAGCGCCGGCCCGGGAGCCGCGGAAATCGGCTGCGGTGGAGGTCTCTCGGGCGGGGATGCGGGTGGCCGCCGTGGCGGCGGAGTGGGGGCGGAACATCAACAGAAACGCACCGCGTCGCAGATGAGTTTCGTGATATTCACACCGGTCCACCGGAAGACGAAGTAGGGCCCGGCGAGCCACGCCCCGACCATCGTCCCGACGTTGGTGAGGGCCGCCACCATGAGGACCCGGAAGGCGCGGTTCCCCCAGAGAGTCCGGAGGGAGGCGGCCGACATCAACTCCTTGAAGTCCCCCGTCCCGGGGGCCCGGAGCGCGAACTGGGCGAGGCCCGAGAACCAGCCGGTCGCGAGCAGAGGATGGAGGACCCCGAACCAGGCGAGGCCGAAGGCGACCGCGACCGCGAGTGGATGGCCCCCCGCGAGGGCGGCTCCGGCCGCGGCGAACGCCCCGGTGACCACGGCCCACACTAGGAAGGCGGTGAGGAATGTCTGGATGGGGACCGAGACCGCGATAGCGGCGAAGAATGCGATGATGATGCCGAAGAGGCCGACCGACACCACCCGGCCCACCGAGATTCTCTTCCGGCGAACGGTGGCGAGGCTTCGGGGGTCGGGGATGGAACCCGGGTCGTCGAGGTAGCGCCCGATTCCCTCCTTGTGGCCCGCGCCCACGACCGCGACCACCTTGCGGTGGCTCTTCGAGAGTGCGAGGAGGTTCGCCGCCATGGTGGCGTCCCTCTCGTCCACCAGGACCCGGGCGGCGGTGGGGGAGAACTCCCGCAACTCCCCGATGAGCCGGTCCACCGTGGCCCTCTCGGTGATGTTTCCGAGGTCCACCTCCTCCCCGCGGCCCGCGAAGGAGCCGAGGAGGGCGCGGAAGAGGCGCAATTTCTCCCGGACCCCCATCTCGGCGAAGAGGCGCTGGAAGGTGACCCCTACCTCCCGGTCGATAAGGGCGATGCGAGCACCTGCCTTCATCGCCTCCTCGTAGGCCGCCTTCATCTCCGCCCCGGGCTCGACGCCGACCTCGGCGCCCAGTTTGCGCTGGAGGGTCGCGAGGAGCCAGTGGGCGAGGAGGAGGTAGAGTTTGCCGGACTTCAGCACCTCCCGAAGCGGGACCTCCTTCACCTGCCCGAGGAGCGCGTTGAGCCGGGCCGCGTCGAGTTCGAGGGCGACCACGTCGGGTTGCTCGCGCGCGATGGCCTCCTTCACCTCGGCGATGGATTTGTCGAGGATGTGGGCGGTGCCGACGATGACGACGTTCTCCGGGGGCGGCATGGGGAGGGGTGAGTGGGCCGGATAACTACCTTTCCTGACCGCGCCCTGCGGGCGCGGAGCCCGCTACCCGGCTTCCTCTTCGAGCAGGGAAACCTTCAACAAATGCTCGAGGCGCTTCCGGACCGGCTCCTCGGGGGGAATCTCGTTCCGCTCCATCTTCCGGAGGAGCCCCTCCTTCATCTTCGCCTCGGCGGCGAGCTGGGCGGGGGACCAGCCCCGGGCCTCGCGGGCGCGCCGGATGACCTCGCCGTAGTTCTCCTTCAACGGGGTGTCGAGGATGGGCGCGGCCCGGGTAGCCGCCTCGGGAGGGCCCGCCTTGAGGCACGCCGGGCAGGCCAGCAC
>CAZANW010000052.1:0-13558 GCA_964486625.1 uncultured Halobacteria archaeon
GGATTGGCCAGCCACGACCTCCGGGCGGGGCGCGGGGTGTCCAATCCGGGGGGAGCCTCCGGAGGGGGTTTTCTCAGTTTGGAGAGTGGATGCTGAGGCCATTTCACTGCGAACCTCCTTGTTCTGATTTTACACTCTTTTTCAAGCATCAGTGTCCAAGTTTTGGACATTTTATATAAACCTTGTCCATTTCTGGCCAATTTTTTCACAAAAATGTTAAATAGCGGTCTTCTGAAACATCAGGGGCGGATGGCCGAGACCCGCATCCATTCCGGGAGGCCCCCGGCCCGGGGGCTCTACGACCCCTCCTTCGAGAAGGACGCCTGCGGAGTCGTGGCCATCGTGGACATCCAGGGCCGGAAGTCCCACGACATCATCGCCAAGGCGGTAGCGGCCGTCAAGAACCTCGCCCACCGCGGCGCGTGCGGGTGCGACCCGAACTCGGGGGACGGCGCGGGCATCCTTCTCCAGACCCCGCACAAGTTCTTCCGCAAGGTCTGCGCCCCCCTCCGCATCCGCCTGCCCGAGCCGGGGGCCTACGGCGTCGCCATGGTCTTCCTCCCCGCGAATGGGGAGCAGCGCCGCCTCTGCGAGGCGATGCTGGAGCGGGTGGTGAAGGAGGAGGGGCAGGGGGTCCTCGGGTGGCGCGATGTCCCGACGGACAACAGCCCCCTGGGCTACATCTCCCGCTCGGTCCAGCCGGTCATCCGGCAACTCTTCGTCCAGCGCAAGTCGGCCAAGGACGCCGACGCCTTCGAGCGGAAACTCTACGTCATCCGGAAGCGCGTGGAGAACGCCGTGCGGGAGAGCAATCTCTCCCAGAAGTCCTACTTCTACATCCCCTCCTGCTCGGCGCGGACCGTGGTCTACAAGGGGATGCTCATCTCCCACCAGATGGACGCCTTCTACCCCGACCTCAAGGACCCCGACATGGAGAGCGCCCTCGCCATCTCCCACCAGAGGTTCAGCACCAACACCTTTCCCTGCTGGGACCTCGCCCACCCGTTCCGCTACATCGCCCACAACGGCGAAATCAACACGCTGCGCGGGAACATCAACTGGATGCACGCGCGGCAGTCGCTGATGGAGTCCCCGCTGTTCGGGGAGGACCTGAAGAAACTCTTCCCCATCCTCACGCCGGGGGGCAGTGACACCGCGACCCTCGACAACGCGGTCGAACTGCTGGTGATGGCGGGCCGCCCGCTCGCCCACGCCATGATGATGCTGATTCCCGAGCCGTGGTACGGCCACGAGAGCATGAGCGCGGAGAAGCGCGCCTTCTATGAGTACCACTCCTGCCTCATGGAGCCGTGGGACGGCCCCGCCTTCGTGGCCTTCAGCGACGGGGTCCGCGTAGGCGCTGTGCTCGACCGCAACGGCCTGCGCCCCGCCCGCTACGTGGTCACCAAGGACGGTCTCGTGCTCCTCGCCTCGGAGGTCGGCGTGATTGAGTTCCCCCCGGAGCAGATTGTGGCCAAGGGCCGCCTCCAGCCGGGCCGCATGCTCCTCGTGGACACGGAACAGAAGCGCATCATCCCCGACGAGGAACTCAAGCACCGGCTCGCGGCGGAGCACCCCTACGCGAAGTGGCTGGAGAAGAACCGGGTTCACCTCGAGGACCTCCCGGCGGGCCCCGACCCCCCGCCGCCGGACCCGGCCACCCTCCTCCACCGCCAGACCGCCTTCGGCTACACCGAGGAGGACATCCGCCTCCTGATGATTCCCATGGGCGTGGACGGGGAGGAGCCGGTCGGCTCCATGGGCGTGGACTCCTCCCTCGCCTGCCTCTCCGACCGGCCCCAACTCCTCTACGACTACTTCAAGCAACTCTTCGCCCAAGTCACCAACCCCCCCATCGACTCGACCCGCGAGTATCTGGTGATGCAGACGGCGGTCCCCATCGGCTCGGAGCTCAACCTGCTGAACCCCGAGCCCGCGAGCTGCCGCCAGTTGATGCTCAAGCGGCCCGTCATCACCAACGAGGAACTGGAGCGCATCCGCCACATCGACCGCCCGGGATTCAAGGCGGTGACCCTCCCGATGCTCTTCCCGGCGAAAGAGGGCGAGAAGGGCCTCAAGGCCGCCATGGAGAGCCTCTGCCGGGGCGCCAGCGAGGCCATCGCGAAGGACGCCAACATCCTGATTCTCTCCGACCGCGGGGTGGACGGGGAGAACGTCCCCATCCCCGCGCTGCTGGCGACGGCGGGCGTCCACCACCACCTCGTCCGGGAGGGGACGCGGACGCGCGTCGGGCTCGTGGTCGAGACCGGCGAGGCGCGCGAGATTCACCACTTCTGCCTCCTGATTGGCTACGGGGCGGGGGCCATCAACCCCTACCTTGCCTTCGAGACCTACCAGGACCTGGTCGAGCGGAAGGTCCTCCCGCCGGAGTTGGACTACCACGAGGTCGAGAAGCGGTTCATCAAGGCGACCAACAAGGCGATTCTCAAGGTCATCGCCAAGATGGGAATCTCGACCATCCAGTCCTACCGCGGCGCCCAGATTTTTGAGGCGGTCGGGGTCGCGAAGGAGGTCATCGACCGCTACTTCACCTGGACGGTTTCCCGCATCAACGGCGTCGGTCTCGACGTGATTGCCCGCGAGGCGCTCCTGCGCCACCACGCCGGCTTCCCCGACCGGCCCCTGGCGGACCCGGTCCTCCCGAGCGGCGGCAAGCACCAGTGGCGGAGGGACGGGGAATACCACCTCTGGAACCCGGAGACCATCGGCAAACTGCAGCACGCGGTCCGGAGCGGGAACTACCGGCTCTTCAAGGACTACACCCGGCTGGTGGACGAGCAGAGCCGCCACCTCTGCACGCCGCGCGGCCTCTTCGAGCTGAAGTTCGCGGAAAAACCCGTCCCCATCGAGGAGGTGGAGCCCGCGAGCGAGATTGTCAAGCGGTTCGCCAGCGGCGCCATGTCCTACGGCTCCATCAGCAAGGAGGCCCACGAGACCCTCGCCATCGCCATGAACCGCCTCGGGGCGAGGAGCAACACCGGCGAGGGGGGCGAGGACCCGGAGCGCTACAAGCCGCTCCCGAACGGGGACTCCAAGAACAGCGCCATCAAGCAGGTGGCGTCGGCGCGGTTCGGCGTCACCAGCGAGTATCTCGTCCAGGCCAAGGAACTCCAAATCAAGATGGCCCAAGGCGCCAAGCCCGGCGAGGGGGGGCAGCTGCCCGCCCGGAAGGTCTATCCATGGATTGCCAAGGTGCGCCACTCGACCCCGTTCGTCGGCCTCATCTCGCCCCCGCCCCACCACGACATCTACTCCATCGAGGACCTGAAGCAACTCATCTACGACCTGAAGAACGGCAACGTCCACGCGCGCATCTCGGTGAAGTTAGTGGCCGAGATTGGCGTCGGCATCGTGGCCGCGGGCGTGGCGAAGGCGAAGTCCGACGTCGTCCTCATCTCGGGCCACGACGGCGGGACCGGGGCCTCGCCCATCACCAGCATCCACCACGCCGGAATCCCCTGGGAAATCGGCCTCGCGGAGACCCAGCAGGTGCTGGTCATGAATGACCTGCGGGGGCGCATCGTCGTCCAGACCGACGGCAAAATCATGAGCGGCCGCGACGTGGCCATCGCGACGCTCCTCGGGGCCGAGGAGTGGGGGTGTGCCACCGCATCCCTCGTTTCCCTCGGGTGCGTCATGATGCGCGTCTGCCACCTCGACACCTGCCCGGTCGGCATCGCCACCCAGGACCCCGAACTGCGCAAGCGGTTCCCCGGGGCGCCGGAGCACGTGGTGAACTTCTTCACATTCATGGCCGAGGAGGTCCGCGAATACATGAGCAAGCTCGGCTTCCGCACCATCGACGAGATGGTGGGCCGGGTGGACAGGCTCGACGCGCGCAAGGTCGTGGACCACTGGAAGGCGAAGGGCATCGACTTCTCCCCCATCCTGCGCCCTCCCCCGGCGCCCCCGGGAGTCGCCATCCACCACGTGACGGGACAGGACCACGAACTGGCGGGGTGCCTCGACGAGAAACTCCTCGAACTCTGCAGGCCGACCCTGGAGCGCAAGGAGCCGGTGGAGGCGACCCTGAGAATCAACAACTACCACCGCACCGTGGGGGCCATCCTGTCGAGCGAAATCACCCGCCGCCACGGGCCCGACGCGCTGGAGGAGGACACGGTGCGGCTGACGTTCCACGGCTCGGCGGGGCAGTCCTTCGGGGCGTGGGCCGTGAAGGGGGTCACCCTCCGGCTGGAGGGGGACGCCAACGACTACCTCGGGAAAGGGCTCTCCGGCGGGCGCATCGTCGTGGTCCCGTCCGCGGGCTCCACCTTCGTGCCGGAGAAGAACATCCTCATCGGCAACGTCGCGCTCTACGGCGCCACCGGCGGCGAGGGGTTCTTCCGCGGCGTGGCGGGCGAGCGGTTCTGCGTCCGCAACAGCGGGGCGCGGGTGGTGGTCGAGGGCGTCGGGGACCACGGCTGCGAGTATATGACCGGAGGCCGGGCGGTGGTTCTCGGGCCCACGGGCCGCAACTTCGCGGCCGGGATGAGCGGCGGCATCGCCTACGTCCTCGACGAGGCCGGGGATTTCGAGGTCCGCTGCAACCGGGAGATGGTGGACTTGGAACCCCTCGCGGAGGCGGAGGACCTCGCCACGGTCCGCGAACTGGTCGAGAAGCACGTCCGCTTCACCGGCAGCGCCGTAGGCAGGCGGGTCCTGGAGAAGTGGGAGTCGCTGCTCCCCCTGTTCGTGAAGGTGATGCCGAAGGACTACAAGCGGGCCCTGGAGGCGGCGAGGAAGGAGCAGCAGAAGTCGGGCCCCCTCCAGCCCGCGGCGGCGTGAGGGGGGCGATGGGCAACCCGCGCGGCTTCCTGCAGATTGAGCGGGTCAAGCCCCCCCACCGGCCGGTGGAGGAGCGCATCCGCGACTGGAGGGAGGTCTACCTCCCGCTGCCGGAGGAGGAACTCCGGCGCCAGGGGGCGAGGTGCATGGACTGCGGCGTCCCCTTCTGCAACAGCGGCTGCCCCCTCGGGAATCTCATCCCGGAGTGGAACGACCTCGTCTACCGCGACCGCTGGCGCGAGGCCATCGCCCGTCTCCACGCCACCAACAACTTCCCGGAGTTCACCGGCCGCGTCTGCCCGGCGCCCTGCGAGAACTCGTGCGTCCTCAACATCCCCGTCTACAGAAGGCCGGTGACCATCAAGAACGTCGAGGTGAGCATCATCGAGCACGCCTTCGGGCGGGGGTGGATGGTCCCGGAGCCGCCGGAGGTGGAGACCGGGAAGCGCGTGGCCGTGGTCGGGTCGGGCCCTTCGGGGCTCGCCTGCGCCCAGCAGTTGCGCCGCGCCGGGCACGCGGTCACCGTGTTCGAGCGCTCCGACCGCATCGGCGGGCTGCTGACCTACGGCATCCCGGAGTTCAAATTGGAGAAGTCGGTCGTCCAGCGCCGCCTGAGACTGATGGAGGCGGAGGGGGTGGTGTTCAGGACCAACACCCACGTCGGCGTGAACTACCCGGTCGAGGAGTTGCGGAAGAACTTCGACGCCATCGCCCTCTGCGGCGGCGCGACCTGGGCGCGGGACCTGCCGATTCCGGGACGGGAGTTGAAGGGCATCCACCTGGCGATGGAATACCTGCCCCTGCAGAACAAACGCTGCTTTGGCGATGCGATTCCCGAGGAGAAATTCATCACCGCGAAGGACAAGCGGGTCGTCATCCTCGGCGGGGGCGACACCGGGGCCGACTGCCTCGGCACCGCCCACCGCCAGGGCGCGAAGTCGGTCCACCAGTTCGAGTTGCTCCCCCGGCCCCCCGACCAACGCGCCCCCGACAACCCGTGGCCCCAGTGGGCGAACATCATGCGGACTTCCTCGGCCCACGAAGAAGGGGGAATCCGGGACTACTCCATCCAGACCAAGAAGTTCACCGGCTCGAACGGCCACGTCGAGAGGCTCCACGCCGTCCGCCTCGACTGGGTGAAGGACACCTCGGGCAAGTGGGTCCCCAAGGAGATTCCCGGGACAGAGTTCGAACTGGAAGCGGACCTGGTCCTGCTCGCGCTCGGATTCCTCGGCCCGGAGAGGAAGGGGCTCCTGGAGCAACTCGGGGTCAAAATCACCGAACGGGGGAACGTCTGGGCCGACGAGAACAAGATGACGAGCGTCCCGGGGGTCTTCACCGGCGGCGACATGACCCGGGGGCAGTCCCTCGTGGTGTGGGCCATCGCGGAGGGGCGGGCGTGCGCGCGGGGCGTGGACAGGTGGCTGATGGGGGAAACGCTGCTGCCGCGGCAGGTTTTGTAGCAAAGGTAAGGTTCATCCCCTTCCCCCTCCACTTCCACCGATGGCCAAATCCTCCGGCCCCGTGCTGATTTCGGGCTTCCCCAACATGCGCAACGTCTCGAAACTGGTGGCCGAGTGCATCGCCAAGGACCTCGGCGCCAAGCCGCGGAAGGTGGTCCCCTCGGAGCACCTCGCGGACGCCCCGCCCCGCATCGTCATCGAGGAGGGCATCGGCCGCCTCGTCCAGTACGGATTCTACGAAGCCAAGATTGACGGCACGAACATCGTGGTGGTCACCGGAGACTCCCAGCCGAGCACCAGCGACGGCTACTTCGCCATCGCCCAGGAGATTCTCACCGAGGCCCAGGCCCTCCGCGTGAGCCGCATCTTCACGGTGGGCTCCTACGGCGTCCCCTGGGAGCCCAAGGAGCCACGGGTCCTGGCCGTCTCCAACGACCGGGACCTGCTGAAGGAGATTCTCGACAAGGGCGTGAGCAAGTGCGAGGACGGCGGGCCCATCACCGGCCTGGAGGCGACCCTCCCCGCCCTCGCCCAGACCCGCGCCATCCCGGCGGCGCTCCTCATGGTGGAGACCCGCTGGGAGCCGGGGACCTACCTCCTCCCCGACCCGCGGGCCGCCCGGGCCGGTGTCCTCGCCCTAGGCCGCGTCCTCGGCGTGGGGCTGGAGGGGAAGTGGCTCGAGAGCGTCCCCCGGGTGGCGGCGGCCCACGAGAAGGAGGAAGAGGCGGAGGAGAGGGAGAAAGAGGAGATACCCGGATACCGGTAGCGGATTCCCGGGGGCTAAATCCGAAGCACGAAGCACCAAATCCTAAACAAATTCAAAATCCAAAGCGCAAAATCCAAAACGGCCGTTTTGAATTTTGGATTTCGAACATTTGAATTTGTTTCAGATTTAGGAGTGTGGTTTAGGACTTGGGCTTCCAACTTCTCCGTATCATCCGCCCCAGGAGCGGGTGCAGGTTGCGGCTGAGAAAGAAGGCCAGCCGCGGGTGGATGCTCGGCCAGATGTGGGCCTTCCTCTTCCCGATTCCCCGCACGATGCAATCCGCCACCTCCTCCGGGGTGTGGGTCGCCCCCATGCGCCGGAAGAGGCGGGCCTGGGCGTTGGCCCCGGCCATCATCGGCGAGGAGACGAAAAGGGGGAAGACCACGCCCACGTGGACGCCGCTCCCCTTCAGTTCGATGCGCAGCGACTGGGCCAGGTTGAAGACCCCCGCCTTCGCCGCCCCGTAGGAGGCGAACTCCGGGGGCCCGTAAAATGCCGACGAGGAGGCGAGGAGGACGAGGGAGCCCCGGGTCCGGCGCAGGCGGGGCAGGGCCGCGTGGGCGACCACCATCGTCCCGAAGAGGTTGACCTCGACCTCCCGCCGGTGCTCCTCCACGGGAAGGGCCTCGAAGAGGCCGGTCCGGAGGATGCCCGCGGAGTGGACGACGCCGTGGAGTTCCCCGGCCGCGGCTGCGTCCATGGCGGCCCGGACCTGCTCCGGCCGGGTGACATCCACGACGGCGGACGCCGCCTTGAGTTCCGCGGCCGCCTTCTCCAGGGGCCCGGCGCCCGTATCCCAGAGGGAGAGGCGTGCCCCGCGCCCGGCGATGGCCCGGGCGGTGGCGAGGCCGATGCCGCTGGCGGCGCCGGTGACGAGCCAACCGCGGCCCGAGAAGGGGTCTTCCACGATTTAGGCCCGGGAGCGGACCCGCAACTTCGCGAAGTCCTCACGGACCTCGAGGGACATGCCTAGGGCCTCGGCGAACTCCTGGACCAGCCGCTTCACGAATTCCTTGGCGCTGTCGTTCACCAGCATGAGGGTGAAGTCCCGGTCGGAGTCCTTCTTGAGTTTGTAGAAGTTGCACGCCTCCAGGCGGGTCAGGAGGTCCTCGGGGCTCCGGACCTTGCCCGTCAACTGCTCGCCGTGGCTGTCGGCCACCGCCTTGCACCCCGCCCAGAAGCGCTCCTGCGCGTCGGCCGGGGCCTCCCGGAGCAGTTTGAGGAAGAGGAGCCAGTGGTCCACGTCGAGAATCAGGTGCTCGCCGCTGGGGAGCATGTCGGCGTAGAGCCCCATGTGGGGCGCCCTCTCGGCCACCCCGCGCCGCTCCCAGTAGAACCGGAGGGCTTGGCGCATCAGTTCGCTCTGGGAGCCCCGGGACTCCCCCTTCAGTTTCTCCAGCAATTGGGCGGTCTCCTCGTCGAGGGCAATGGTGACCCGGGAGGCTCCGGCCATCACCCGGAGGCCCGCCGCCGGTTCTTAAACGTTCCGAGAAAATCATACTTCCGGGGTGGCGTGCGAATTGATTGGGATTTGTTTGGGTGGTTTCGCCCCCGACGTTTCGTCAAAATCGGCAACGGATGACCGTGGGCTTTATATATCGGAAACTGAGTTTACTATGGATGGGGGAGGTGAACGGAGGCCTTCGCGCTCTTCTGATTCAAAGCCGCGCCAGCCTCCCCGCCATGGCCGCCGAGATGGCGAACAAGGGCATGATTTCCCCGGAGACCCTCGCCCGCCTGCAGGAGACCTACCGGCAGAAGTCAAACGGCCACGCCTCTCCAAAAGTCCGCGCCATCTGACCTGCCCGGGCCGGAAGGCCGGGGCGTTCGGGCCACCATGTCATTGAAAGCGGCACTATGTCTGCGGCCTCGCCCTCAGCCTCGCCTCCAGCTCCTCCAGCGCCTTCCGGAGCCTCGACCTCCGCTCCCCGCGGTCGTCCAGAGCCCGCCGGAGCCCCTCCATGCTCTTCGCCTCCCCGAGGGCCTGGGCGTAGCGCTCGGGCCCCTCCAGCGCCTTGAGCTCCTCGGCGAGCGCCTCCCGCCGCTGGAACAGCGTTTCCAGTTCGTCGAGGCGCTCCTCGGCCTGGACGAGGAGGGCCCCCGACCCTTCCTTGCGGGCCCGCTCCAGGAGGTCCCGGACGGCCTCCAGGGAGGGCTCCCTCTCGCGGCCCGGAAGGGCCCGGAGGCGCGCGTCGAGGGTCTCGGCCCACTTCCGGTCGTAGAAGGACTTGCGCAGTTCGGAAACGCGGGCCACGACCTCCTCGGGGTCTGCCCCGGCCTGCAGGGCCGGGCCCAGGTCGGGGCTCGCCTTGGCGGCGGCCGCCCGCTCCCGGAGGTCCGCGAGGGCCCGCTCCGCCGCCGCGGGGACGGCGTAAACGTAGAGGTTCTTGTCGGAGGAGCCCGCGGCCAGGGTCGCCCCGGCGGGGGAGAGGGAGACCGACCAGGGGAAGCCGCCGGGCATCGCCTGGTCGGCGAGGACCCTACCCTCGGCGTCGAGGAGGTAGAGGCGGCCGTCATAGGTCCCGACCGCCAGGAGGGCGCCCCTCCGCTCCATGGAGATGGTCCGGACCCGGCCGGGGGCCTGGAGGCTCCGGAGAGCCCGGCCCCGCGAGTCGAACAGCATCAGGCTCCGGTCGTCGGAACCAGCCCAGAGGAGGTCGCTCCGGGCCGACAGGGCCACGCACATGGTGGCCGCCGCCTCCCGCCCTTTCTGGCTCCAGAGGACCTTCCCCTCCGGGGAGAGGAGGAGGACCTCGTTCCCGTGGGTCCCCACCGCCACATGGCCGCTCCGGGACGCGGAGAGGGACCAGACATACCTCTGCTCGAAGGCCGACCCCGGCGCGAGGGACCACTGGACCTGGCCGTCGGCGCCCAGGTGGTAGAGGCGGCCGTCGTAGCAGCCCACCACCATCCCATCGGCCGCGCCCCGCAGGGCGACGCACATGGCGGCGTTGAAGCGCCCCTCGGTCTTGAAGGCCCAGAGGACCTTCCGGTTCTCGTCCAGGAGGTAGACGTCGCCGTCATGGGTCCCCACGGCGGCCCTCTCCCCGCCGGGGCTCAGCGCCACGTCCATGATTTTGTCGCCCCGCCGCTTGGCCTTGAACTTCCCGAGGGGCTCGCCCTTGCGGTTGTAGAAATAGACGACGCCGTCGTGGCCTCCCGCGGCCACCACCGGCCCCCCCTGGGCCGCGGCCTTCACCTGGGCGCCGGTCTCGGCCTTCCACAAAAGCGGAAGTTCGACCATCATTTCCGGCTTGGGGAGGGCTTCCTTAAAACCTATCGGAGGCCCGCATTTCGTCAAAATCGAGAGAGATTTGATAAGGCCCGGCTCGAATTCCGCGCGGATGACCAAGGCGGAGTTCAAAGGCGGCCATATCCGGGTGGACGGGAAGCGCCGGCTCCTCGTCGGCGGCGCGTTCCACTACTACCGGATTCCCAAGCCCCTGTGGGCCCCGGGCATCGCGAAACTGAAGGAGGCGTCCATCGCCTTCATCGACCTCTACATCCCGTGGGGCTGGCACGAGGTGGAGGAGGGCCGGTTCGACTTCACGGGCGAGACGAAACCCGAGCGCGACCTGGTCGGCGTCTGCCGGCTCATCGAGGAGGCGGGCCTCTTCGTCACGGTCCGGCCGGGGCCCCAGATTTACGCCGAATACCTCAACTTCGGATACCCGACCTGGTTCATCGAGAGATATCCCGAGGCCTTCCAGGTGGCCCAGGACGGCCGGAGGTGGCAC
Source organism: uncultured Halobacteria archaeon (assembly GCA_964486625.1). Taxonomy (GTDB): domain Archaea; phylum Halobacteriota; class Syntropharchaeia; order JACQPP01; family JACQPP01; genus JAWCQZ01. The sequence goes on from CAZANW010000052.1 coordinate 10,776, forward strand.
ACGGTCTCGTTCAACCACCCGAAGCACCTGGAACTGGCGGGCAAGTGGTATCGCGCCCTCTTCGGGGCCCTCCGGCCCTTCCGCAACATCCTCTGCACCCAGATTGACAACGAGACCGGGGTCGTTTACATCGACGGCTTCGTGAGTCCCACCCCGTTCTTCCGGGACTACAACCCGGCGACCATGGAGATGTTCCGGGCCTTCCTCAAGGAAAAATACGGGACGGCGGAGGCCATGAACAAGGACCTCGGGACCTCCCACGCGCGGTTCGAGGAGGTCAAGCCGGTCCCCCGCCTCCCCTGGCACCGCCTCCGGGCCCCGGTCCGGAACCTCGGCGAGGTGGTCCTGTGGCAGGAGTTCCTCGAAGACTACCTCATCCGCTACCTCAACAACCTGAAGGCGAGGCTCGTCGAGGCGGGGGCCCCGGAGCCTTTCTTCCTGAACGAGCCCGCGATTCTCTTCACCCCGGGCCACACGCCCCGCAAGTCCCGGGAGGTCGCTCCGGTGGGCTACGACCTCTACCCGAAAATCCTGCCGGGGGGGCCCGTGTTCGACCAGCCCTTCGTCCCCTGCTACGGCCCGAAACTCTTCGCCAACTACCGCGGGGACGGGCCGGTCTTCTCCCCCGAGACCCAGTGCGGCTGGTTCGATCCCTTCGTGAAGGTGCCCCTGGAGGAGACCGTCCAGTTGAGCCTCCTCATGCTGGCCCACTCCACCCGGTGGATTGGCTACTACGTGCTCCACGACTGCGTCGAGGCCGACGGCGCCCTCTACACCTGGAACACCTGCGTGGGCCACACGGGCGAGACCCTGCCCCGCCACGGCGCGGTCCGGCGCATCGGCGAGTTCGTGAAGGCGAACGAGGAGTTGCTCCTCGACTCGGAAGAGGTCACCGACCCCTTCGCCCTCCTCGAATACTTCCCGAACCACCGGATGGTCTCCAGCGACCCCTTCGACCTCATGGCGGGGGCGAGCAGCCCCGGGCTCCTGGGGCTCTTCCACGACGGGGGGCCCAACCCGGAGATAGCCGACCTGGAGACGGCCTCCGCTGGCGACCTCCGCCGCCACAAACTCCTGATGCTCCAGTCGAACGGCCACATGGACCCGGGCAGCCTGGGGAAGCTGCGGGACTACGTATCGGCGGGGGGCCACCTGCTGGTGGCGCCGCGACCCCCGTCGCGGGACCTGCGCGGGCGCCCCCTCTCCGGAGCCGGAGAACTCTTCCCCGCCAAGCCGGGCCCCTTCCGCCTCCACTACCAGAGCCAGGTCATCCTGCAGATGCTCGCTACCATCACGACGTGGCGGGCGCTCCACCGATGGCGGATTCCCAGCAAGTGGCAGAACTTCACCCTCGACGGGATGCGCCAGGCGATGCCGGTCGCCAACTACTTCTTCAGCCGCCGGGTCCGGCTCCGGGGCCCCGGCGGGCCGTTCCCGGGCTCGGCCGTCGAGCAGACGTGGCTGCCCGCGGACGGGGGCGAAGTCCTCCTCAGGCGCGGGAGGTGGACCGTGGCTTGGAGCGCGCCCTCGGGCCGGGGCCGCGTCACGGTCTCCGGGACGCTGCCGGGGGCCCTCCACACGGGCGCGGGCTACTACAAAATCTCCCCGGCGGAGCACCGGGCCCTCCGCGGGTTCGCGGATGGAGTCCTGGGCCGGGCGGGGGTCGCTCCCGCCCTGGCCGCGCCTCCGGGGGTCGAGGCGGTGGCCCGGAAGTCCTCCCGGGGCACCCTGCTCTTCATCGTCAACCGCGGGCCCGCCCGGAGGGCCGTGGTGGAGTTGAAGGACCCGGGCCGACTCGGGCTCGGGACGAAGAACCGCGTCGAGACTCTCTTCGCCTACAAAAAATCGAGTGCGGAGGCGCCCGCGGAGGAGGGAAACCTCCCGATCTCCCTGGACGCGGACGACGGCCTCGTCCTGCTCCTGTCCCCCTCGAAGTAGGGCCTACTCCTCGGCCCTCGCCTCGATATCGGTGAGAATCTTGTCCATCTCGGGGAGGAAGCAAATCACGTCCGCGCCGGTCAGGATGCCCACCAGTTTCCCGCGGTCCACCACCGGCAGCCGCCGGATGCACCTCTCGCTCATGAGCGCCGTCGCCTCGTCCAGGTCGGTGCTTGACTCCACGGTGGTCACCGGGGAAGTCATGACGTCCCTGACCCGGACCTTGGCCGCGGTCTTGTTCGGGGCCACCACCTTCCGGAGGATGTCCCTCTCGGTGAGGATGCCGGCGACCTTGCCCTTCTGGAGGACCACCACGCACCCCACCCGCTTCTCGCCCATGCGCCCCGCCACCGCGGGAAGGGGCTCGTCGGCCGTGGCCGTGATGGCGCCCTTGTGCATGACCTCTGAGACCTTCATGGGCGGGAGTTATGGGAGCGGGGCGGGCTATTAAACTTCCCCGGAGGGCGGTGCCGGAATCGTGTGGAATCCGGAGGGAGGCCTCCGACGCCCCTATCGCGAATTGATGCATGGGGGATGATTTGGGCCTCCTGCGACCCGGGACCCTGCCCGCCGCCGGTGGGTTCCTCTCACCTGGAACTACCACCGGGCGAGCGAAATGAACTCGTCCTCCGAATCCGTGACTTGGAGGACCAAGTCCGGCTTCAGCGGGACTTGCTCCGCGAAAAGGCCGTGGCCCCGGCATTGGCTTTGGGCCGGGGAAGGGCCGGGTTTCCCGGCCCTTCCCGGCCCTTGCGGGCCCGGGGTCCAGCTCCTGCGGCGCGAGGTTCGACTGACATGGGGGGTTTTCAGGGAAGGTGGACCCCGGGGCGAATGGACCGGGCGGG
>CAZANW010000053.1:0-12809 GCA_964486625.1 uncultured Halobacteria archaeon
CGAAGGGCACCGAGACCCAGAAGAGGTTGGTCTTGCCGGGCTGGTAGGTGAAGGTCTTCTTCGCTTTCGAAACCAGGGAGCCGGAGGCGATGGGCAACCCCTCGGGGCTCAGGGGCCGGACGGTGTAGAAGGAGAGGGCATCGCCCGCCGCGTCGGTGAAGGAGGTGGTGGTGAGATTGGCCAGGGAGGTCCAGCCCGAGAGTTTGTCCAGGGTCTTCCGGACCTCGTAGGTCACCGCCCCCGTCACCGCGCCCCAGGAGAGGTCCACGGAGGAGGACGAGAGGGCCGGGGAGACCGAGACGTTGGGCAGCACCATCCCGAGGGCGCCCCGTAGCGGTTGCCCGCCCGAGGTCACCCCCCCGGCCACCGGCACCGTCGCCACCGGGGTCCCGTTCCGGGAGACCTCGACCGCGGAGCCGTTGACGGCGAGGGAGTAGGTGACGTTGCCCGACTGGAGGGTGACCGCCACCGAGGGGTCGGTGATGGCGAGGGCGAGGCCGCCGTCCGCGGTGGAGAGGGAGACTCCCGGGAGGGCATCCCCGCCCACGAGGGCGGCCTGGGTGCTCCCCGCGGTGAGGTTGGCGCACCAGAGGCTGGAGTTCAGGTTGCCGTTGGTCGCGGTCACGAGGACGCCGCCGCCCACCGTGAAGAGCGGGGCCTGGGGCAGCGCGGAGGAGAGGAGGGAGGGGGCCGCGAGGGCGCCGGTCCCGAAGGTGACGCCGCCGGTGGAGGTGAGACAGGGGACGGGGGTCGCAGGCTCCGGGGGCGGGGGCGGAGTCTGGACCACGAGCCCGAGGGAGTCGATGCGGACCCAGTCCAAGTCGGAGGGCGCGCCGCTGTTGTACCAGACTTGGACCCGGGCCTCTCCGTTGGAAACGTAGGAGCCGCAGTTGGAGTCGCAGAGGGTGTAGGAGACCGCGCCGGGGTCGGAGGTCGAGTACTTGATGCTTCCCATGGACTCCCAGGAACTGGTGGCGAAGTTGTAGCGGCGGAAGGACTCGGTGTCGTCGTAGTTCCAGGCGTCGGCCTTGAGGTCGATGCGGTCGATGGCCCCCGCCGGGACGGGGAAAGTGAACCGGGCGTCCATGTCGTAGTCGGGCCAGAGGATGGAACCGGTGTTCTCCTGGTTTAACTGGAGATAGGACCCGTCGTCCGCCTGGACGGAGGCGAGGGAGCCCGAGGCCACGGCGCCGGTGACGACATCCATGGAGGAGGGCGGGACGGAGTCGTCGAGGAGCCGCGCCTTGACCCACTGGTAGACCCGGTCGTCCACGAGGAGCCCCAGGTGGCCGACCCACTTCACTTCGAGATTCTCGGCCCCGCTCAGGACGGGGCTGTCCTTCGGAATCATCACCTCGTCCACATTCGACCGGATGGAGACATACTTCACCGGGCCCCACGTCTCGTCCCCGGCGTTGAGGTTGTTGAGGAAGGCGCTCCCGGGTATCATCTCCTGGGCCCCCTCGGTGAGGACGCCCGCCAGCGCCGCCCAGGTCCCGTGGTGGGGGCTCCCGAGGGTGACGAGGGTGTCCACCTTCTGGTCGCCGCCAAGATATTTGATGTAGTAGCGGCTGCTGAGGCCGCCCATGGAGTGGACGACCATGTCCACCTTCTGGGCCCCGGTCCGGTTGAGGACGTCGTCCACGAAGGCCTTCAATTCGTTGGCGTTCCGGACATTGGTGCCGACGACGTTCGAGTAGTCAATCGCGAACAGCTCGCTCCCGTTCCAGCCGTCCGCTTCGAGGCGCGCCTTCATCACCGCGAAGTTCCAGCTGCCGCCGAGGTAGCCGTGGACGAAGACCACTGGGTCGCGCTGGGTGGCGAGGGCGGTGGTGGAGAAGGCGACGAGGACGAGGACCCCCAGGGCGAGGACTTTCATCCACCCCCAGGCGCGCTCCGGGGACTTGTTCAACGCTGGGGATGCACATGGTATACTTATCACGATAAACCGGAATCTGTGAACCGAGCGATTTTGTATACATGGTATACTTAGGACCTCGCGAGTCACCCAAGGTTCATTATTTCGCGGTCCCATTGCTCCACATGGCCCGGATTCCGACCCACGTGGAGGGCCTCGACGAGTTCCTGGGCGGCGGCGTCCCCGAGGGGCACGTGGTCCTCGTCCAGGGCCCGCCGGGTTCCATGAAGACCACCTTCACCTACTCCATCCTCCAGAGCAACGCCGCCCGCGAGAAGCGGCGCGGGCTCTACTTCTGCCTCGAGCAGTCGCAGGCCCGCTTCCTCGCCCAGATGGAGCAGACCGGCCTGCCCGCGGGACCCGCCGGAAACGGCGTCGAGGTGGTGGACCTCGCGGGCGCGCGCCGCGAGACGCCGGACCAGGCGTGGGGGGAGGTGTGGCTGGAGGTGCTCGGGGGGCTCATCGAGGACGCGGCGGGCCGCGGGGCCAAACTGGCCGCCCTCGACTCCCTGACGCTCCACGAGGCGCTGGCGGGGCAGGTGAAGCGGAGCAACGTGATGGAGCTGTTCGAGAAGTTCCGGGAGGCGGGGCTGACGGCGTTCGTCATCTCGGAGGGCTCGGGCGAAGGGCTCCACCCCGCGGGGGCGGACTTCCTCGCCGACGGCATCCTCCAGTTGCGCATCGCGGCGGAGAGCGGCGGGGTCCAGCGGAGCCGGCGCATCGCGGTGCTGAAGATGCGCGGGGTGGCCCACGGGCTGGACGACCTGACGCTGCTGTTCCGGAACGGGAGGTTCCGGGTGGCGCCGGTGATGAAACTGGGGTGATGAAGAAACCGCGGCACCTCCCCCCCGTTTAGGATGACTCTTCCCCGATTTTGGCCCCCCGAAGCCGATAACCCCGCCCGTTCCCCATCGGTGGATGAGGGGATGGATAATGCCAAAATCGCCATCGGCCTTGCCCCTCCGGCCACCGGAGGCTCTGGAGGAACCGGACCCATCTCCCGGCGGTCAAGAGCCGTTTCACGGAGAGGGTCCCCAAGGAGGTGATGGAGGTGCTCTCTCAGACCCCGCCATCCGGGCCAGGCTCACCGCTCTGGAGGCACGCGCAGCCCAGGCTACCTCCGAGTGAGTGCAGGGGGGAGGATTTGAACCCCCGAACGCCTTCGCGAGCAGATCTTGAGTCTGCCGCCGTTGACCAGGCTTGGCTACCCCTGCCTACGGCTCTCCCCTCGCGGTTTTAGTTGAAAGAGTTCACTCGATTCTGTCAATCAGCGTTTCGACCACCGGCGCCCGCGACGCGGGGCTCTCCGAGGGCCCGAGAATCTGGGGGCTCTGGACCCCCGTCATGATGGCCATGAGGCGCACCCTCCCCTCGAAGTTGGGGTTGATGCGCGCGCCCCAGATGACATTGGCGTGGCTGTCGAGTTCGTAGGTCAGGAGTTCGGCGACCTCCTCGGCCTCCTTGAGAGTCAGGTCGGGCCCGCCCGTGATGTGGAGCAGGCAGCCGGTCGCCCCGCGGTAATCCACGTCGAGGAGCGGGTGGTTCAGGGCGTTCCGGACCACGTTCTTCGACTTGTCCCGGTTGTCCTGGGGCGTCGTCTCGCCCCAGAGCATCACCGCGACGCCGCCGCACGACATGATGGTCCGGACGTCGGCGAAGTCGAGGTTGATGAGCGAGGGCTGGGTGATGGTCTCGGAGATTCCCTTCACCGTTTCGGCAATCAACTGGTCCATGACCCCGAAGGCCATGTCAATCGGCTGGTTCGGGACGTATTCCAGGAGCCGGTTGTTGTCGAGGACAATCACCGTGTCGCACTTCCGCCGGAGGTCCTCGATGCCCTCCTCGCCCTTCACGAGCCGCAGGCGCTCCACTCGGAACGGGGAGGAGACCATGCCAATCACGATGGCGCCGAGGCTCTTGGCCACCTCGGCCACGACGGGCGCGGAGCCGGTCCCGGTTCCGCCGCCCATGCCCGCGGTGACGAACACGAGGTCGGCGTCCTTCAAAATCTGCTCCAGAGAGTCACGACCCAACTCCGCGGCCTGCTTGCCGATGCGGGGGTCGCCGCCGGCGCCGAGGCCCCGGGTCAGCGAGCGCCCGATGAGAACTTTCTTCTCGGCCTGGGTCACGTCGAGGTGGGTCTTGTCGGTGTTGATGGCCACCGTGGTGGCCCCCTGGACTCCCATGCGGTGGAGGCGGCTCACGGTGTTGTTCCCGGCGCCGCCGCACCCCACAATCACAATCTGGGGAAGGCCGAAATCCTCGAACTCGCCCCCGTTCTGGGGTTTCTGCTGCTGGAGCCGTTCGCGCTCCTTTTCCTTCAGCGCTTCTTGCACGAGTGATTCCATGTGTGTTTTTCCATCCCCTCCTTTGCGATTCCGGATATGCCCGGTTCTTTTATATACTTTCTGGAATCGGCGCGCGACCCTCGGCCTCCGTGTGGCCCACCGCTGCCATTTCTGCCGTCCCCGGACCCGATTCCGGCAGATCGCGGGTCGCGGAATTGAATCAACCTTTTTGAGCCCCCCGGCCCCAGCCCCCCGATGCGCGTCACGACGCCTTCCCGCATCCACATCGGCCTCCTCGACCTTCACGGCGGCCTCGGGCGGGTGGACGGCGGCGCGGGCTTCGCGCTTGACGCCCCCTCCACGGTGGTGGAGGTGGAGGGCGGGCCGTCGAGGGTCGCGGCGGCCCCCGGCGTCCACCCCGAGGTCCTTCGCCACGCGCAGGAGGCGGCCGCGCGATTCTCGCGGAAGTTCCGGGTCCGGGGCTCGGTCCGGGTCCTCCGCGGCTGCGAGCCCCACGTTGGCCTCGGCTCGGGGACCCAGGCCGCCCTGGCGGTCGCCTGGGGCCTGAACGAACTGCACGGCCTCGGCCTCTCGGTCCCCCGGGCCGCCGAAGTCGCGGGCCGCGGGGGCACCTCGGGCATCGGGGTGGGGGCCTTCGAGTCGGGCGGCTTCCTGGTGGACGGGGGGCACTCCCGGCGGGTGAAGCGGGGTTTCTTCCCTTCGGCAGCCTCCCGGGCCCCGCCTCCGCTCGTCGTTGCCCGTCACGAGATGCCCGGCTGGCCGGTGGTCCTCGCGTGCCCCGCCCTCCACCGCGTCCACGGGCCCGAAGAGGTCGAGCGCTTCCGCCGCCTCTGCCCCATCCCCGCCCGGGAGGTGGAGGAGGCGTCGAGGCTGGTCCTGGTGGGCCTCCTCCCGGCCGTTATCGAAGAGGACGTTGGGGCCTTCGGGGACGCGATAAACCGCATGCAGCAGACCGGATTCAAGAAGCGCGAGGTGGCCCTCCAGGGCCCCCGGATGGAGGCCCTTCTGCGGGCCGCCCGGAGGGCCGGGGCCGCGGGGGCGGGCATGTCATCATTCGGGCCCCTGGTTTACGCCCTGGGTCGCCGGCCCCGCGAACTCCGGAAGGCCCTCCAGGGAGCCCTCGACCGGACGGGGGGCGGATGGACCCTTGTCGCCCGGCCCCGGAACCGGGGGGCGGAGGCGGTCCCGTGATTTCCGTCCGGGTGGGCGCCATCCGCCTCCGGAACCCCACGCTCCTCGCGTCGGGCATCCTCGGGACGACCGGCGCCTCCCTCGCCCGGGCCGCGGAGTGGGGGGCAGGAGGGGTCGTCACCAAGTCGCTCGGCGTGGAGCCCCGGGTGGGCTACAAGGGGCCCACGGTGGTCCGCCTTGAGAGCGGGGCCGTCAACGCCGTGGGGCTCTCCAACCCGGGCTGGCGGGGTTTCCTTCCCGAACTGGAGGCGGCCCGCCGGGGCGGGGTGCCGGCGATTGCGAGCCTGTTCGGCTCGACGCCCGCCGAGTTCCGCCAAATGGCTCGCGGCCTCGACCGCCACGCCGACGGGTTCGAGTTGAACCTCTCCTGCCCCCATGTGAAGAACGTCGGGAGCGAGGTGGGGGCCGACCCCGCGCTGGTCCGGGCCATCGTCCGGGCCACGAAGCGGGGGACCCGCAAGCCGGTCTGGGCCAAACTGACGCCCCACGCCGACGTGGTGGAGGTGGGCCGGGCCGCCGAAAGGGCGGGGGCCGACGCACTGGTGGCGGTGAACACGCTGCGGGCCGCCGCCTTCGACGTCGAGACGGGGCGCCCGCTGCTCGGCAACCGGGTCGGGGGGCTCTCGGGGCCGCCCCTGAAGCCGGTGGCGCTGCGGTGCGTCTATGAACTCTACGGGGAGGTTTCCATCCCCATCGTCGGTTCCGGGGGCGTCGGGAACTGGAAGGACGCGGTGGAGTTCCTGTCGGCGGGCGCGCGGGCGGTCGAGATTGGGACCGCGCTGCTCGACGGCCCTGGGGTCTTTCGGGAGACCGTCGCCGGGCTTCGGACTTTCCTGCGCCGGAAAGGGATGACGCTGGACCGGCTGATCGGGAGGTCTCACCGTGGCTGAGCCGCGCGTGGTCCGACCCGTGATGTCGACCGTCACCTGGGTCCGCCGGGAGGGGCGCGACGCGGCGACCCTCTCCTTCCGCCCCGTCGTCCCCGGGGCCCGCCCCGGCCACTTCGTGATGACCTGGATTCCCGGCGTGGATGACGTCCCGATGAGTCTCACCAACCCCGGCGCCATCACGGTGAAGGCTGTGGGGGAGGCCACCCGGGCTCTCTGCCGCCTGCGTCCCGGGGCGAAAATCGGCATCCGCGGGCCCCTCGGGCGCCCGTTCACTCTCCGGGGACGGCGGGTTGCGCTTGTTGCGGGCGGCATCGGGACGCCCCCGCTCGCATTCCTCGCCTCCGAGGCGCGACGCCGCGGCGTGCGGGTCGAGTCCTTCGTGGGGGCCCGGAGCCGGGACGGGCTCACGCTGCTCCCTCTCTTCCGGCGCGCCGGGCCCGTCCGCATCGCCACCGACGACGGCTCGGCGGGCCGCCGGGGCTTCGTCACAGATTTGGTGGAGCCGGGCCGCTACGACGAAGTGTGCGCCTGCGGCCCGGAGCCCATGCTCGCGGCCCTGTTGGAGAAGGCGGGGCCCCGGCTCGCCGGGCGGCTGCAACTCTCGGTGGAGCGCTACATGAAGTGCGGCATCGGGCTCTGCGGCTCCTGCGACCTGGCGGGGCGGCGGGTCTGCGTCGAGGGGCCCGTCTTCCGGGGAGCGGACCTGCGGGGGACGGAATTCGGGGTCTTCTGGCGCGACGCTGCGGGGAGGAGGGTTCTTCAAACCGCCTCGAATCCTCGCGTTTCGCGGTGAACGCGGGGTGGATTCGGGGCGGTTTCTGACGAGGGACTTTATAAGGGGTCCGCGGACAAAGGGGGGGCCCATGGCCGGGATTTTGCCACTTGCGCCCGTAGCCCGCATCATCAAGGAGTTGGGCAAGGCGGAGCGGGTCGGGGAGGACGCCACGGGGGCCCTCCGGGAGGAGCTGGAGAGATACGGCGAGAAGGTCTCCCTCGAGGCCGCCAAGTTGACCGTCCACGCCAAGCGGAAGACCGTCAAGGCGGAGGACATCCGGCTCGCGGCCGAGACCCTGCGGCGGCAGGGCGGCGCCTGAGCCGGAAAAGAAAGTTTGAAACAGCAACCGCCCCGGTTTCCGGATGGCATCCTCCAAGATTCACGAACGGATTGCGGAAATCGAGCGGGAGTTGCGGACCATGAAGTACAACAAGTCCACGGAGGGCCACTTCCTCCTCCTCCGGGGCCGGCTCGCCGAACTGAAGCGGGAGGTCGAGCACGAACGCAAGAAGTCGAAGCAGGCGCGGGCGGGCAAGCCCCTCGTGGAGAAGTCGGGCGACGCCACGGTCCTCCTCCTGGGCCCCGGGGCCGACCGGCGGGTCGAGGTCCTCTGCCCGAGGGCGGGGAAACGCCAGGAGGCGGTCGTCGGGAGTCTCGACTTCCAGGGGGCCTCCATCCAGGTGGTGGGGTTGACCTTCGCCCACCCCGAACTGGTCAACCTGCTCATGCGCGCCCGCCTCGTCCTCCTCGCCGACCCGGGAGCGCGGGAGTGGCTCCCTGAGGCCCACCGCGCCCGGGCGGCGGCCCCCTCCTCGTGGGCCCGGGGCCCCCTGACCCGGGAAATCTGGGAGCGGCTGGACCTCATCCGTGTCTTCCTCCGCCCCCAGCGGGGGCAGGTGTCGCCACGACCCATGGTCCTGCCCGCGGGCGCGACCTTGCGGGAGCTCTGCAGGACGATTCACACCTCCATGGAGGGGGACCTGCGCTACGCCCTCCTCCGGGGCCCTTCGGCGCGCCACCCCGACCAGCGGGTGGGGCTCGACCACCGGCTGGCGGAGGGGGACCAGGTGACGCTCGTTACAAAGTAAGCCCGCGGTTCGACGCTCGCCGCAGCCCGCGCCTCCAGCGTCGGCGCGGGCGTAAAAGAGCGAGAGAAGTGATATGGTCGGCGACGGCCCCTGTCTATCCACGGCGGGGTATCTCGCGCCTCCTCTGGCGTGAGGTGCTTCACGGGGCAGGCAGGAAGAGTATCGAGTAATCCAGATAAGGACGGAAGCGCGATGGAGGGCCACAGATGCCCCGCCCCGCGGTTTCCGTGATAGTCCCAACCCGCAACGAGGGCAAGTATATCGAGCCCACCCTCCAGGCCATCCGCGCCCAGGCCTTTCCGAAGCCCTACGAACTCGTCGTGGCGGACTACCGGAGCGACGACGACACGGTCCCCCGGGCGCGGAAGCACGCCGACCGGGTGGTCCGGGTCCGGCGCCCGGGCCCCGCCGCGGGGCGGAACGAGGGCGCCGCGGCCGCTTCGGGCCGGGTCTTCCTTTTCCTCGACGCCGACACCTGGCCGAAGGAGAACCTCCTCTCGACGGTCCAGCGCACCTTCTCCAACCGCCGGGTCGCGGGGGCCACCTGCCCCATCCTGCCGGTGAGCGCCGACATCGAGGACTTCCTCCTCTTCTGGTTCATCAACAACTACTTCCGGACCGCCATCCTGGCGGGGGTGCCGCACTCCTCGGGGGTCTGCTTCGTGGCCCGCCGGGAGTCCTTCGAGGCGGCGGGGGGCTTCGACGAGAAACTCACGATTGCGGAGGACGTCGAACTCGCCCGGCGGCTCCGGAACTTCGGGAGGTTCCGGTTCATGTCGAGCACCCTCGTCATGACGAGCCCGCGGCGCATCCAGGGGTGGGGCATCGCGCGGACTGCCAGCGTCTGGGCGGCGAACTACATGAAAATTTTAACTCTCGGCGGAGCCTTCGGAAGCATAGGGGGCTATCGACCCATCCGGTAATGGCAAGAAAAGTCGGCGTCCTCGGCTCGGGAACCGTCGGGCAGGTCCTGGCGGACGGCTTCGTGAACCACGGCTACGAGGTGATGCGGGGCACCCGGGACCCGGCCAAACTGAAGGGGTGGAAGGGCGGCAAGGTCGGGACCTTCGAGCAGACCGCGCGCTTCGGGGACCTCGTGGTCCTCGCGGTGAAGGGGACGGCGGCGGAGTCGGCGGTGAAACTGTGCGGCCCCGCGAACCTCGCGGGCAAGACCGTCATCGACGCGACCAACCCCATCGCCGACGAGCCGCCGGTGAACGGGGTGCTGAAGTTCTTCACGCGGCTCGACGAGTCGCTCATGGAGCGGCTCCAGAAACTCGCGCCCAAGGCCAATTTCGTGAAGGCGTTTTCGTGCGTGGGGAACGCATTCATGGTCAATCCCGACTTCGGCGGAGTCAAACCCACCATGTTCGTCTGCGGCAACGACGCCAAGGCGAAGGGGGAAGTGGAGGAGGTCCTGAACAAGTTCGGCTGGGAGTGGGAGGACGTGGGCGGGGTCGAGGCGGCGCGCGCCATCGAGCCGCTCTGCATCCTCTGGTGCATCCCGGGGCTGCTGCGGAACGAGTGGATGCACGCGTTCAAGTTGCTGAAGAAATAGGCCGGCCGTTTATTCGTGCCAGGAGGAGGTCTCCATCTCCACCCGCCACGACCCCCCGCCGCCGAATCTCGGCTTCAGGTCGAGGCGGAGTTTCTTCTCCGACCGCGCAATCTTCCCGAACTCCGGCTCGAATACGATGCGCCCGGTCCCGCCCCCGTGGACCCGGTAGAATCCGAAGCGCTCGGCCTCGGGCTCGACGGTGATTTCCTGGGCGACCTCGGGGCACTCCTGGCCGGAGAAGGGAATCCACCGGCGGAAGGTGCAATCCACCTTCACCCGCGTCGCCTGGGGCTGGATGATGGGGACGAAGGGCCACCTCAAATTCCAGTGGTCCTCGTAGTCCCACCTCTGGCCCGGGACCACCTCCTTGCGGGGGAAGTGGGTCCCGAAGAAGAGGAGGAGCGACTGGAGCCGCAGGTCCCCCAGGACCTTCTGGAGCCCCGGCGCGCCGTCGGCTTCGCCCAGTTCGCCCCAGAGGCTCTTCTCGATGGTGAAGGTCTCGCCCTCGATGGAGGGGAGCATGGGGCCCACCGGGGCGCCCCCGTCGAGGGCGAAGCCCCGGCCCAGGACCTCCGCGGCGCCCTTGACGTCCTCGACTCGCACGCGGATTTTGGTCCAGCCGTTCTGGATGGAGAGGGTCTGGCAGTTGGCGGTGAAGCCCCCCTCCTGGCGCAGGAGGTTGACGAAAAGCCCCCCGGGCAGTTCCGCCTTCAGGAGCCACTTGGCCGCGGTGACGATGCGGAACCTCTCCCCCGCGGGCAGTTTATACTGGATTCGGGCCGCCCTGCGGCGGGCCGAGGCGGGGGCCATCCCGACTCCAAGGGGCCGGGCATTTAAACCCGTCCCTCGAAAGGGGGACCGCCCTTCGGGCGCCCCGCCCTCCGGCCCTGGAGGCGCGCCAAGGCGAGCGAGTCGCCGCCCACGGTTGCAGGGGCGGCGCAGGCTCTTTTATGGGTTGTGGATGGAGCGCCCCACGCCCGCCCGGGCTACGCGTCGGTTGCCGATGGGGCGCGGGCGATACCGGAGGACGACACCCCAAGTGGCTTCGTTGCCGACGAAGCGAGAGAGTTTCCGAGGGGACCGGCGCGGGCCTGACCCTTTGGCTGCCACGCGCGCCGAAGGGCTCACGGGTCAGAACCGCGTTACATCGCGAAAAATAGATAAACTCGGGGCGAGAACGGGTTCCGTGGTTAAGGACATCGTCTGCGGCATGGAGGTGAACCCCACAGGCGCCCAGCATCGAGTCGGCGGAGCCCAGGTCGGCGTCCAAGGTGCGGTGTTCTATTTCTGCTCGTCCAAATGCCAGTCCGTTTTTCTCCACGAACCGCGGCGCTTCCTCAAGGGAGAGAAGGTCGCGATGCAGGAGGTCGTCAAATCGGGCGCGGGAGCGGCGTTCATGGCGAAAGACCTCGTCTGTGGCATGGAGGTGAATCCGGCAGAGGCCCCCCATCAAATCGATGGAGCCCGGGTCGGCCTCAAAGGGAGGACGCTCTATTTCTGCTCGCCCAACTGTCAATCCGTATTTCTCCAGGAGCCGCGGCGCTTCCTCCAGGGAGAGAGGATTGCGATGCGGGAAATCGAGGCCCGGAACCTGTTCATCTGGTTTCTAACGGCGGCCGGATTCCTCGTGCTTTTCGTGGCGTCGCCGATGATCGCCTCCGGCTTCGGCCTCCCGGGTTGGTTCAACGGTCTCGCCTACGCTTCTTTCGGGTTGATGATTTTCTACCTCTTCCTCTTCGACGCCTTCTGGATCGACCGCTTCGCCGTCATGGCGGCCGGAGTCATCGTCGCCACGGTGAGCATATTGTGGGCGATCCTTTCCGCCGGCCTCCCATCCGCTCTGGGCGGGGTCTTCGGATTGATGGTGGCGGGAGTGATCCTCAGCACCGCGGCCAGTTTTGCCATGAAGGGCTGGAAGGCGGAGTCCGTTCTTCGGACCCACCGCTTCCATGTCTATCCTCTGCTCATCGTCGGAATGGTTCTGTTCCTGGCCATCGTCGCCCTAACGGTTCCAAGCGGAAGTTCCGGGTCCGGACTTGTGCCCGGCCCAAGGTAACCCGCCTGGCCGAGCGAAGCATCCGGTCAGAGGCCCGCGCCGACGGGACGAGAGGGTTCCCGAGTGGAGCGGCAACATGGACAGGTCGGGATTTGAACCCGAGGCCTCTCCCATGCCAAGGGAGTGATCTACCAGCTGATCTACCTGCCCGTCCGGTGGGGAGGGGGGCTTGCCCCCCGTCCGGACTGTCCCCCCTCCCCCCTGCAATTTGAAATATCTGTCTCCGCAGCCTTCAATAGCCGGGGCCGCTTTTACGCCCCATGGCCGAGGCCGAGTTCAGGGCCATCCTCCTGGTCCTCCTCGGGGGGGCCTACTTCTTCCTGGTCCTCCCCCTCGTGACGTTCCGCCTGCGGCGGGTCCTCCCGGGGCGGTCCATGGCGCTCTTCCTCGGGGCCGCAGGGGTCTGGTTCGCGGTCCACATCCTCATCGCCGCCGGGAGCCCGGGGGCCGGGCCCCTCCTGGTCCTCTCGGCGGCGTCCATGGGGGTGGCCATCCTGACCTTGGGCCGGAACTATCTGCGGCTCGTTTCCGAGGCCGGAGACGGGCGGGCGGAGAAGGTCCCGCCCCCGCAACGGGCGGGCCTCTCGCCTCCGTAACGTTTAACAGGGCCCCGGAGTCCTAACGGCCAAATGGCCCGCCCCAAGGCCGCCGCCCGGGGAGCCCCCGGGAAGAAATACGTCTATCCCTTCGAGGAGGGTTCGGCCAAGATGCGGGACCTCCTCGGGGGGAAGGGGAGCGGCCTCGCCGAGATGGCCCGCGCCTCCATCACGGTCCCGCCGGGATTCACAATCACCACGGAGGCGTGCAACGAGTTCCAGCGCCGCGGGGACCCCTTCCTCAAGTCCATCTGGCCCGGCGTCGAGGCGGGCGTGGCGGCCATCGAGAGGAAGACCGGCAAGAGGTTCGGGGACCCGGCGAAGCCCCTCCTCGTCTCGGTCCGCAGCGGGCCCAAGTCCCCCATGCCAGAGCTGATGGACACGGTCCGGACACTGTCCCTTATACCACTCTGACGCCGCAGGAGAAA
>CAZANW010000054.1:0-12761 GCA_964486625.1 uncultured Halobacteria archaeon
ACCCAGGAGAGTTGGGGGGCGGTCGGGGAGGGGGGGATGAGGGGGGTCGCCATCATTCTCTCTATCGCCGGAGGAGATATACTCCTCAAGGGAGGGACTCGGGCTCCTCCGCCCCCGTGGGCAAGCCTGTCGAAATCGGTTTCTGAGGGTGACGCCGTCTCCTTCCCGCGAGGGATTTCAGAGTGTGGGCGCGACCTCGCGGAGGAGGGGCTCCCGGGGCCCGCGGAGCGCGGGCTGGAGCCGCTTCAGGCAGTCGGTCCCGCAGACCGGGCAGCGGAGGTCCTCCAGGGTCCGGGAGAGGAGCGGATAAACCGTCATCAGGTCCCGGTTTTGGTAGACGGAGCGGTCGAGGATGATCCAGGCCACCTCGGGCCCCTGGGGGGTGGTCCGGAGCTTGAACCGCGTGTAGCAGTCCACGCAGAAGAAAACGGAGGATTCTCCGGACCCCACCTCCCCAACCATCCTGCAATGTCCGCATTCATGACGGATATTACTTTCGGTCCGCTCCGGCCCGGCGGGCCCAAGGGCCTCGCCATCGGCCCGGTTACGCCGTCGCCGGACCGGCGATTCCGGAGGCCCGGGGTTGGGGGAGGCCCGTTGGGGCCCCGGGCCGTCCCTCCGCGCCATCGAGCCCCGCAACCGCGGGCCTTATGCCCTGCGGGTTCAAAGCCGCGTGCCATGGCCCGCCTCACCGAGGTCGTCCTCCGGGACGGCCACCAGTCCCTCCTGGCCACCCGGATGCGGACTGAGGACATGCTCCCCGCCTGCGCGCCCCTTGACAGGGTGGGGTTCCACTCCTTGGAGGTGTGGGGCGGGGCGACCTTCGATTCCTGCATCCGTTTCCTGGCGGAGGACCCCTGGGAACGGCTCCGCTCCCTCCGGGCGGCGCTGCCGAACACCCCCCTCCAGATGCTGGAGCGGGGGCAGAACATCGTCGCCTATGCCAACTTCCCGGACGACGTGGTCGAGGCCTTCGTCCGCGCCGCGGCCAAGAACGGCGTGGACATCTTCCGCGTCTTCGACGCCCTCAACGACCTGCGGAACGTCCGCGCCGCTCTGGGGGCGGTCAAGAAGGAGTCGAAGCACGCCCAGGCGTGCATCTGCTACACGGTCAGCCCGGTCCACACCACCGAGCTCTACGTGAAGAAGGCGAAGGAGCTGCAGCGCATGGGCGCCGATTCGCTTTGCATCAAGGATATGGCGGGGCTCCTGGGGCCGAAGGAGGCCTACGACCTCGTGCGGGCGCTGAAGGAGGCCACGAAACTGCCGGTGGCGGTCCACACCCACTGCACCTCGGGGATGGCGATGATGGCCCACATGGAGGCGCTGCGGGCGGGGGCCGACATCCTCGATACGAGCATGTCGGCCCTGGCCTGGGGGACGAGCCACCCGCCCACGGAGTCGGTGGTGGCGGCCCTGCGGGGGACCGAGCACGACACCCGCTACGACCTCGCGCTGCTGGCGGAAATCAACCGCTACTTCGAGTCAGTCTGGAAAAAATACGCGCACCTCCACAGCGAGGAGACCCTCCGGGTGGACCCGAGCGTGATTCTCCACCAGATTCCGGGCGGCATGTATTCGAACCTCGTGGCCCAGTTGAAGGAGCAGGGCGCCCTCGACAAGCTCCCGCAGGTGCTGGGCGAGGTCCCGAAGGTCCGGGCCGACCTCGGCTACCCGCCCCTGGTGACCCCGACGAGCCAGATTGTGGGGACGCAGGCGGTGCTGAACGTCCTGCTGGGCGAGCGCTACAAGGCGGTCCCGAAGGAGGTGAAGGACTACGCCCGGGGGATGTATGGCGAGCCCCCGGGGTCCATCTCCGACGAGACCCGCCGGAAGATTCTCGGCCCCGACTGGGAGTCGCAGGTCGTCCGGGGCCGCCCCGCCGACCTCCTGGCCCCGCGGATGTCGGCCCTGCGGCAGGAGGCGGAGGACCTGGGGCTGGTGACGAAGCCCGAGGACGTGCTGACCTACGCGCTCTACCCCGACGTGGCGAAGCGGTTCCTGAAGGGGGAGGTGAAGCCGGAGTTCACCTCGGACCAACTCCCGCGGAAGAAGCCGGAGCCCGCCCCCGCCGCCCCGGCGGCGGGTCCGGGCCGGGTCTTCACGGTTGAGATGGGCGCCAAGTCCTACACGGTCCGGGTGGTGGAGCCGGGACGGACGGGGGCCGCCCTCCGGGCCCCCGCCGCGCCGACCGCTCCCCGGTCCGGGCCCGGCGCCGCTGCGGCGGCGAGAGCTCCGGCATCGAGGGGGCTCCCGTCCGCCCCCGAGGGGGCTGTGCGGGCCCCGATGCAGGGGACCATCCTGCGGGTGAAGGTGAAGCCGGGCGACAAGGTGAAGGCGGGCCAAGTCCTCGCGGTCCTGGAGGCGATGAAGATGGAGAACGACATCGTGGCGCCGCGGGACGGGGTCGTGAAGGAGGTGCTGGTCCAGCCGGGGCAGACGGTCCAGGCGGGGGCGGGGATTGCGGTGGTGGCGTGAAGTTCTACGGCTTCGCCGCCAACCCCGCCGCCCTCTCCCAGAACTTCACCGCAAGTTCCTCCTTCCTCCCCTTCGCCCTCGCCGCCCCCCGCTTCGTCACGAACCACACGTCGTTCTCCTCGGTCCCGATGCCGCCCCCGAGGACGTCGTTGGCGACGACCATCGAGGCTCCGAGGTCCCCCATCCAGGAGCGGGCCCGCTTCACCAGGGCGGCCGACTCCATCCCGGTCTCCGCCTTGAACGCGACGACGGGGAGGTCCGGGAACCGCTTGCGGACCTCCTTCACCATCTTGGGCGCGGGGTTCAGTTTGAGGGCGTAGGGCCTGTCCGACGGGACCTTCCGCACCGCCGCCTCCGGGACGAAGTCGGAGATGGCGGCGGCGGAGACGAGGAGGTGGTGCGGTTTCGAAGCCAACTCCTTCAACACGGCCCGGGTCATGTCGGCCGCGGACTCGACCCGGACCTCCCGAATCCGGGAGAGCCCGAGGCTCCCGCCGTGGACCAGCGTCACCTCCGCCCCGAGGCGGTAGGCCTCCTTGGCCAGTTCGACCCCGGTCTTGCCCGAACTCCGGTTGGTCAGGACGCGGATGGGGTCCACCGGTTCCCGGGTGGGCCCGCCCGTGACGAGGACCCGCCGGCCCCGGAGGCGCTGCGGGGTCAGCTCCCGCTCCACCTCCAGGAGAATCTCCTCCTCCGATGCGAGTTTCAGCGCCTCCTCCTCCAGCCTCGGGGCGACGAGGACCACCCCCGCGGCCTTGAGCCGGGCCAGGTTCTCGGCGACCAGCGGGTTCCGCCCCATCGGCTCGTGCATGGCGGGCGCCGCCACCACCGGAAGGCCCCGCCCGAGGGCGACGCAGGCGGCCGACGCGACCGGGGTGTCGTCGATGCCGTGGGCCAGTTTCCCGAGGGTGTTGGCGGTGGCCGGGGCGATGAGCAGCAGGTCGGCCTCCTCGACGAGGTCGACGTGCTCCGCCTTGCCCGTCAACTCGGTCACCGGGGGCTCCCCCGTGGCGTATTCCAGCGCGTGGGGGTGGAGGATGCGCTGGGCCGCCGGCGTCATCAGGGCCCGGACCGAGCCGCCGCGCCGGAGCATCTCCCGGGCAAGTTCCACCGAGCGGACGGCGGCGATGGAGCCGGTGACGCCGAGGAGGATGCGCCTCCCCTTCAGGCGGCCCCGGGGGGAGGCGATGCGGCGGGCGGGGTGCATCTCCCCCCTGGGAGGCCGGGGATATTAGCGGTTGGGCCCCGGAGGACTCCCGGCGGAGCGCGCCGGCGGCCCGGCTCCAGCGGAACGCGACCCGGTTCCAACCTGTCGGGGTCTTTCCGAACCGGAACCGTGGAGATTTCGGCGGCCCTCGTAAGTATTAAGGCCGCAGAGCCCATACCTGAGGCCCCATGGAGTCGAAGCGGACGCGCATCGTCAACGACCCGTCCGACCTCGTCCCCATCCTCCAGTCCTTCGGGAGCCAGCGCCACCGCAAACTCTTCGAGCTCCTCGCCACCGGGTGGAAGAGCGAGGGGGAACTGGAAAAGACCGCGGGCCCCGAGTTCAAGCGGAGCTTGGAGGTCCTGCGGAGAGGGGGCCTCCTGGAGTCCAAGTGGCGGCCCCCCGAGTCGGGGAGGACCCCCGACCGGGAATACCACTCCTCCTACACCACCATCCGCGCCAACTTCCAGTGCTCCCTGGAGGACGTGGCCGACCTGGTCCAGGTCATGCTCCTCCGGGAGGAGGAGGTGGAGCAGATGGCGGCCAAGGTCCTGGGCGAAATCCGGGAAGGGCCCAAGTCCCTCTCCACGGTCTGCCAGAGTTTGAAGATGAACCCGACATTCCTCAAGGGGCTCGCCCACCGCTCCTCCCGCTTCGTCATCAAGGGCCACCGGGTCGAGCCGCTCAACCACCACGGCTGAGCCGACAGCGTCTTTGGGAGGGACCCCCCAGCCAGCGGCGATGGGCCCTCCTCCCCGCCGCACCGCTTCCACGGTTCTCCGCGTCGCCCTGGCCCAGACCAACCCGGTCGTGGGCGACCTGGAGGGGAACCTTCGCTTGGTCGCTGAAGCCCTCCGGGAGGCCCGCTCCCGGGAGGCCAGCCTCGTGGTCTTCCCGGAGTTGACTCTCCCGGGCTACCCCCCCAAGGACCTGGTGGAGGTCCCCCGCTTCGTGGAGGAGAACCGGAAAGCCCTGGCGCGGCTCCTCCCCGAAACCCAAGGATTGGCGGCGGTCATCGGTTTCGTAGAGAGACGCCCGGAGGGCCGGCTCAACGCGGCCGCCCTCCTGGAGAACGGGCGGCGGGTCGGGGTCCAGGGGAAGCGCTCTCTTCCCACCTACGATGTCTTCGACGAAGACCGCTACTTCGTCCCCGACCGCGTTTCGCGGGTCTGGAGGCTCGCGGGGCGGAGGGTGGGGGTCACCGTGTGCGAGGACCTCTGGGTCGAGAAGGGGCCCCTCCCGGCGCTGGCCTCCCGGGGGGCCGAACTCATCCTGAACCTCTCCGCCTCCCCCTTCCACGCCGGGAAGCGGAGGGAGAGGGAGGCCCTCCTCCGGAAGCGCGCGCGCCAGGCCAAGCGCCCCCTCGTCTACGTGAACCAGGTGGGGGGGCAGGACGACTTGGTCTTCGACGGCGGTTCCTACGTGGTGGACGGCCGGGGGGCCATCGTCGCGGCGGCCCCCCGGTTCGAGGAGGGGCTCTGGGTCGTGGATGTCGCGCTGGAAGGGCGGTCCTCCTCCGCCCCCCTTCCCCCTGAAGAGTCCGTGGAGGAGGAAATCTACCGCGCCCTCGTCCTCGGGACCCGGGACTACGTCCGGAAGAACGGCTTTCGGAAGGTGGTCGTGGGGCTCAGCGGAGGCATCGACTCCGCCCTCACGGCGACCATCGCCGCCGACGCCCTCGGCCCGGAGAACGTGGTGGGGGTCACCATGCCCAGCCCCTATTCCTCCCGGGGGTCGGTCGAGGACTCCCGGGCCCTCGCCGCGAACCTCTCCATCGGGTTCAAGGTCCTCCCCATCATCCCGTTGTTCCGGGAGTTCCAAGAGGCCCTGGCGGGGGAGTTCGAGGGGACCCCCCCGGGCGTGGCCGAGGAGAACCTCCAGGCCCGGGTCCGAGGCACCCTCCTCATGGCCCTCTCCAACAAGTTCGGGTGGATGGTCCTGAGCACAGGCAACAAGTCGGAGGTCGCGACCGGCTACTGCACCCTCTACGGCGACCTGGCGGGCGGACTCGCGGTCATCTCCGACGTGCCGAAGACCATGGTCTACCGCCTCGCCCGATACCGGAACCGCACGGGCCCCGTCATCCCCGAAGCGGTATTCACGAAGCCGCCGTCGGCCGAACTGAGGCCGGACCAGACCGACCAGGACTCCCTCCCGCCCTACGAGGTTCTCGACCCGATTCTCCAGGCCTGGGTCGAGGAGCGCCTCTCCCGGGACGAGATTGCGGCCCGGGGGTTCGACCGGGCCACGGTGGACCGGGTCGCCGAAATGCTCGTCCGGAGCGAATACAAGAGGAAGCAGGCGCCGCCGGGCCTGAAGGTGACGACGAAAGCCTTCGGCTCGGGGCGGCTCATGCCCATCACCCAGCGGTGGCGGGGTTGACTACCTCTTCCGCACTTCCCGCATCAGCTCCCGGTGGAGCAGGACCTGGAGGTTCGACAGGAAACCGAAGAGGAGGACCTGGACCCCCAGCAGGAAGAGGAGGAGCATGAGAATCGCGAGGGAGTTGTGGGCGATGCCCCGAGACATGAAATCGTAGAGGATGTAGAGCCCGAGGGCCAGACCGGCTCCGATCATGGCGATGCCCCCGGGGAACAGGACGAACGCGGGGTTGTAGGCCCGGGCCAGGGAGCCGATGGTCCAGAAGATGCGCATCCCGTCCCGGAGGGGGTGGAGCTTCGCGGCCATCCCCGAGACCCGGGGCCGGTAGGTGATGGGGACCTCGGCGAACCGGTGGCCCTGCTTCACGCTCTCCACCGTCATCTCGGTCTCGATCTCAAATCCGGAGCGGTTGAGGTCCAGGGCGAGGAGGGTCTCCCTCCGGAAGGCGCGGTAGCCCGAGAGGATGTCGCTGAGCCACACCCCGTAGCCGAGGCCGAAGAGTTTGTTGAGGACCTTGTTCCCGAAGAAGTTCAGGCGGGTGAAGGCGCCGCTCTCGGGGCGGGTGAAGCGGTTCCCGATGACGTGGTCGGCCACCCCCTCCCGGACGGGGGCGAGCAGCCGCTCCACCTCCGACGGCGCGTAGGTCCCGTCCCCGTCGATCATCACCACGATGGGCTCCCGGATGGCCCGGAGCGCCTGGACCACGGCGGCCCCCTTGCCCTTCCCCTCCTGGAGGAGGACCTCGGCCCCGGCCGCGCGGGCCAACTCGGCGGTCCGGTCGGCGGAGTGGCCGTCCACCACGAGAACTGGGTAGCCCATCCCGACGAACTCCTGGACCAGGGGACCGATGGTGGCCTCCTCGTTCAGGGTCGGAATCAGGACCCGGATGTCCTTCACGGCCACTGCCCCCTCCGGGCCAGCCTCCCCTGCAGCCCGTGGAGCCGGAGGAGCCCCTCCACGTCCCGGTCCCCCGGGGCGTCGAAGCTGGCCTGGGCCGTGGTGAGGCCGTGGGGGGACCAGCGGGCCACCGGCCGCGCCGTCCCCTGGGCGAGGCGGAGGGTCACCGTGCCCGTGACCCGCTCCTGGGTCCGGTCGATGAACCCGTTCAGCGCGTCGTAGAGGGGGTCCACGGTGAGCCCCGCGTAGACCAGTTCGGCCCACACCGGTTCGAGGGCCCCCTTCACCCGCAGTTCGTTCCGCGTCAGGACGAGGGACTCCAGGTCCCGGTGGGCGGCGAGAAGGAGCGTGGCCGCCGGGTGCTCGTAGACCTCCCGCACCTTGTAGCCGAGGAAGCGGTCCTCCACCATGTCGGTGCGCCCGACGCCGTGGCGACCCGCGACCCCGTTCAACTTCTGGACCAAGGCGAGGCCGTCCATCTTCCGGCCGTCCATGGATTCCGGAACGCCCCGGTGGAAGCCCACCGTGACCCTCTGGGGGGCCGGGCCCTTCCCGGGCGGCCGGGTCCACCGGAACGCCTCCTCCGGCACCTCGCTCCCGGGGTCCTCCAACTCCCCGCCCTCGATGGAGCGGCTCCAGAGGTTCTCGTCCACGCTGAAGCGCGACTTCACGGAGACCGTGACGCCGCGCTTCTTCAGGTAGTCCATCTCCTGGGTCCGGGTGAGCCCCAGTTCCCGGATGGGGGCGACCACGCGGAGGCCCGCGGCCCGGAAGAGGGTCTCGAACCTCAACTGGTCGTTCCCCTTGGAGGTGCATCCGTGGGCGGCGGCCTTGGCTCCTTCGCGCCGGGCGACCTCGGCCACCTTGCGGGCGATGAGGACGCGGGAGATGGCGGTCCCGAGGACGTAGCCCTCGTAGGAGCCGTTCGCCTTCACCAGGGGCCAGAGGCAGTCGGTGACGAACTCCTTGCGGGCGTCCACGGTCCGGTGGAGCGCCCCCAGTTTGCGGGCCCGCTCCCCGGCCTGGCGGATGTCGGCGGGCTCCTGGCCCACGTCCACCGTGACCGTGAGGACCCGGTCGAAGCCGAACCTCTCCCGCAGGAGGGGGATGCAGACTGAGGTGTCGAGGCCCCCGGAGTATGCGAGGACGACCGATTTCATCGAGGCAGAGACCCCGGGGAGGGTATCACATTTTCCCCCGAACCTGTCCCGCCCCGTCGGCCGCCCGCACCACGAATGCCCGCCCCCGCCTCCCGGTCCGCCGGCGATAGTTCCGGGGGGCTTCGCGCAGGAACCGGGGCCCCGACTCCCCGTCGAGGAGGGCCACCGCGCATCCCCCGAAACCGGCGCCGGTCATCCGGGCCCCCCACACCCCGGGCACGCGGACCATCGAGCGGACCGCGGCATCCAGTTCCGGGATGGTGACGCAAAAATCGCGCGCGAGGCTCCGGTGGGAACCGGCCATCAGCCGCCCCACCTCCTCCCGGTCCCCGGCCCGCAGCGCATCCACCATCGCGAGGACCCGCCGGTTCTCGGTGGCGATGTGGCGCGCCCTCCTGCGGAGGAGCGGCGGAAGGCGGGCGAGGTCGCGGGGCCGGGCTTCGCGCAGGGGCCTCCCGACCCTCCGGGCCGCCTCCTCCGCCTCGGTCCGCCGCCGGGCGTAGGGGGTCGCCTCCAGCCTCCGGGAGACGCCGGTGTCGAGGATTCCGATGGCGAGCTCCTTCGGAACGGGGACCCGCCGGTGCTCCAGGGTGGAGCAGTCGAGCAGAAGGGCGTGGCCGCGCTTTCCGAGGGCGACCGCGAACTGGTCCATGGGGCCGCACGGCACCCCGACGAACTCGTTCTCAGCCCTCTGGCAGAAGCGGGCGAGGCGCGCCCCGGAGAGGCGCAGCCGGTTGTAGCGGCGCGCCGCGACCCCGACCAGCAGTTCGAGGGCGGCCGAGGAGGAGAGGCCGGAGCCCTGCGGAAGCGTCGAGCGGATGGAGCCGGAGAGGCCGCGCTTCGCCCCGGGGGCCTTCTGACTTCGTCGGAAACCCTCGCCTCCTTCGGATGCGAGGGCCCAGAAGACCCCCTTCACGTAGTCGCCCCAGCCGCCCGACCTGCGGAGGGACCGCAATGGGTCGAACCGGACGGGTTCGGGGAACTGGTCGGAGCGGAGCGAGACCCGGGAACTCGGGGAGGCGGAGAGCCTCAATTCCAAATCAATCGCCGCCGGGAGGACCCAGCCGCCGGTGGTGTCGGTGTGCTCGCCAATCAGGTTCACGCGGCCGGGCGAGCGGAAGAGGTCCATGAAAAAAAACCGGCTATTTGAGTTGCTCCCTCGTGTAGCCCAGGAGCCTCCTCGCAACGATGAGGCGCTGAATCTCCCCGGTCCCCTCGGCGATGTTGGTCACCTTGGCGTCCCGCATCCACTTCTCCAGCATCCCCTTCTCGGAGGTGCCCAGCGCCCCCGCCAGCTCCACGCACTTCTGGGTCACCTGGGCCACCACGGTCCCGGCCATCGCCTTCGACATGGAGGCCTCGGCGTTGTTCTGCCGCTGGGTGTCGGCCATCCAGCAGGCCCTCCAGGCCAGGAGCCGGGCCGCCTGGAGTTTCGCTTCCATTTCGATGAAATCGCGCTCGGCCGCCGTCATCTGGGCGGGCGACAGGCCGTAGCGGATGGGCCGGCCCGCTTTCTTGAACATCTCGCGGGTCGCCTCCAAGGCGGCCCGGGCGCACCCGATGCCGGCCGAGGCCACGATGGGCCGCATGGTGTCGAAGGCCTGCATGGCGCCCTTGAACCCCTTGGCCTTCCCGGCCTCCTCGGGCCAGGGGAGGATGTGGTCCAGCGGGACCCGGCACTCTTCGAGGACGACGTCGCAGGTGTTCGAGGCACGGATGCCCAGTTTCTTCTCCACCTTGGAAATTTTGGCCCCGGGGGTCCCGGCGGGAATCACAAAGGGGCGCATGGCGGCCCGCCCCACCTGGTCGGGCGACGCCCCCTTCTCCACGACCTTGGCCCACACCACCATGAGGCCGTTCGTTTTCTCGATGGCCATCTGGGCGTTGGAGCAGAAGAATTTCTCCCCGTTGAGCACCCATGAGTCGCCGTCGCGGTGAGCGGTGGTCCGGACCGCCGCGGTGTCGCTCCCCGCGCCGGGCTCGGTCATCGCCATCGCCCCGAAGGCGGGCTCGGGGCCGGAGTAGCGCGCCAGGAACTTCTGCACCTGCTCGGGGGTCCCGTTCGCCATGATGGCCGCCCCCCCGAGGCCCGGGCCCGGGAGCATCCGCATGAGCCCCGGGTCGCCCCACGCCATCTCCTCGGCCAGGACGGCGGCCGCCAGGGTCCCGCCGGGGGTGGCGGTCCCGCGCTTCACCGGCATGGAGGCCTGCATCCGGTGGACCTCTTGGATGAGGTCCCAGGGAATCGCGTGCTCGTTCCGGTCGAACTCCCGGGCGATGGGGCGCAGCCGCCCCTGGGCGAAGGCGTGGACCAGCCGCTGGGTCTGGAGCGTCTCCTTCGGCAAGTCGAACTCGACCATCGGGAAAGAAGGGCCGCCCGTCAAAAAGGTCCCCTCCCCCGGCGACAGGCGACATCTTGATAGCCTGTAAAGGGCCCCATCGGGGACCATGACGAAAGGGCTCTTCGCGGTCCGGAACCTCCGGAAGCGGCGGAAGCGGCTCCGGTGGAGCGACCGGGACTACGTCGCCCGGGAGCTCCGCCTGAACGTGAAGGCCGACCCCCTCGGGGGGGCCCCCCAGGGCAAGGGCATCGTCCTGGAGAAGGTGGGCATCGAGGCCAAGCAGCCCAACTCCGGCATCCGGAAGGCCGTCAAGCTCCAGCTCATCAAGAACGGGAAGCAGCTGACCGCCTTCGCCCCGGGCGACGGCGCCATCAACTTCATCGACGAGCACGACGAGGTCGTCATCGAGCGCATCGGGGGGCGCATGGGGGGCTCCATGGGGGACATCCCCGGGGTCCGGTTCAAGGTCATCGGCGTGAACGGCGTGAGTTTGAACGAACTGGTCCACGGCCGCGCGGAGAAGCCGACCCGGTGAGATGGACGGCCCCTCCGAAACCCCGACGCCGCCCCCCGCCCCGGCGGAGCCCGGGGTCCCCGGGCCCGCCCCGTCGGCCCCCGGCGCCGCCCCCGCGCCCCCGCTGCTCTTCGGCAAGTGGGACCTCTCCCAGGTCCAAATCCGCGACCCGAGCCTCCAGCGCTACCTCCGGCTGACCCCCTCGGCCCACTCAGGGGGGCGGAGGGCCTTCACCGGCATGGAGGGGGTCTCGGCGGTGGAGCGCCTCGCCAACAAACTGATGCGGCGCAAAGGCTCCACCGGCAAGAAGCACGCCACCTACCGCGTGGTCCGGGAGGCGTTCGAGCGGGTCCACGCCCTGACCAAGCAGAACCCGGCCCAGGTCTTCGCGGACGCCGTCGCCAACGCCGCGCCCCGGGAGGAAACGGTCCGGCTCAAGTACGGCGGCATCGCGGTCCCCAAGGCGGTGGACACCAGCGCCCAGCGGCGGGTGAGCCAGGCGCTGAGGGTCCTGGCCCAGGGGGCGCAGAAGGCCGCCTTCTCCAGCCCGCGGAGTTTGTCGGATTGCCTGGCCGCCGAGATCATCTCCGCCTCGAAGAACGACACCAAGTGCTTCTCCGTCTCCCGGAGGGAGGAGAAGGAGAGGATGGCGAAGGCGAGCCGGTAGTCCGCTTCCACAAACGCTGGCCGGCCTCCTTTCAGCCCACACAAAAACAGGTCGGGAACTCAAAGGGCCCGTTGCAAGAGCAAGGGCCGCGGAGCGACGGCGGCCGTAGGCGGCAGTATTGTGGTGTGCGCGAGCCGTGCGAGCGCACACCACAGCCGCCGACGAGCCCGAGCGAGCGCGGCGAGCGAGGGCGAGTAGGCCGCCGAGCGCGCGGCCCGTCGAGAAACCCCGAACCACTTTTCTCAAGGCAGCACCAGTCCGCTTCTTGGCACTCCGGAGAGCGCGCCATCGGGGTAAGTCTTGCGGTCCTTCGGACCGCAAGTCATACTCCCGATGGCGCGGGAAAAACAAAGACGGCTGGCGCCAGAGATGAGGGCGGAAAAAATTAGGAACAGGGGGATAGCGCCGCTGGATTTGATAGAGTCTCAAGCCGTGAACGACTAATACCGTGCCGAGCACGAGTTCGAACAACCCCCACGCGCTCCAGAACGCGAACGCAGGGTCGCTGCGGCTACCGCTGAAATTTAGTGGCCAGGTGACGAGAACCCCCCGGGCTTTAGCCCGGGGGGTTCTCGTCACCTGGCCACTAACAAACTCGACCGATGGGGTTAATTGGTCAACCGAGCAAACTATCACCAAGAATGCCACGTCCAACAATGCTCCGTCGCTTATTCAGAGCCAGGATGGCAGATACTGGCTTGCTTGGCAGAATGCAACCGGACCCGGTTCAACTTCGGAAAGCGTTCTTATGAACTCAACAAATGGGTTTACATGGATCTCTACAATCAATATTACGGCCAACAGCGTACATGATACATTTCCATCTCTGATACAGGATTCGGGTGGTAAATTCTGGATAGTTCGAAATACCGGAGAGTTCAGGGATGCAACAGGAGATATCATCGTGAATAATTCCACAAACGGCTTTGCGTGGAATCCATCCATATGGGTGTTCCAAGACTTTTCAATAGATACGGCTCCGTCGATGATCCAGGCCCGAGATGGAAAATACTGGGTCGCGTGGCAACACCAAGTTGGGAACATAACCGTGGTTATCTGGCTTAGTGGCCCGGCCAGCAAGGTTGTCGCTGTTTTGAACCGGAAAGCGCATAGG
>CAZANW010000055.1:0-2630 GCA_964486625.1 uncultured Halobacteria archaeon
GCCCGGCAGAAGAGCGAGGAACGACGGCGAACGAATTGGTCGTCGCCGGTGGTTGCTGGGCGGGCGGTGAGAACGCCCCGGGCTTCAGCCCGGCGGATGAATCGCCGCCGGGTTGGGAGAAGGGTGAGAGAAGGGATATGGAACGGTACCCCCTTCTGACTCCCCGCCCACCCTCCCGCCTCCGCCCCAAACCGCCCCAAACTCAACCCCGCTTCACACCGGAACGCGAGAGTTTGCGGGCGGTTGTAAGCCGAACGGCGGGTTCTTCCGCCTGGATTTCATGAGGCCCCGCCCGCCGGAGCGGGGCGGCAGGTCAGGGAGAGGCGCGAAATGCGCCAAACCGGCCGCTTCCCGCGAAGGAGTTCTCAAGACCCCGCCGCGCAGCTTTTGGGCCAGTTGGAGGGATTCAGGAGGAGGCGGACGTAGCCGAGCCAGGGGATGCGGAACTTCGCGACCCCCACCATCCACTCGGGCCGGACCGGCTCGGTGTTCGGACAGACCGGGGTCCCTCCCCGGGCCCACTGGTCCGCGGCCTGCGCGGGGGACTGCCCGGCCAGGGGCCCGTTGTTGTCCCCCTTGGTGATGAAGCCCCCGCGGGTGAAACTCCGCCCCTCGTAGGTCCCGTTGTCCCCGACCCACGCCCGGGCGCGGTGGATGATGGGGGTGCAGGCGGCGTTGCCGTTGGGATAGAAGACGATCACGTCGCCGGCCACCGGCTCGCCCCGGGCCGCGCACCCGCCCCCGTCGGGCCGCTCGGCGGTGCAGCCCGTGGCCAGCGCGAAACTCCGCTCCCCCGCGCCCTCGCCGCGGAGGACCTCCGCCGACAGGGGGGGCTCCCGCGCGCCCCCCGCTCCTCCAATGGAGTTCGGACCTCCCGGGGGGTTCGAGCCTCCCGAAGGGGTCGGACCTCCCGGGGAGCCCGAGCCCGTTCCGGGGGGGGGCGCCCGCTCCACCCGGACCAGATCCCCTCCCTGGGTGGCGATGGGCGAGCGGATGGGCCCCATCACCACGACCAGGTCCCCGACGCGGATGTTGGGCTCCATGGAGCACGACTCGACGGCGACCATCGCCGGCCAAGTGGCGGTCCCCTGCTGGAGGAGGGCCACCACGAGGGCCACGGCCCCGAGGGCGGTCACCAACTCGTAGAAGGTGCGGTTCGCCAGGAGGGACGCCGCGGCCCCGCCCTCGCGCGCACCTCCCGCTCTCCGGGCGGCGACCCGGCTCCTCGGTCCGGGGGTTGCGGTCACAGGAACGGGTCTCGGGGCGCCGGGCCCCCACCGGCCGCGGGCCAGGAGGTAACCGCCCGCGAGGAGAGCCCCGAGGCCCGGATAGAAGGAGCGGGCCGCGGCGAGGATTCCGAGGCCGAGGACGAGGAGGAGGAGACCGAAGTCCAGCTCCCGGCGGGGGGAGAGGAGGAAGAGGAGGACGAGCGCGGCGACACCGGCCCCCAGGCCCGCCTCAGGGGAGAGGAGGAATGCCGCGGCCGAGGCCCCGGCGCAGGCCGCCCCCAGAAGGGAGGGGCGACCGTGAGGGGGACCCGGGGTCGCGGGGTTCTCGGGGCGGACCATCGCTCCACTCACCCGACCCCGCCAAATGGTTTCCTCCCGCGCCCGCCCGTCGTCCACCCCAAGCGCTCGGGGGTCCCTCCCCTTGTCGGCAGGAGGCGGACGCAGGACGGGCGCGAGGCGGCTTAAAATCGATGCTGGCCGACGGAAAGACCCCGCCCTCTCTTCTTTCAAAAAAGACTCCCCGCCCGGAGGGGGGGCGTAACCGCGCAGCAAAATCTCTATGGCCAGCCCGCGAGAGGAGCCCCATGCTCGACCGCCACCTCCGCCCCCGGGCGGGGCGCTGGATGGAGCCGACGGTCCAGCGGCTGCTGGAGCGGGGGATCAGGCCCGACGCCCTGACGGTCTGGAGCCTCCTGCTCGCCCTCGGGGCCGGGCTCCTGTTCTACGCCGCGCCCGCATTCCCGATGGGGGGAGAGGGGCCGTGGGGTCCGGGGGAGACTCCGGGGACGGGCCTCTTTCCAGGCCCGGAAGGAATCCCAGCTCCGAGCGCCTCTCCGAGCCCGGGGGGGGTTCCGGGCCCCGTGGGAGTTCCGGCCCCCGTCGGGTCCCCGGGTCCCGGAGGAATCCCCGGGCCTGGGCCCGGCGGTTCCCCCGTCGCCATCCAAGGGGGCGCTGGGGCGGCGGGCCGCCACCTCTTCCTCCTCCCGGCCGCGCTTCTGGTCCTCCTCAGCGGGGCGCTCGACGCGCTCGACGGTGCCCTCGCCCGGAAAATCGGGCCGACGAAGCGGGGCGACTTCCTGGACCACGCCTTCGACCGGTTCGGGGACGTGCTGCTGCTCGGGGGCATTGTGTTCGGGGGGTATGCCCCCTTCCCCTGGGGGTTCGCCGCCCTGGCGACCACGCTGCTCACCAGTTATCTCGGGACCCAGGCGCAGGCCCTGGGGCTCGGGCGGATGTATGGCGGGCTCCTGGGGCGGCTCGACCGGATGCTCGCCATCGCGGTGGCGGCGGGGCTGCAGTTCGTATTCCCGGGGCCGGTGTTCGGGCTCACCGTGCTGGGGTGGCTGGTGGTGGGGTTCACCGTGTTGGGGGCGGTGACGGTGGCGCAGAGGTTCGGGGAGG
>CAZANW010000055.1:2730-12687 GCA_964486625.1 uncultured Halobacteria archaeon
GAGCCCCCCTTGTCGGCCGACGCCTCCGCGATGGTCTTCAAGTATCTCACGAACATCGCCCCGGGGGTCTCGCTGAGAATCTTCGCCGCCTCCGCCAACTTCTGCGACGCCTGCAACTCCCCCTCGGCCTGCAGGATGCGAGCCCTCCGGCTCCGCTCCGCCTCCGCCTGGGCCGCCATCGCCCTCTGGAGGTTCTCCGAGAGGGTCACGTCCTTGATTTCGACCGAGGAGACCTTCACGCCCCACGGCTCGGTGGCGCGGTCCACGATGCCCTGAATCTGGCTGTTCAGCTTGTCCCGGTGGGAGAGGAGCTCGTCCAGTTCCACCTGGCCGATGACCGACCGGAGGGTGGTGACCGCGATTTGCGACGTGGCGATGTGGTAGCGCTCCACTTGGGTGATGGCGCGGGAGGCGTCGATGACCCGGTAGAACACAATCGCGTCCACCTTGACGGTCACGTTGTCCCGCGTCACGACCTCTTGGGGCGGGACGTTGAAGGCGATGGTCCGCAGGTCCACGATGACCAGCCGGTCCATGAAGGGAATCCGAATGAAAAGCCCGGGCCCCTTCGCCCCGAGGAGGCGGCCGATGCGGAAGACCACTGCCCGCTCATACTCCCGGACGATGCGGAAGGCCGAGACGAGGAGGACGAGGGCGATGAGGACGAGGACGGCCAGGACGGCGTCGCCGACCGCCTGGAAGAGGAGGGGGACGCCGACCATGGCGACCTGTGGGCGCCCGGGGTTTTGAAGTTGTTGCCGCTCGGTCTGTTCCCTCTACGGGCGGCGGGCGGGGGTTGCCACCCGGTGGGCCGCCTCCCGGCGCCGATTTTTTCCAGGGAACCGGGCCGCCACCCGCAGAGGAAACAGAACCCGCCGCTCCCAGCGGAAACCTCCCGTCCCGTCGTCGCGGGCTCCCATCCCGCGTCCCTTCGGGACGCGTGGCAGTCAAGGTTTCAGGCCCGCGCCGGTCCTCTCGGAAACCCTCCAGTCCCGTCGGCAGCGGGATTCGCCCCTATCGATAAGGCGGAGCGAGGGGCCGGGCAGACGGAGCGAGGGGCCGGGCCCGTCCCGTTTTCGGGAGGTGGATTGGCGATGGAGAAGGCGCGCGGACTCTCCCGTCGCGCGTTGCTGCCGGCCGGCGTCACGGCTCCTTCTTCACGACCAGGGTGAGCCCCTCGCGCTTCAGGACCTTGACCCTGGCCCCCGCGCCCGCCGGCTCCCCGGAGTCGAGGCGGGCCCGCCAGAGTTCGCCGCGCAGGTTCACCTGCCCCTCCGGTCCGCCGGGGGCAAGGGGGGTCGCCACCTCGGCCACGGCGCCGATGAGCTCCTCCTCCCCGGTCGTCGCCGCTTTCCGCCTCAACTGGAGCGCCCGGGTGAGGGCGAACCCGAAGAACCCCCCCACCAGGGCGGTCGCGGCGACGGTGGTCCAGAGGAAGGCTCCCCACCACTCGGGGGACGCGAAGAAGCCGGTCGGGGCCGGGGCGATTCCCGGGGCCCGCGGCAGGAAGAGGAGACCGAGGGCGATGGAGACGAGCCCCCCGGCCAGGAGGGCTCCGTGGGTCCCCCCGATGAAGAGTTCCGCCACGATCAGGGCGACCCCGGCGAGCAGGAGCAGAACGGAGGCCCCGCTCGCGCCGATTACCCCGAGGCCGTAGAGGGCGAGGAGAATCGCGATGGCGCCGCCCACCTCCGGGAACATCCCGCCCGGGCTGGAGAGGCCGAAAATCAGCGCCAGGATGCCCAGCAGCAGGAGGAGCGAGGCGACCTGCGGGTCCCCCAGGACCCCGAGGGCGCGGGTCCGGAGGCCCGGAGGGCGGTACTCGACGGCGACCCCGTCCGTCCGAAGCGTGACGTTCTGGCCTGCGACCCGGACCCCGCGGCCGTTCAGCGCCTTCAGAAGGGCGGCCTGGTCTGGGGCCACGATATCCACGAGACCCCGGGAGGCCGCCTCCTTGGCCGTGAGGCTCGTCCCCTCGGAGACGAACTGCTCCGCGACGGTCGCGTTCCTCCCCCGGAGTTCCGCGAGGCCCCTCATCCGGGCGGCGAAGGCGTTGACCACCTTCCGCTCCACCGGGGAGACTCCCTCCGCCCCGATGGCCACGGGGGTCGCGGCCCCGGTGGCGGTCCCCTCCGACATGGCGGCCACGTGGCTCCCCAGGAGCAGGAAGGCCCCCGCGGAGAAGGCGCGCGCCCCGGGGGGGACGTAGGCGATGACCGGGACCGGGGACTGCTCGATGGCGGTGAGCATCCGCTCGGTGGCGTCGGCCGATCCGCCGGGGGTGTTCAGGAGCAGGAGGACCGCCTCGGCGCCCCGCGTCCGGGCCGCGTCGAGGAGCCCCCCCACCTCGTCGGCGGTGGCGGGGGTGATGACGCCGTCGACCTCGGCGGAGAGAATGGCGGCCGAGGCGGGGGCCGCAACCGAGAGGACGAGGAGCGCAGCGCCGAGGAGGACCGGCGCGGCGGAAGCGGCGAGGGGGAGGCCGGGGGACCGGCTGCGGCCACGAAAGGCCGGCCCCGCGGCGAGCGCCGGGCGGGGCTTGACCCCGATTGCGAGGAGACCTGGGCACCGGCCACGGCCCACGAAAGGCCGGCCCGCGGCGAGGGGGAGGCGAAGGCCGTGGACTCGGCGGCCACGACCCGCGAAAGACCGGCCCGCGGGGTTCTGCCTCCTTCGCGGCGGATGAACTGTGGGTCCGCCAAGTGGGCGGCCGCACGATGCCGTTTTCTCGACGTGTTTTCGGCCATCCGCCGAGGACGCAACACGACCGCCTGCGGCGAGGGGGGAGCAGGGGGACCGGCCGCGGGCAGGAGCCGGGGGGTTCCGTCGCGTCCCAGGAACTCGGCGCCGAATCCACAGCGGGCCCTCTGGCGGGCCAAGACCGCGCGGCGGGTTTCGCTGCATCCCCGGGACTTGGCGCCGAATCCGCGCGGGAAACACAGGGAGGGGTCCGGTCGGCGCGACAGGACCGGACGGGGACGCCAACTCCAGGTTCTTGAGCTCCCGGAGGGCCCAGGGGCGGACGACGTCCCGGCGGTCCCGCCCGCGGGACTTGAACCGGGGGTCCCCCGCCATGTTCTCTTCCGGGGAACCGACGCCACCCATCCACCCCCATCCCCGGGGGTATTCATTACTTTCACCTGTAGCGGTTCTGGCAGTGGTTCTGTTTCCTCCGCAGGGGGTGGGTGGGGTGGCCCCCCAACGAGCGGCTCTCGCTGCTGGTTTTTCTCCAGAAACAGCGCCAGCACCCGCAGACGAGGCAGAACCCCTACCGCGGCTGGGCCGCGGAAGACCTGACGGAGGTCTTACAGGGCGGGCGGTGAGAACGCCCCGGGCTTCAGCCCGGCGGATGAATCGCCGCTGGCAACCTGGCAAAAGGATGAGAAAACGGCGGCGTTTCTTTCGTGCCCACCCTCCCGCCTCCGCCCCCTCCGAACGACGGCGTTCTCCCACCCCGCTCCTCGTGGAACGCCCGCCCCTTCAGGGGCGGGTAGTTTACTCCCGACGCCCGGGGTGTCCCCCATGCTCGGGGTTATTCATTACTTTCACCCTCCTCTCGGCCCGGGGCCTTGGGCCCCCCCTCCCGGGGTCCAAAGGAAAGCGACGGGGGATGCGCGGTGCTGAACCGGCCCCGCGCCCCACGCCATCCACACTCCCATGGAGGAACTCGACGCGAAATCGGCCCCGGGCCGGAGCGCGGCCTGGCAGGCGTTCCTCGGGCGCTACAAGCGCCGCGAGTTGGACCGCATCGCCAGCCGCTACCCCGAGGAGCGGAGCCTCGTCCTCTCGATGGAGGAGGTCCTTAAGTTCGACCCAGCCCTCGCCGACGCCCTCTACGAGGAGCCCGAAGCCGCCCTCCGGGAGATTCAGCAGGCCCTCCGGGCGGTCGAGGTCCCCGGGGGGCTGCCGGGCCGCGTCAACGTCCGGGTCCACAAGCTCTCCCCGGCCAAGGTCATCCCCATCCGCGACCTCCGGAGCGACCACATCGGGAAGCTCATCGCGGTCGAGGCCCTCGTGCGGCAGGCCCAGGAAATCCGCCCGCGGCTGGTCCGGGCCGCTTTCCAGTGCCCCTGGTGCGGCGAGGAGCAGGAGGTGGAGCAGCCCGAGAGCGGGCGGTTCGCGGAGCCGGGCCGGTGCGCCAGCGACTCCTGCCGCCGCGGGGGCCGCCCCTTCCGCCTCCTCGTGAAGCGCTCCACCTTCGTGGACTCCCAGCGCCTCCGCCTGGAGGAGTCCCCGGAGGAGCTCTCCGGCAGCCAGCAGCCCCAGAAGATCCCGGCGGTCGTGGAGGACGACTTGGCGGGGGTCGCGGCCCCCGGGGACCGGGTCACCCTCAACGGCATCCTCCGCTCCTTCCAGCGGGTCATCCGGAACGAGAAGTCCACCACCTTCGATATCCTCCTCGACGGTCTCTCCATCGAGGTCCGGGCGGAGGCGTTCACCGACGTGGAGCGCTCCATCACCGGCGAGGACGCGGAGGCCATCCGCGCCCTCTCCCGGGACCCGGGGGTCTACGACAAGGTCATCGGCTCCATCGCCCCCTCCATCTACGACTACGGGCCCATCCGGGCCATCAAGGAGTCCATCGCCCTCCAGCTCTTCGGCGGGGTGCCCAAGGAACTCCCGGACGGCTCCCGCATCCGGGGGGACACCCACATCCTCCTCGTGGGGGACCCGGGGACCGCCAAATCGATGCTGTTGCGCTATGTGACGAGGCTCGCCCCCCGTTCGATTTATACTTCGGGGATGGGGAGCACGGCGGCGGGCCTCACGGCGGCGGCCATCCGGGACGACGAGGGGCGGTGGAGCCTGGAGGCGGGGGCCCTGGTCATCGCCAACGACGGCGTCGCCTGCGTGGACGAGATCGACAAGATGCGGGACGAGGACCGCTCGGCGCTCCACGAGGCGCTGGAGCAGCAGACGGTGAGCATCGCGAAGGCGGGCATCACCGCCACCCTCCGCTCCCGGTGCTCCCTTCTCGGAGCCGCCAACCCCAAGCACGGCCGGTTCGACCGCTACGAGGGCATCGCCGCCCAGGTGGACCTGCCCGCCGGGCTCGTATCGCGGTTCGACCTCATTTTCCCCCTCACCGACGAGCCCCGGGAGGAGGAGGACCGGCGCCTCGCCGAGCACGTCCTCCGGAGCCACCACTCGGGGGAGATGGAACGGGCCGGCCAGGGGGGTGGCGACGACGCTCTCCTCATCCAGC
This sequence comes from uncultured Halobacteria archaeon, assembly GCA_964486625.1. GTDB lineage: Archaea > Halobacteriota > Syntropharchaeia > JACQPP01 > JACQPP01 > JAWCQZ01. The sequence continues at coordinate 7,937 of CAZANW010000055.1, forward strand.
CGGCAATTGAGCCCGAATTTCTCCGGAAATACATCGCCTACGCCCGGACCCGGGTCTTCCCGGTCATGGGCCCCGAGGCCCTGGAGAAGTTCCGGGAGTTCTACGTGACTCTCCGGAAGAGCGCCGGCGAGGAGGCCCAGAGCACGGTCCCCATCACGGCCCGGCAACTGGAGGCCCTCGTTCGCCTCGGGGAGGCCTCCGCCCGCCTCCGCCTGTCCGGCGTCGTCGAGGCCGCGGACGCTGAACGGGCCATCCGCCTCGTCCACGACTGCCTCAAGAAGGTGGGAATCAACCCTGAGACTCAGACCCTGGACGTGGACTTCGCCTTCACCGGCATCGGCAAGCCCCAGAAGGAGCGGGCCAAGCGCATCGAGCACATCCTCGAGGAACTCGGCGGGAGGGACCACCCGGTCCCCCAGGAGGACCTCCTCCGGGAGGCGGTGGGCCGGGGCATCGACCGGGACAAGGCCGAGAAGACCCTCGAGCAGCTCCTGCAGAAGGGGGAGATCTACGAGCCCAAGCAGGGCTCCCTGATGCTGGCCCGGCGCGGAGGATAGCCCGCGGCTCGTTCCTCGCCGCGGGCGTGGGAGAATCGGGCGCACCTGCAGTGTGTCCGCCTCCTCGCTGCGCGATGAGGTGACAAAGAAGTGATATGACCGCGATGGCCCCTGTCTACCTCAGGTCGAGATTCCCAAACGTGGGATATGAACGATGCCCTTCGCATTCCGGGGGGCGGGGGAGAGCGGGCCTGTGGACGGTGCCCTGCCGTGAACTTCGTTCACGGGAGGGCATTTGCGGCGATAGCCACAAGGTGCCCTCGGCCGAAGGGCGGGGGCACGAGCACGGATAGGTGCGAGGAGGGGGAGGGGCTTTGCCCCTCTCCACTCCCGGCGACAGATGCGGGAGGCAGGATTTGAACCTGCGAACCCCTTCGGGACAGGCACCTCAAGCCTGCGCCTTTGACCAAGCTTGGCAACTCCCGCGGCAGAAGGGGGCGCCCTTCCCTCCCGCATCCCGCCCTCCCCCTTAAAATCTCTCCCGGGCGGCCGCCCAAAACCATAGAAAGAGGAGCGCCTCCATCCCCTCATGGACGCCCAGGCGAAACTCGACCTCCTCCTGCAGGAGCCGGTGGTTGAAGCGGTCACCCGGGAGGAGTTGAAAGCGCTCCTGGAAGGGGGCCGGAAGCCGAAGCACTACATCGGGTTCGAGATTTCCGGCATGCTCCACCTCGGCTCGGGGCTCCTGACGAAACTGGTCCTCGACCGGCTCCGGAGCGCAGGGGTGGAGACGACCATTTTCCTCGCCGACCTCCACTCCTGGATCAACGGGAAGATGGGGGGCGACCTGGAGAGAATCCGGGCCGTCGCCAAGGACTACTACATCCCCGCGTTCCGCAGCCTGGGGCTGGAGTCCACGAAGTTCGTCCTCGCCTCGGACATCTACGACAAGGACTACTGGGCCCTGGTCCTGCGGGTCGCCCAGAAGACGACCCTGGCCCGCGGGCTCCGGACCCTGACGGTCCTGGGCCGCCGGGAGAGCGAACTCCAGTCCGTCGCCCAGTTGCTCTACGCGCCCATGCAGGCGGCCGACATCTTCTGGCTGGGGGCGGACATCGCCCACGCCGGGATGGACCAGCGGAAGGCCCACATGCTCGCCCGGGAGGTGGCGCCGACGCTCGGCTTCGCGAAGCCGGTCGCCCTCCACCACGGGCTCCTGCCGGGGCTCCTCTCGATGCAGAGGGCCGGGAAATCGGAGGAGGAGATGGCGGAGGCGAAGATGTCGAAGTCGAAGCCCGAGACCTGCGTCTTCCTCCACGACCCCCCCGCGGTCATCCGCAAGAAGCTCGGGAAGGCCTACTGCCCGGCCAAGGATGTGGAGAACAACCCGGTCGTCGAACTCGCCCGCCGGGTCGTCCTCCCGGCCGCCGGGGCCCTGGAGGTCCGCCGGGAGTCGAAGCACGGCGGGGATGTCCGGTTCGGCTCCTATGCCGAACTGCGGGACGCCTTCGCCGCGGGCCAGCTCCATCCCCAGGACCTGAAGACCGCGGTGGCGGAGGCCCTCGCCGGTCTGCTCGAAAAACCGCGGAAGTTCATCGAGGCCCGTCCCGGACTCCTGGAGCCTTTCCGGGGCGAGCCATGAGCCAAGGGGGCTCCGCCCTGCGGGCGGTCAAGGAAGAATGAAAAACGCGGGCTTTCTTCAGGGGGTGCGGGTCGTCGAACTCGCCCGCTCCCTCCCCGCCGCCTGGACCGGCGGACTCTTGGCCGACCTCGGGGCCGACGTCGTCAAGGTGGAGGACCCGAAGGTCGGAGACCTGTTTCGCCGCGCCCCGCCCATGGTGAACGGCGTCGGGGCGCTCCACTGGACGGTGAACCGGAACAAGCGCTCGGTGGTCCTCGACCTCAAACGGCCCGCGGCCCGGGAGGCGCTCCTGCGGCTCCTGGAGCGGAGCGACGTCCTGGTGGAGGGGTTCTCCCCCGGGACCCTGGAGCGGCTCGGACTCGGGCCCCGCCTCCTCTTGGAGCGGAACCCCCGCCTGGTCGTTTCCTCCACCTCCGGCTACCCCGAGCCGGTCCCCGGCCACGACCTCGACATCGCCGCCGAGGCGGGGCTCCTCTCCCTGGAGGCGGAGCCCCGGCCGCCCGCCGTCACCTGGGCCCCCGCCCTCGGCTCGGTTTGGGCGGTCGCCGCGATTCTCGCCGCCCTCCAAGAGCGGGCCCGGACCGGCCGGGGGACCCGCCTGGAACTGAACCTCCTCGACTGCCTCAAGTGGGCGCTGCTCTTCCCCGCCTCCTTCCACTTCGCCACCGGCCGGAACCCCGCCCCGGGGCAGTCGGGGCCCGCTGCCGGACACCCCGCCTACGGCCTCTACAGGACAGGGGACGGCCGGGACCTCGCCCTGGCGGCGGTGGAGCCCGACGGCTGGCGCGCCCTCTGCGATGCGATTGGCCGGCCCGACCTCAAGACGCGGGCCTTCTCCGCGAAGCCGGAGGAGGTGCGGAAGACCATCGCCGACGGTCTGGGGAAGCGGCCGGGGGAGGAGTGGCTCCGGGAGTTGCGCTCCCGGGGGATCCCCTGCGGGCTGGTCCGCAGGCTTGACGAGGCGCTCGGATCCATCCCCGCTGTGGGGGGGGTCCGGAGCCTGCCGACCCCCCTGGGGGTGGGCGCTGGCCGCCGTGCCCCGTCCCACGGGGAGCACACCCGGGAGGTGCTGGCGGAGTTGGGCTACACCGATGCGGAAATCGGGCAAATCCTCGCCCCATGAGCGCCGAGCCGCGGACCCGCAAATTGACGAAGCGCCTCGCCCTCATCGACTCCGAGCTTCTCGGCAAGCGCGGGACGCTCTCCGCCTACGTGATTTTCGGGCCCGAGGTGACCCTCGTCGAACCCGGCCCCGCCACCTCCATCGGACCCCTCCTCCAAGGCCTCGACGAACTCGGGGTCTCGCCCCGGGAGGTCTCCCGGGTCCTGGTGACCCATGTCCATTTGGACCACGCGGGGGGCGCCTGGAGGCTCGCGGAGAGCCTCCCCCGGGCCTCGGTTCTGCTGTCGGAGAGCGGCGCCCCCCACCTGGCGGAGCCCGCGAAACTGCTCCACTCCGCGCGGCGGGTCTACGGCTCCGCCATGGAGGGGCTCTTCGGCCCCATGAAGCCGCTCGACGCCAACCGGTTGCGGGTGGTGAAAGAGGGGGATGCCATCGAGACGGGAGCGGGTTCTCTAAAGGTCCTCGAAACGCCGGGGCACACCCGGACCCACCTCTCCTTCCACTTGGAGAAGGAGAACGCCCTCTTCACCGGAGACGCCGCCGGGACCTACTGGGCCGAGGAGGACCTCTCCTGGCCCGCGACGCCCCCCGCCGACTTCTCCGCGGAGAGGTGCATCGCCGATCAGGCCCGCTTCCGTGCCCTGGGCCCGAGGTGGCTCCTGACCGCCCACTTCGGCCCCGTGAGGGACCCGGCGGCCCACTGCGCGCGCATCGCCGGGGCCCTCCGGGAGTGGGAGCCGGTGGTCGCGGAGGCCCTGGCCGGGGGGGAGGACTGGCCCGCGGCGGCCCGGGCCCTGAAGCGCTTCTGCAGCCTCCAGGGGAGGGGGGCGGCGTGGGTCGAGACGGTTTCCGGCTTTTTGATGAACGCCACCGGGCTGGGGCTCGACCTGAAGCGGAGGGGGAGAATCGCGCAGCACGAGCCGGGTGGGATTTGATTGCCCGTAAGAGGTCAGGGTAGTCCAACCGTGATAGAAAAAGGCAGGGCTGACGCGACCCGCTCCCGGCGGCGCGTCCCGAAAAAAGCATATCCGGCACTACATACGTCTAGGATAGATGTGCGAGGGGATGGACGAACTGCGGAAAGAAAACGAACGACTCCGGCGGGAACTCGCCGAACAAAGCCAAGGAGCAACTGGCGCGGGCCCTGCGAAGAATCGAGGAGCTGGGCGCCTCCGCCCCGCCGAGGACGCCGAGGCCCGCGAAAAGGCCCGCATGTTCAAGGTCGAGAACCGCCGCAAGCGCCGCCCCCCGGGCCCGCCCGAGGGGCACGCGGGCGTGACCCGGCCGCCCCCGGACCGCGTGGACGAGGGGGTCTCCCACGCCCTCGACGCCTGCCCGGAGTGCAACGGGCCGGTGAAGAAGGTGGGGGAGAGGGAGCGCTACGAGGAGGAGCTCGTCCCGGCCCGGGTCACGGTGACTCTCCACGGTTGATTGTTAGTGGCCAGGTGACGAGAACCCCCCGGGCTTTAGCCCGGGGATGAATCGTCAC
>CAZANW010000056.1:0-11915 GCA_964486625.1 uncultured Halobacteria archaeon
GGTCGCGGCGGCTACGGCGGTCGCGGCGGCGGAGGTTTCCGCGGCGGCGGTCGCGGCGGCTACGGCGGTCGCGGCGGCGGAGGTTTCCGGGGTCCCCCCCGGCCCGCTCCGGAGGCCCCGGTCCGCGTCGGCGAGGTCTACGACGTCGACGTGACCGAGGTCGGCCAGCAGGGCGACGGACTGGCCCGGGTCGAGAACTTCGTGGTTTTCGTCCCCGGGGCCCAGAAGGGCGAGCACCTCCAGGTTCGCATCCGCCAGGTCATGCGGCGCTTCGCCGTGGGCGAGCGGGTCACCGGAGAGGCCCCCGCCGAAGGGGCGGGGCCCGCCGAAGAGTCCCCGGCCGAAGGGGGCGGCTCCGAGGAGGAGTCCGCCGACAGCGACAAGCCGGAGGAGAGCGAGGAATGAAAATCGCCGACCTGAAGCCGGGCGCGGAGAACATCACCCTGCGGGCCAGCGTGGCCTCGGTGGAGCCCCCGCGCAAGGTAGCGACCAAGTACGGCGAGAACACCCTGACCGTGGTCCAGCTGGACGACGGCTCGGGGAGCATCGAGCTCTCCCTCTGGGGCGACCAGGGCAACGGCGTGACCCAGGGGAAGACCCTCGAGGTCTCCGGGGCCTACGTCCGGGAGTTCAAGGGCACCCTGCAGTTGGGCGTCCCCCGCAAGGGCAAAGTCCAGGTCGTCTGATTCGGACCTGTTTCGCGGTCCATTTTTTCTTTTTATTTTGACGCGGTGGACGCGAAGCGCTCGCTCTCCCTCGATGGGAACGGGCCCGGAGGGTTCCGGGGGGATAACGCTCGTTTTCGGGGATTTTCACCCCTCCGGAAGCCTCTTTTGGGCCTCTCCCCGGGAGGGGGATGAAGCCCCGCATCTACTGGACCCGGCGGGTCCTGGCCCACATCCGGGAGGAGATGGGCCGCGACATCACCGAAGAGGACCTCCGGGACCTCCTCCAGTCCCGCTACTACCAGAGGCGGTGGGGCGAGGGGAAATACAAACTCACCGGGAAGGTCCGCGGGGGCCGCTACCTGACCCTCCTCGTCCGAAAGCGGCGTGACGGGCGATACGAAGTGAAAACGGGGTGGGTCGCCAGCCGCGCGGAGAAGGATTCATATGTCCGCGGGGTGGAACGATGACCATGGCAAAGGCCATCAAGCCCCGCACCCTGGAGGAGGCCTTCGACTCCAGCCCCGACGAGTGCGTGGTGGAGCCCCAGTATGAGGTCGAGTTGGTGGAGTTGAAGGGGACGAAGAAGGCCCGGCCCGCCCAGCCCCCGGCGGCCAGGGCCACGGCTGCGGCGGAATAGGGCTCAGGCCACCTTCCTTGTGAGAGGACCATGCGGACCCTCAAGAACTGGAGCGAGATGGACCGGATGAAGGTCGGGGAGACCGTCCGGCTCGCTCCCCACCTCCGGACCCGCTCCGTCCGGGTGGAGGAGAGCCTTTGCGCTTCCTGCGGCCACGCCTTCACCCTCATCCCGCCCGAGACCCCGATGTTCTGCCCCCGATGCGGGGCCAAGTGGAACGGGAAGGTCCCAGCCGCCGCAGTGGAAGAGGACTGACCGAAGCGGTAGGGGCCCTCAAAGCCCTAAGGCCTTCAAATTCATCGCCGCTTGATGGCCTGGATGAGTTGGTCGCCCCTCTCCGTTCGGCGATAGACCTTGCCTCTCCGCTGCTCTGGGGTGGCGACCTCGGCGAGGCCGACCCGGACCAACTCGCTCAGGGCCCGGCTGGTGTGGGGGAAGGAGAGCCCGGTATCCGCGACCAACTGGCCGGGAGTCCTGGGCCTGTTCAGAGCCTCCAAAACCGCCCTCCGGCATCGGCTCCCGGCGATGTAGAGAACCTCCTCCCACGGGTCCTGGATTTGGGCCACATGGCAGGGAGATAGTTACCTTTTTATGGAAAGTTGCCATTTGATGGCAAATGAACCACCGGCTCCTCGTATTGCCCCTCCTCGCCGCCGCCCTCCTCGTCTCCGGCTGCACCCAGCAGGGTGGAGCGCCGACTTCCACACCTGTTCCCACACCGCAAGGTGAGCGTTCCCAAACCGCGCCCTGGGCCAGCCTCCGGTTGGTGAGTTCGACCTCCTCTTCACTCACCATCGAACACATGGGAGGAGACCCCCTGACCTACCCCGGCCTTCAGGCCGGGGTAGGTCAGAGCGGAATGTTCCCGTGCTTCCGCTGGGGGAGGGAGAGCCGCTTGCTCTCCAGCATCTCCAGGGCCCGGATGAGCACGGGCCGGGTCTCCCGCGGGTCGATGACCGCGTCGATGTGCTTCCGGCCCGCGGCGTAGTAGGGGTTCGCGAAGCGGGCCCGGTAGTCCCGGATGCGCTTCTCCCTCTCCTCGACCGGGCGGGCGGCGGCCTCAATCTCCTTCTTGAAGACCACGTCCACCGCCCCCTCGGGCCCCATGACCGCTATCTCCGCGGTGGGCCAGGCGAAGACCTGGTCGGCCCCCAGGTCCTTGGAGCACATGGCGAGGTAGGCGCCGCCGTAGGCCTTCCGGAGGATGAGGGTGAGTTTGGGCACCGTCGCCTCCGAGTAGGCGTAGAGCAACTTCGCCCCGTGGCGGATGATGCCCCCGTGCTCCTGGGCCACCCCGGGCAGGTATCCCGGCACATCCACAAGGGTCACCAGGGGGATGTGGAAGGCGTCGCAGAACCGGATGAAGCGGGCCGCCTTGTCGCTCGCGTTGATGTCGAGCGCCCCGGCGAAGACCAGGGGCTGGTTGGCGATGAGGCCGGCGGTCCGGCCGTCGAGCCGGGCGAAGGCGGTGACGATGTTGCGGGCGAACCCCTCCTTCACCTCCAGGAAGTAGCCCTGGTCCACCACGGGGCGGATGACGTCACGGACGTCGTAGCCCCTCCGGGGGTCGGCCGGAACGACCCCGGCGAGGGACCCCTCCCTCCGCTCCGGGTCGTCGCCGGTTTCGATTCGCGGAGGCCCCTCCAGGTTGTTCGAAGGCAGCAGCCCCAGGAGTTCCCGGATGCGGGCGACGCACTCCTCCTCGTTCGCCGCGAAGAAGTCGGCGTTGCCGCTGACCTCCGTGTGGACCCTCGCGCCCCCGAGGGCCTCCATGGTGACCTCCTCGCCGGTGACCGACTTGATGACCCCCGGCCCGGTGATGAACATCTGGGCGGTCCTGTCCACGATGAAGGTGAAGTCCGTGATGGCCGGAGAGTAGACCGCGCCCCCGGCGCACGGCCCCATGACCGCGCTGATTTGCGGGACCACCCCCGAGTAGACCGAGTTCCGCCAGAAGATGCCCCCGTAGCCCGAGAGGCCGTCCACCCCCTCCTGGATGCGCGCCCCCGCCGAGTCGCAGAGCCCCACGACGGGGGCCCCGACCTTCGCCGCCGTGTCGAGGAGGTCCCAGATTTTCCGGGCGTGCATGAGCCCGAGGGAGCCCCCCATGACCGTGAAGTCCTGGGCGAAGACGAAGACCGTCCGCCCCTCCACCTTCCCGTAGCCGGTCACCACGCCGTCGGCCGCCAGTCTCTTCGCGGGCATGTCGAACTCGGTTCCCTGGTGCTCCGCCAGGAGGTAGGTCTCCCGGAAGGTCCCCGGGTCGAGCAGCTTTTCGACCCGCTCCCGGGCCGTGAGTTTCCCGGCCTGCTTCTGCTTCTGGACCGCCTTCTCGCCCCCCTGGCCGCGCGCCTCGGCGAGGCGCCTCTCCAGCGCCTGCTGCTTCTCATCCATAGAGGGAACGGGGCGGGTCTCCTGGGCGGCCACGGATGAGGCTTTCCCCGGCGCCGGAAAAACTCTTCTTCCACGCGCCCCCGGGAAGCGATGCCTACCGGGGCCGAGGCGCGGCGGAAGGCGGCTGCGATTCTGAAGCGGTCCGGCACCCTCCTCACCCCCGCCGAACTCCGGCGCATGGAGGCGGCCGACTACGGCCTCGGGGACCCGGGCGCCATCGGCCTCCAGATTCACGTCTACGTCAACACCGGGCGCTACTGCGCCAAGGAGCTGGTCCTCCTCCCCGGCCAGACCTGCCCCGAGCACCGCCATCCGCCCATCGACGCGGCGAACCCGGGCAAGGAGGAGACATTCCGGTGCCGGTGGGGGGAGGTCTACCTCCATGTGCCGGGGCGGGGGCCGAAGCGGCCCAGGGCCCGCGTCCCCGGGAACTGGTTCACCGCCGCCCGCGAGGTCGTCCTGAGGCCCGGGGAGCAGTTCACGGTCCCCCCCGACACCCTCCACTGGTTCCAGGCGGGCCCCCGGGGAGCGGTGGTCTCGGAGTTCTCCTCCCGCTCCATCGACGAGCGCGACGTTTTCACCGACCCGGCCATCCGCCGCTTTCCCCGCGGGAAGCCCCCCGGGGCCTGACCCCCGTTAACGTTTATTAGGGACAGGGAACCAAGAGGGACCCGCCATGGCGAAAGCGGTGTGGATCAAGGCCGACAAGGGGCCCTGGGAGGAGCGGAAGCAGCGCATCACCTCCGCCCTCGAACTGGGGGCCGACGCGGTCCTCGTGAACGAGGAGGACGTGAAGAAGGTGCGGGAACTGGGCAAAATCACGGTGGCCGCCTTCCACCGCGACGGAAACTCCGGGGCCGACCTCCTGGTGGTCGGCAAGAACGGGGAGGGGGACGGCTCCAGCCCGATGCCGAAGGACCCGGCCCAGAGCCGCGACCTCGCCCTCCTGAAGTCCCTCCCCGGGAAGGGGGCGGCCTACGTCGAAATCCGCTCCAAGGAGCACGAGCGACTCGCCGCCCTCGCCGCGAAGGCCGCCAAGACCGTCCTCGTCGTCGGCGGCGACTGGAAAATCATCCCCCTGGAGAACCTCATCGCCGAACTGCAGCCGACCGGCGCGACGGTCCTCGCCGGGGCCCGGGACGCCACCGAGGCGTTAGTGGCCCTGGAGACCCTCGAGGTGGGGGCCGCTGGGGTCCTCCTCGACACCTCCGACCGGTTTGAAATGCAGAAGGCGGTCGCCCTGGCCCGGGGCCAGGAGATGACCATCCCCCTGGAGCCCGCTCGCGTCGTGAAGGTGAAGCCGGTGGGGATGGGGGACCGGGTCTGCGTGGACACCGCCTCTGTCCTGAACATGGGGGAGGGGATGCTGGTGGGCTCCCAGAACCAGGGGCTCTTCCTCGTCCACGCCGAGGTCGAGGAGTCGCCCTACGTGGCCGCCCGGCCCTTCCGGGTGAATGCCGGGGCGGTCCACGCCTACGCCCTGCTGGGGGAGAAGACCAAGTACCTCAGCGAGCTCCAGGCGGGGGACGAGGTCTTGGTGGTGAACGCCAAGGGCCGCTCCAGCCGCGCGGTGGTGGGCCGGGTCAAGATCGAGCGGCGGCCCCTGACCCTGGTGGAGGCCGAGGCCCGCGGGCAGCTCCTGAAGACCCTGGTCCAGAACGCCGAGACCATCAAGTTCGTGGCCCCCGGGGGCGGGACCCTCCCGGTGACCCGCCTGAAGGAGGGGGACGAGATCCTCGTCCACCTCTCGGGGGGAGGGCGCCACTTCGGGATGAAGGTCGAGGAGACCGTGATAGAAAAATGAACTTTATATACGTCCCGGGAAGGGTGCGCCATGGCTGCTGAGACCGGGACCCCGCCCAAGGCCGACTTCCGCCACATCGTCCGGCTCGTCGAGACCGACCTCGACGGCCGGAAGACCGTCGAGTTCGCCCTCCGCGGGGTCAAGGGCATCGGCTCCCGGACCGCCCGGGTCGTGGCCGCCCTGGCCGGCGTGGAGCCCGGCCGCCGCATGGGCCACCTGAAGGACGAGGAGGTGGAGCGCCTCCGGGCGGCCGTGGAGCAGCTCTCCTCGAAGGCGCCCCCCTGGCTCCTGAACCGTCCCCGCGACCCCGCGACCGGCGAGGACCAGATGCGGATCGGGGTGGACTGGGTGGTCATGGTCCGGGAGGACGTGGAGCGCATGAAGCGCATCCGCTCCTACAAGGGGGTCCGCCACGAGTTCGGCTACAAGGTCCGGGGCCAGAGGACCCGGTCCACCGGCCGCGGCGGCGCAGTGGTGGGCGTCGTCCGGAAGAAGGAGCTCGCGAAGTTGAAGGAGGCGAAGGCCGCCGAGGCCGGCGGCAAGGCGGCGCCCGCCGCCGAGGCCAAGAAGGAGGAGAAGAAGCCATGAGGCGCTCCCGCAAGCACTACGAGGCGCCGGTCCGGCCCTGGGAGGAGGGGCGGATGGCCGAGGAGTCGGCGCTGGTCCGGAAATACGGCCTCAAGACGCTGCGGGAGCTGTGGCGCGCCGAGTCCATCCTCCGGCGCTACCGGCGGGCGGCGCGCAGGCTCCTCGGGAGCCACGGCCCGGTCCGGGAGAAGCAGGCGCGGGAGCTCCTCGCCGCCCTCCACCGCCGGGCCCTCCTGGAGGAGGGGGCCTCCCTCGACTCCGTCCTCTCCCTCACCGTCGAGAACCTCCTGGAGCGCCGCCTCCAGACCCAGGTGGTCCGCCGCGGGCTCGCCCGCATCCCCACCCAGGCCCGCCAGTTGATTGTCCACGGCCACATCGCCGTCGGAGGGCGGAGGGTCCGGGTCCCCGGCCTCCTGCTGGAGCGCGGCCAGGAGGGGGCCCTGGCCTACTTCCCCGCGTCCCCGCTGAGCAACGACCTCCACCCGGCCCGGCCCGCGCTCCGGGCGACCCCGGCCGCCGAGGGCGGGGCGGAGGAGGAGTAGATGGCCCAAGAGGGCGCCGAGCCGGTCGGGGCGCCCAAGGCGGAGGCTCCGAAGGGCGCCAAGGTGCAGTGGGCGGTGGCCCACATCTTCGCCTCCTTCAACAACACCCTCATCACGGTCACCGACCTCACCGGGGCGGAGACCCTGGCGAAGTCCTCGGGCGGCATGATGACCAAGACCCAGCGGGACGAGGCGAGCCCCTACATCGCGATGCAGATGGCCTCTGCCCTCGCCGAGCAGTTGAAGGCGAAGGGCATCACCGGCCTGCACATCCGGGTCCGGGCCCCCGGGGGCAACCGCCAGCGCTCCCCCGGCCCCGGGGCCCAGGCGGCCATCCGGACCTTCCTGCGGGCGGGAATCAAAGTGGGCCGCATCGAGGAGGCGACCCCCATCCCCCGGAACGGGACCAAGCCCCCGGGCGGGCGGCGGGGCCGGAGGGTGTGATGGAACTGAAATTCCTCGAGCAGAAAGAGACCGGGGCCCGCTTCATCCTGAAGGGGGTCCCCCCCTCCTTCGCCAACGCCCTCCGGCGCGTCATGGTGGCCGAGGTCCCCAAGATGGCCGTGGCCGACCTGAACGTCTACGAGAACAACTCGGCCCTCTACGACGAGATGCTCGCCCTCCGCCTCGCCCTGGTCCCCCTGAAGACCCCGACCGAGGGCTTCGTCCTCCCCTCCGAGTGCTCCTGCGGGGGGAAGGGGTGCCCCTCCTGCCAAGTGACCCTGACCCTGAGCGCCGACGGGCCCAAGACCATCCTCTCCCAGGACCTCATCTCCAGCGACCCGAGGGTCGTCCCCGCCGACGGCCGCATCCCCCTCATCCGGCTGAAGCAGGGGCAGCGGGTCTACCTCGAGGCCTTCGCCCGCCTGGGGCGGGGCCGGGAGCACGCGAAGTGGCAGCCGGTGGTGGCCGCGGGCTACAAGGAGCTCCCCCGGGTGAAGGTGAAGGGCGTGGCCAACTGGGAGCGGGTGGCTTCCTCCTGCCCGGTCAAGGTCTTCGCCGACGAGCCCGGGAAACTCCGGGACGAACTCGCCTGCACCTTCTGCGGGGAGTGCGAGAAGGTCTGCGACCCCAAGGGGTCGGTCCAGGTCTCCTCGGAGAAGGACTCCTTCCTTTTCACCTTCGAGACTGACGGCGCCCTGCCCGCCGCAGAGGTCCTGCGGAGGGCGGTCGAAATCCTGAAATCGAAGGCCGAGGGGCTGAAGGCCGCGATAGAAGGCAAGTCGTAACCGGAGCCACCCGCACTCAGAACGAGAAAAACCATAGGGGTGGAGGGGGGGAAAGGTTTCGAAAGGACTGGGGGGGGAGGGGCCTTGAGCCCCTCCTCCCCCCAAGTCCTTCGGCGCGCGTAGCACAGCCTGGTCAGTGCACCGGTCTTATAAGCCGGGGGTCGCTGGTTCGAATCCGGCCGCGCGCAACGGTTGCCAAACCGCCCCGAGCGTAACCCCCTTCCACTGTGAAAGACCCCCTCCCCCGCGTTTTTATCCTTTGTCGCCGAGCAGAGGCAATGAAAATCCACCCCCTCGCCATCCCCTCCTCCTTCCCCATCGGGCCCAACAACGTCTTCCTCCTGGAGGGGGACCCCCTGACCCTCGTGGACACCGGAGTCCGGACCCGGCGCAGCCTGAAGGCCCTGGAGGAGGGGCTGGAGGCCCTGGGCCACTCCCTGAAGTCCATCGAGCGAGTGGTCATCACCCACGGCCACCAGGACCACTTCGGCATGGCCCGCGAGATTCGGGAGCGCTCCGGGGCCGCAGTCTGGGTCCACGCCTGGGACACCGAGTGGGTCGAAACCTACGACAGCGCCTTCGGCCTATGGACCCGGAAGATCGTGGCGATGGGTCTGAAGTTTGGCATGCCGCGCTCCCTGGGCGACACGATGCTGAAGTTCCAAGAGCCCATCCAAGAGACCGCGGCCCAGGTCGAGGTGGAGCGCTCGCTCGACGACGGCGACCGGTTCAGGGTGGACGACGTGGAGTTCAAGGTCCTCCACACCCCCGGCCACTGCCCCGGGGAGATCGTCCTCGACGTCCCCGACGCGGGGGCGGTCTTCTGCGGCGACCACGTCCTCCGGGACGTCACCCCGAACCCCTTCGCGGGGGTGGGGGAGCGGGGGAGCGGCCTCGGCCCCTACCTCCGCTCCCTGAAGAAAGTGGAGGCCCTGGAGCCCCGTATCGCCTACACGGGCCACCGGGAGTTCATCGACGACTGGAAGGGCGTCGTGGGGAGGATTCTCCGCCACCACGAGGCCCGGAAGGCGGCCATCCTGGAGGCCCTCGACGGACTGGGGGGCCGGGCCACCGCCTACGAGATTGCGGGGCGGGTCTTCCCAAAGGTCAAGATGAACGAGGTCACTCTCGCCCTGGCCGAGACCATCGGCCACCTGGAGGTCCTGGAGCAGGAGGGGACCCTGGAGACCCTGGAGGCGAGCGGGGTCGTGCTCCACCGCAAGGCATAGAAACCCGGCGGGCTCTGGGGGCCCATGGAGTTCCGGAAGGGGGGACTGTCGAACGTGGTCGGCGTCCGGTGCGGCGGGGCCAGGGACGGAAAATATGGAGCCGCGCTCATCGAGGCGCGGGGCCCGGTGGCCGGCCTCTTCACCACGAACAAGTGCGCGGCGGCCCCGGTCCTCTGGAGCCGGCGGGTGGCGGCCCGCGGCGAGGCGGCGGGCATCGTGGCCAACAGCGGGTGCGCCAACTGCATGACCGGGGGGCGGGGGCTGCGGGACGCCCGGGAGATGGCCTCCCTGGGCGCGGCGGTCCTGGGAGCGCCGCCGGAGCAGGTGGCGGTCGCCTCCACCGGCATCATCGGGGTTCCGCTCGACGTGGGGCGGGTCAAGCGCCTCCTCGGCAGGCTGGAACTCGGCTCCTCGGCGAAGTCGAGCCGCGCCGCGGCGGAGGCCGTCCGGACCACCGACACCCGGCCGAAGGAGACGGCGGTCCGGTTCTCCGGCGCGAGCATCGGGGGCATCGCCAAGGGGGCGGGGATGATTGCGCCGCGAATGGCGACCATGCTCGTTTTTCTCGCCACCGACGCCCGGGTCCCGCCCGGGTTCCTGCGGGGGGCCCTGCGGCGGGCCGCCGAGCGCTCCTTCAACCAACTCGTGATTGACGGGGACACCTCGACCAACGACACCCTGCTGCTCCTCTCCACCCGGAGGGGCCCCAAGGTGTCGGCGGCCCGGTTCCAGCGCGCGCTGGAGGCGGCCTGCGTGGACCTGACCCGGCAACTGGCGCGGGACGCCGAGGGGGCGACGCGGCTCGTCGAGTGCGAGGTGCGGGGGGCGCGCACCGAGGCGGAGGCGGCCCGGGCGGCCCGGGCCGTCGTCGGCTCCAACCTGGTGAAGGCAGCCATCTACGGCGCCAACCCCAATTGGGGGCGCATCGCCGCCGCCCTCGGGCGGGCCGGGGTCGCACTGAAGCCGGAGCGCATCGACGTCGCGCTGTCGGGCCCCGGGGGGCGGGTCTTCCTGGCGAAGCGGGGGCTCTCGAAGGACCGCGAGAGGGCGCGCCCCTGGCTCCGGAAAAAGGAGGTCCGCATCGAGGTGGACCTGGGTGTCGGGCGTGGAGCGGCGACGGCGTGGGGGTGCGATTTGACGCCGGGGTATGTGAAAATCAACGCCGAGTATTCGTGATGCAGGGCGAGAGTGACGAGATGACAGAGACGAGTTACATCGATATCTCAGAAATTATTGAGGAGTCTTTCCGACGCAAGGAGAGAGAGATATCCAAGTTGCCTACTCGGAAGGTTCACGTATTTGTGGAGACCCCCGAAGGGTTGCTTGATCTTGTTCCAAATGTCTTTAATCTTATCGAGAGAGCTTTAGGGTTCTGGAAGAAAGAAGCCCTCAGATTGAGATTTCGATTTGATTATAAGATCACGAGGTTAGACTATAATCCGCGAGAAGTTAAAGATTTTAAAAAATTGATACCGTCGGACCTCTCCAAGACGACTTGGGTATTGATTAGATGGAAGCGAAGAATGGGAGATCGGGGGGGCTATGCAAAACGTGAGGAGGAGTATTCCTTACTCAGAGATGTCATCCCTCATGCGGGTAGAATTGTAATCTCATTAGGCGATACAAAAACTTGGGAATGGAAAAGATATAGTGATGAAACTTTGCTACATATATTGACGCATGAATTAGGCCATGTGTTTGGACTTGACCATTCAGATGATAAATACGATTTTATGTATAGAACGTACGAGCGCGAGTATCACCACAAATTAGACTGATCGAAATGACCCTCGCGATTGTCTGCTCCACCTCCGACCCCGCCAGCCTCAACGTCGCCGAGCGGCTCCGGGAGGCGGGGGGATGGAAGCGCGAATCCAAGGAGGTCGAGTCGCGCCCGGGGCTCCTCCTGGTGGTTCGGAACGGCCCGCTCCTTCAGATGGACGGCGTGGACCGCGAGTTGAAGGAGGCGGGCTTCAAGTTCGACGCCCTCCTCTTCGCCTCCCGCCACGTCTCGAAGGCGGGCCGCGCCTGCTACGCCCTCCACTTCCCCGGCAACGTGAAGGAGGCCCCCTTCGGTGGACGCGAGCGGCAACTGGCCGCCGCCGCCCCGGGTTATCTCAAACCGCTGGCGCTCGCCCTCCGCGCCTCGGGCCGCGAGGTGGCGCTGGAGTGCACCCACCACGGCCCGAGCGACATCACGACCCCCTGCCTCTTCGCTGAAATCGGATGCACCGAGGCGGAGTGGCACGACCTGGAGTGGGGGCGCCCTTTGGCCCGCGCCCTCCTCGACCTCAAGCCCGCTTCGGGCCGGACCTTCGTCGCCTTCGGCGGAGGCCACTACGTCCCCCGCCCCGCCCGCCTCCTCTTCGAGACCGGGGCCCAATTTGGCCACATGTTTTCCTCCTACCAGATTCCCGACCTCGACCGGGAGGTGGTCGCGGATGCCTTCCGCCTCTCAGGGACCCGGGAGGCGCTGGTGGACCGGAAGGGGACCTCCTCCGCGGAACGGGAAAAACTCCGGTCCTTGGTGGAGTCGGCCGGGGGGCGGATGGTCCCGGAAGCGGAACTCAGGGGTCCCGCCGATTAGTATATATGGAACCCGCCCCAGGCGGGGGGAGGGGGATGGCACGATTTGGTTCCACGCTCCAGAATCCACCGCCCGCGACCAACGGGGGCCGACCGGCCTCCTCGGCCGCGGTCAGCGACTCCGACCTGGAGCAGTTGCTCGCCAACCTGAAGCCCACGGTCCGGGTCTTCGGGTGCGGCGGCGGGGGCTCCAACACCGTCCAGCGGCTCTTCGCGGACGCGGTCCCCGGGGCCGAGC
>CAZANW010000057.1:0-5326 GCA_964486625.1 uncultured Halobacteria archaeon
CCCCCGCCCCCCGCGTCGCCCCCCGTGCTCCTTTCGGCCTCCCAGGCTCTGGCGATGGCGGGAAAACTGATGGACCTCCCCTTCAACGAGTTCGAGACCGAGGCGAAGCGCCTCATGGACGCCGGTCAGGCGCGGGTCCTCAAGGCCCTCGCCGCCTCCCGGCCCGACTTCCAGCAGGACATCGACGTCATCCGCAAGTGGGCCCGGTGCGCCTACGCCGCCTACCTTGCCAAGGAGATGACCGACGACGCCCGGTGGCAGGTGGCCCGCATGGTGAACGACCGGCTCCTCCTCTGGGTCGAGGTCCGGAGCGACCAGGTCGCCGAGGAGCTCCGCGCAATCCGGCAGGCGCTCGGATTCTGACCGGTGGCATTCCCCCGCCTGCGCGCCCGGAAGGGAGACGGGGAGGACCCGGCCGAGGAGTTCCGCAAGCGCCGGGAAGCGATGTTTCGGAGCCTCCGGAAGGCCAAGGTCCCGGAGGTCCTCCTGGGGGACTCGCCCCTCCCCGCGGGCCCGGTCCGGAAGGAGCGGGCGGTCTTCCAGTCCGCAGCCGAGCAGTTGTTCAACCTGGAGCTCCACCTCGGGCGCATCCTGCGGAAGGAGGAGACCTTCGACACCCGCCTCCAGCGGGCCGCGCGGCTCCGGGCCCTGGCCCTGGAGGCGGGGCGCGCGGGCCGGGACCTGGGGGCGTGGGCCGACGCCCTCGCCCGCCCCCGCGCGGAGCTGGCTTCGGATGTTGCCGGGCGGGTCGAGGCCATCCGGGGGGCCGGAATCCCCCTGTGGGAGGGCTACCTCCGCCTCGCGGACTGCGCGAGGAGCCTGGAGGCCAAGTGCGACCGCGCGGCGCGGTTGGCGCAGGCCCGGGCCGACGCGAAGCCGAAGAGGTTCAAGCCGAGCGTCAAGATATAAACTCCCGAGCCCCCTCTCCGGAGATGTCCGACGGCGAGTCCATCATTCTCTACCGGGAAAGGCCGGGCGAGCCCCCGCCCGACCCCCACTCGGTCTTCGAGTCCCAGGGCTACCACTTCATCGGCGGCCAGGCGGCGGTCAAGACCTGCCACTGGACCAAGAACGCCCTCGGCGGCGGCGAGCCCTGCTACAAGCAGAAGTTCTACGGCATCGCGAGCCACCGGTGCGTCCAGATGACGCCGGTGATGGCGTGCAACCACCGGTGCATGCACTGCTGGCGGCCGATTGACGTGAAGTTCCCCGAGATTGCGTGGGACGACCCGGCGGAGGTCGCGGAGCGGTCGGTGGAGGAGCAGAAGCGGGTCCTCACCGGCTTCGGAGGCAACCCGAACACGCCGGAGGAGACGTTCGACGAGGCGATGGCCCCGGCCCACGTCGCCATCTCGCTCGACGGCGAGCCGACCCTCTACCCGCGCCTCCCGGAACTCATCGTGGAATACCACAAGCGCGGGATGACCACCTTCGTCGTCACCAACGGCTCGCGGCCCGACGTGGTCCGGGCCATCCGGCCGACGCAGGTCTATCTCAGCATGAACGCCCCCGACGCGGAGACCTACCGGCGGGAGGTGAACCCCCACGGCGACACCTGGCCCCGGTTCCTCGAAACGCTCGACGTCCTGCGGGACCACCCGAGCCGGACCGTGGTCCGCGTCACCCTGGTGCGCGGGGTGAACGACCACGGCCCGGAGAAGTATGCGGACCTGCTGCGCCGCGCCCGCCCCTGGTTCGTCGAGGTGAAGTCCTACATGCACGTGGGACACTCGCGGCTGCGGCTGGAGAGGGAGAACATGGCGCCGATGGAGCACGTGCGGGCGTTCGCGAAGGCGCTCGAAGGGCACCTGGGGCCCGACTACCGCATCGAGGACGAGTCGGAGGCGAGCCGGGTGGTGATGCTGATGCGGAGGGGAGTGGAGCGGTTTCTGAAACCTCCTGCGGCGCCCTGATGGATATCCGCACGGTCGGCGGGGTCGGAGGGGGAGATGGGGCGGATTGCGGACGTCACAGCATTCTCCGGAACTCCTCAACGGTGATTTCCGCGTCCGCAGGATGCTTTTGATGATTTTCGGATGCAGGACCTTCTTCGCGTGGACCGGAATCGTCACCCGCTTCCCGGCGGCGTTCTTGTAAATCTGGTGGCTCCCCGACTGGCGGGCCAGGACGAACCCGAGGCGGGTGACGACGCGCGTCATCTCGCGAGCTGTCACGCCCATCGGGCGGGGCTCAGGCCTCGATTTCCAGGGTCGTCAGACTGACGCTCTCGACCTTCGGAATCCCCTCGCCGCTGGCCTTGCGGTCCTCCAAGTGGAGCCGGATGGCGTCCCCGATGTTCCGGAGGGCCTCCTCGTAGGTGCCGCCCTGGGTGTAGCACCCCTGGAGGGCGGGGCAGTAGGCGAAGTAGCCGTCGCGGTCCTTCTCGATGACGACGGAGAGGGTGGTCTTCATGACCCGTTCACGCGCTGGCCGGGGCCATCTTCAGCCGGACCGGGAGTTCAACCTTGCCCTCTTTCAACTCCGCGCGCCTCCGGAAGTTGAAGATGGCGAACCCCAGGATATTCCCCTCCGGGTCCACCCGCTGGAAGAGGTCGTCGCCCGCGTCCTTGTAGAAGCCCTTGCGCCGGGGGCCGACGGTGAACTCCAGGTAATCCGCCTCGGGGTCGTACCAGACGTTCATTCGCTCGGCCATACGGTCACCCCCTGTTTCACCCGGTCGGTAAAAAGGGCTGTGATGACGCACCCCTCGCCATCGGAGACCCTCGCGGCCACCAGCAGGAACTTTTGCGTGACGGGCGTCCGGGCGCAGCGCCGGCAGGCGGCAGGTCCCGCAAACGTTTTCCGGCGACTCCCCCACCCGGCGGGATACCTTACCGGATTGAAATCACCGCGCCCGCTGAGCGCCGCCTCCGGAAATTCGACCAGGAGATTCAGCGCCGGTTCGCCAACAAGATACGGAAATTGGGGGAGAACCCCTCGGTCCATGGAAAGCCGCTGCGGGGCGTCCTCGCGGGATACTGGGAACTCTACTTCGAGCGGAGCTTCCGGATTGTCTACACCATCGACGAGAAACGGAAAGGGGTGACCGTCGAGGGCCTCCTCCACAAGGACGAGTTTTAAACCCCCAGTTCCCGCGCGACCTCTTCGAACGGGCGCACCCGCCCGGCCCTCTTGGCCGACTTCGACTCGCGGAGCTGTAGCATGAGTTCCTTCTCGCTCAGGACTTGGATGGTCCGCTGCATGCTCTCATATTCCTCCACCGGAATCGTGACCCAGCGGGGCTGACGGGCGGCCTCGGCCATGGTGGCATTTTGGGGCTTCGGCTCTTAAATTTGCTGGGCGACTCCTCCCCGGCAGGTCCGGGCCGGGTCAGGCGCGCCCCTCGATTATCTTCCGCTCTTCCTCCGTGATGCCGTAGAGCCGATAAACAATCTCGTCAATCTTCCGGTCGGTCGCCTCGATTTCGCGCTCGACCCGCTGCCGCTCCGCCGACTCGGGGAGGGGCGCGCGCTGCTTGTGGAGGTCCAGCATGCCGGGCCAACTGCGTCGGCCCTCGTCGCCTCGCTTCGCGATGCGACGACGGTCCACGAGCCGCACCAGTTCGTCGTGGGCGGTCGTCGCATTCTGAAAGAAGGCGACGGGGGGCACCGAAGGTGACCCGGCGCGGTCGGCGTTGTTTCCGCTTCGGGTCCTCTCGCTTCGCTCGGGGCCCCTCGCGGAAACGCTGTTTGAAATGGTGCGACGGCGATTTTTCTGGGAACAATGGTCGGCAGGGCCATCGGAAGAGAAGGAACGGATTTGGAATCGAACGTTGCTCATCGGTCTCCTACGGGGAACGCTGGGTCATCCCGGTCCATGGGAAGAACTCAATCCTCCCGACACAGGGAGCGAGGGCGTCTTTGAAATCGCTCAAAAGAGTGATCGCTCGCATTGCTGCAAAGCCCCGGATGCGGGAGTTCGGGAATGCCTTCGCCAGCAGGCTCGCGGACCCTAGGAGCATCGCGCCGGTGGTCACGACGTCGTCGACCACCACGATTTCCGGCGGTTTTGAAAGACCCAGTTCGACGACCATCGTCTCGTAATGTTGAGCCGCCTTGGGCCGGTCCCGCGGCGCACTCGACGCCGCTTTTGGAACGGCCCGGATTCGCCGGAGATACAACGCAACTTCGCTGCCAAGTCCGGATTTGACGAGCGCCGCCGCCAGTCGCTTTGGAACCCACAGCGAATCGGGGCGCATCAGCGAACTCTTCGGGGCGGGGACCAGCACCGGACCCCGTTGGAAGAGGTCGGCAAACGGCAACGTGGACCGGTTCTGTTCCACCATCCGGGCAACCCACTCCGACATCGGAATCTGCGGGCCTCGAGGTGTGCTTGGGACGAAGCCTTCGTTCTTGAGGAGGTTCATTGCATACCTTGAGAGCTGGGCTTCGGCCGAGTCCCCGCGGGGGGAGTAGGACAGAAATGCGCCAAACTCCAACTCGGGCAACAGCCGGCGGTCTGGTCCTAGGAAGAGCCTCACCATGTTGCAGGTTCAGGCGAGTGCGTCCAGTTCGAGGAGAGGCTTAGGGCCGGGCAAAACGTCCAGCACATCTTCCGGTTTCGTCATCACCATGGCACCATACTCGCACATCTTTCCCGGCCAGGTCAAGGAGTGGTTTTCGAGAATGGCTGCGTGTATGAAAAGCGGCCTGCCCAGCCGGAGCGCCTCCCATCCCTGATGGAGCGACCCGCTGGTCTCTCCGGCCTCCACGATGATGGAGGCGTGGGCGATGAGGGCCATGGTCCGGTTCCGCAGGGGGAAGTTCTTCCTTTGTATCGGGTGGCCGACCGGGAACTGGGTAATCGCCAGGTGCTCGCGCATGATGAGTTGCTGGAGTTCGAAATTGCGCGCGGGATAGACCTTGTTCAGGGGGGTCCCGAGGACCGCGATGGTGCGGCCGCCCGCCTCGATGGCCGCCCTGTGGGCGGCGGTGTCGATGCCTTCGGCCAGCCCGCTGACGATGGTCACGCCCTTTTCCACGAGGGCCCTGGCGATGTCGCCCGCGGCCCGGAGGGCGCCGGGAGAGGCCTTGCGGGTGCCGATGATGGCGGCCCGGGGGCTGGCACGCAGGATTCCGGCGTCGCCCGCCACGTAGAGTTTGGACGGGGCGAACTTCCGCTCGACGTCGTTGAGCGGGCCGAGAAGTTCCGCGGGAGTGGTCGCAGAGGGTTTCACCTTCGTCAACGTCTCCATCCTCCCTCCCCCCTCCCCCCCCCCCCCCCCCCCCCCCCACCCTCCCCTCCCTACCCACCTTCAGGTCTTTACCCATCCACTCCATTTTACTGTACGCAGCCGCGTCATCCCCCTCCACCCCCAACCACCACC
>CAZANW010000057.1:5336-11910 GCA_964486625.1 uncultured Halobacteria archaeon
TGGTCGCAGATGGTTTCCCGTTCGTTAACGTCGCCATCTTCCCCCCCCCCTCACCCCCGCCCCTCAATAATTTTGCGCTCCTCCTCCGTAATCCCGTAGAGTTTGTAAACAATCTCGTCTATTTTCCGGTCCGTCGCCTCGATTTCGCGCTCGACCCGCAGCCGCTCCGCTCGGAAACTCTCTCGTCCCGTCGGCACGGGCCTCTATCCCGCGAGCCCTTCGGCTCGCGTGGCAGTCAAAGGATGAGGCCCGCGCCGGTCCTCTCGGGAACTCTCTCGTTTCGTCGGCAACGACTTTCATTAGTCGCTGCCCTCGATTATCCTCCTTTCCTCCTCCGTGATTCCGTAAAGGTTGTAGACGATTTCATTGATTCGCCTGTCCGCCGCCTCAATCTCGCGCTCAATCAGTTCGCGTTGGTGCGACTCGGGGAGGGGGGCGCGCTGGCGGTGCAACTCCAGCATGCGGTCCACCAACCGCACCAGTTCGTCGTGGGCGGCGCGGTCGGCGGGGTTGGAGGGGGAGAGGGGGCGGATTGGGAACATCAGAGCATCTCCTGGAATTCTTCGACGGACAATCCCGCTTCCTTGAGGATTCCGTGCAGGGTCCCCCTCTTCAAAGGGTCGCGAAGCGGCACGGTAAGGGTGATGGGCCTCTCCGCAATGACCTTCCGCATCTTCACATGACTCCCTCTCTGCCGGACCACGTCGAACCCCGCCCGTCCCAGGGCTTTCACCACTTCCCTGCCGGAGACGACAGGGAGTTTCATCAAACGGCGACCTCGACGACTTCCCTGCTCTTGGAGGCGGCCGGAACGTCGTCCGGCTCCAAGTAGAGTTCAATCGCCTCCTGGATGTTCTTGAGCGCCTCGGCCCGGGTGTCCCCCTCGGAGATGCACCCCGGAAGGGCGGGGACCGTGACGGTGTAGCCCCCTTCCGACTGCTTTTCGAGGACCACTTTGAACTTCATCGGAAATGGTGGACGGGGGTGGGCAAAAGAGTTTCGACCGGAGCCGGATTTAAGAGAGCCCCCGCCAAATACCTGCTGAGGCCTTCACCGGCCTCTGGAGCTCGGGGTGAGACCCGCGGAGCCCTCTGGGCGACGGGGCCTCTCCGGCCGCGGGGAGAGGGGCGCGCCCCTTTCCCCGCGTTATTTTTGCCCCTCGATGATTTTCCGCTCCTTCTCCGTGATGCCGTAGAGCCCGTAAACAATCTCGTCAATCCTCCGGTCCGCCGCCTCGATTTCCCGCCCGATTCTCTCCCTCTCCGCCGACTCGGGGAGGGGGGCGCGCTGCCTGTGCAGGTCCAGCATGCGGTCCACCAACCGCACCAGTTCGTCGTGGGCGGTTTTGTCGGCGGGGTTGGAGGGGGAGATGGGGCGGATTGGGAGCGGTTCAATACTATTCGCAAAGTACTCGTACATGCCACCCCCAGTCATTTTTCCTATTCCACGGAAACGAAATTCAAGAAGGTTTGAGTTGAGTAGTGCAAGATAATACTTCAAGTCATGATGGTCGCCTGCCTGTTTGAAGATTACAGTCGTACCTGTTAGCCCCATGTACTCAGCATTCTCATCTAACGCGAAACGATTTTCAGGGGCGCGATATGGGACCATTATTTTGGGTTGCCCATATCTTTCCCTATGAAGAGGCCAAGTTATTTTGTACCACTCACAGTTTCCTCGTATGTATGCCGCCCGCTCTTTCAGTATCTTACTTTGCCCTTTCAAGTATAACGCAACTCCATCGGGGCAATCGGAGAATTCCTTAGCGTCCTCAACCCAAATAAGGTAAGTTCCGCTGTGTTCTATCAAGTAGCGGCGTATATCGGAAGTCGCCGCATGTTTTCGCATCCATTTCCGTTCAAGCTTCTCCTTGCGAATCGTCGTGGAATCCACCACAAATACGCTATTTGCACCAGTTTGCATACCCTCGCCGACAAAACATAAATCCCCAAGTCGAGGGTGTCCGTCGTCTATACGGTCATAGATTTTGCTTAAGGTCGGAGGCACGAACACCCATGCCTTGGAGGTAAGACGGCTCTGAGGGTAATCGAAAACTGATAACGATTCAGAGGTATACTCCCCGTGATTCGTCATAAACCGCTCGATGGTCCGCATCAGTTCTTCACTTTTTTCTTTCCACTCGGAGACTTTAGCAACTCGAACCATGTTCGAGTTTCTTTTGACCTGATCATTGTCACGTTCAAGTACAATTACCGCAGTTGCGACATTTGCATCTTGAAATACTCTGAAATCCAAAAAATCGATGACTGACCGAATAGTGCAATGGTCACGGATGAACTGACGCAGTCGTTGTGCCTTATCTGCTTCTAGGAACGCTCTTGAGACTATGAACCCCAATCGACCCCGAAGCAATTGTATACCCTGTGTAATGAAATAGAAAAGTACATCTGATTTATCCATCCAAGTTTCTGGAAATTTTTGCTTGATATAAGCCGATTCGATGGATTGCTTACCTAACGTTTCGATATTAAAATATGGCGGGTTACCAATTATCGCATCAAACCCCCCTCCCCGAACACCTCCGGGAACCCCGCCTCCCAGTCGAAGCCGTTGATTCTCCTCGCCTCCTCCCCGCTCAACTCGCGCCCCAGCACGTCGCGCGCGTCGGTCCCGACGAGGCTGTTCCCGCAGACGACGTTCTTCGAGAGGCGCGGCAGCAAATCCTTCCCCTCCGGCACGACCCGCTGCCCCTCCAGCGCCTTCACGTAGAGGCTCATCATGGTGATTTCGACCGCCTGCGGGTCTATGTCCACGCCGAAGATGTTGTTCTTCAATATGCGCGCCCTCTCGGGGAGGGTGAGGGTGGGCCCGCCGTCGCTGTGGAATTGGATGCGGCCCGCGGCGGCCTCCCGGTGGCTGGCATACCACTGGAGGTGGTGGTCGAGCAACTTCTGGTAGGCCCCGAGGAGGAACGACCCCGAGCCGCACGCGGGGTCGAGGATTCGCAGTTTGGAAATCTCGTCCGGGCTCTTGTCCCGGACGAGATTTCCGACGGTGTTCTCGACGATGTAGTCCACGATATACTTCGGCGTGTAGAAGACGCCCCCGGCCTTCCGGACCTCGGGCTTCTCCTCGACCTTCACGCGCTGGGGGGTGAGGCGGATGACGTTCCCGAGGTAGCGCTCGTAGATGGTGCCGAGGAGTTCCACCTTGATGACGTCGAACCGGTAGTGGTTGTCGTAGAGGCTGTCGATGATGTTCACGAGCACGGTGGCGTCGAACTGGTAGTCGGGCTCGTCAATCGCGTGGGGCTTGAAGATGTCCCCGTTCAGTTTTTCGTTGACCTCCTTGAAGAGCGACTTCAGGGGCCCGGGGTGCGCCCGGGGCTTGCCCCGGTAGATTTCGGCGATTTCGGCGAGGCTCTTCTCGTCCAGGATTCCCCGGTCCTCCGCGATGCGGATGAAGACGAGCCGGTCGAGCATCCGCTGGACCGCCTCGGTCATGAGTTTCACGTCGATGTTCGGGTTGCGCTTGTAGAGGTCCTTGGCGAGTTCGACGCGCCACTCCTCCAGGTCCTTCAGGAAGGCGTCGCTGACCGGCTCCTTCGGCTCCCGCTTCTTCCGCAGGGCCGCGTCGAGGGAGCCCTGCTCGACGGCCTCCCGCGAAAGAAGGTCCCACAGTTCGCCGAACCTCGGGACATACTGGTCGTGGAAAAAGCGCTCGACGAGGCCGTCCTTGAAGTCCGCGGTGGGCTTCTTCTGGAACACCCGATAGACCAGCAACTCCTCGAAGTTGCACAGGACCGCGAAGGGGACCTCGTCGGTGCTCCACGCATATCGCTTCGCTTGGAGAACGTGGTGGGAGAGGGACTCCGAGGGCTTCTTGGCCTCCAGGAAGAACTTCGTCCCGCGCCCGATGCGGAAGGCGTAGTCGGGCGTGCCCTTCGTCCCCCTCGCCTGGGGCTGGACCTCCTGGTCCTGGAACGGCTTCCCCGCCAGGTTTCCGACGTCCCACCCCAGGGCCCGGAACAGCGGCCCGATGAAGTTCTCCTTCGCCCACTCCTCCTTGTAGCCCGGCGACTTGACGGAGCCCGCCTGGGCCTGATAGTCCTGGACCAGTTTTTCAACGGCCTCCTTCGCCTGCTCCTTCTCGACCATTCCCGGGCTCTCCAAAATCCCGGACAGGTAAACGGTTTCCGGTGGGGGCGGCCCGGCCCCTCCCGTTCCTGGACTCGGGTTTCGATTTCCGGGCAGGACTTCCGCCGCCATATCAACGACCCCGCCCGGGGTCTGAAGGGGGTGGCGTGGGAGGGGCGTGAAAGTGTCCGTTCCCCGCCCCCGGGGCAACGGCCCAACCTCTTTACCCCGCGTCGCCACCTCCCTTCCGATGCCCCTCGAAAAAGCCACCCTCGCCTCCGGCTGCTTCTGGTGCACCGAGGCGGTCTTCCGCCGCTGGAAAGGGGTGAAGGAGGTCGCGGTCGGCTACACCGGCGGCCGGACGCCGAACCCCGCCTACGAGGAGGTCTGCTCCGGCGCCACGGGCCACGCCGAGGCGGCCCAAATCACCTTCGACCCGGCCGAGACCTCCTACGAGGAGTTGCTCCGCCTCTTCTTCCGCTCCCACGACCCGACGACCCTGAACCGGCAGGGCGCGGACGTCGGGACCCAATACCGCTCCGCGATTTTCTACCACGACGAGGCGCAGAAAAAAATCGCCGAGAAGGTCAAAGCGGAGGCGCAGAAGGAGTTCGCCGACCCCATCGTGGCCGAAATCGTCCCGCTGGAGAAATTCTACCCGGGCGAGGCCTACCACCAGGACTACTACGCGAAGAACCCGAGGGCGCCCTACTGCTCGTTCGTGATTGCGCCGAAGTTGAAGAAGGTGTTCGGCACCCAACGTTTATAGTGGCCCTCGCACAACGCGAACGATGATTCCCCGCAAAACCGTCCAGTCCATCGCCTCCGGCTACAAGGTCCTCTCCATCGCCATCTTCGGCTCCCACTCCGCCCTCGAAACCGGCCTCGCCGCGAAGACCGCCGGATTCAAGACGCTGCTGCTGGCCGAGAGGGGGCGCGACTCCCTCTACACGCTCCACAACCGCCACCTCTTCGACGAGGTGCTCCTGCTGAAAAATTTCCGGGACGGCCTCCGCGAGGAGACGCAGGAGAGACTGCGCGAGGCGAACGCGGTGCTGCTCCCGAACCGCTCCATGGTCGCCTACTGGGGGCTCGACGCGATTGAAAACCGGCTGAAGGTCCCCCTCTACGGGGCCCGCGGGCTGCTGCGGGCGGAGGAGCGGACGGCGAAGAGGGGCCAGTACTGGTTCCTCGAAAAAGCGAAAGTCCGCACCCCGAAGAGGTTCGTCTCGCCCGGCAAAATCGACCGCCCGGCGCTGGTCAAGGTCCAGCAGAGGCGCAACCCCCGGGAGCGCGCCTTCTTCGTCGCCACGTCGCCGGAGGATTTCCGGGCCGGGGCCCAGCGGAGAATCAAGCAGGGCGTGATTTCGCCGGAGGGGCTCCGCAAGGCGGTGATTGAAGAGTATGTCGTCGGCCCGCTGCTCAACGCCAATTTCCACGCCTACGGCCTGAAGGACCGGTTCGGCGACCTCGACCTCGTCGGGTTCTCCGACCGGGAGCAGGCGAACGAGTCGGGCTTCCGCGCCCTCCCGGCCTCGGTCCAGGCGGCCCTGGAGGCGCGGGGGTTCCCGAGACTCAACGAAGAGGTGGCCCACCGCGGGAAAACGCTGCGGGAGTCGAAGCAGCAGGCCGTCTACGAGGCGGCCCAGCGGCTGCTTCGGGTCTTCGAGCGCGAGGCGCCGCCCGGCCTCATCGGGCCCCTCGGGCTCCAGGGCGCCCTCGGCCTCGACCGGCGCGGCTCCGTGGAGTTCGTGGTGTTCGACCTCTCCCTCCGGGTCCCGGGCGACCCCGCCATCGGCCCGACGAGCCCGGCGCTCCACGGGGTGGGCCCCCTGAGCATCAAGCACCGGAAGGTGCTCGCGGGGCTCCGGAGGCCCTTCGGGGAGCGGCGCATCTCCGCGCCCCTCGACTTGGCGATGATGGAGCTGGAGGTCGCCCAGCGGGAGGGGCGGCTGGCCGAGGTCGTGACGTAAAAACCCCTGAACAGCCCTCGACTCTCGCGTTTCGATGTCAAAACGGGGTGAGTCGAGGGCGGTTTTGCCACGGGCCGGATTTGAACCGGCGACACAACGGTCTTCAGCCGTTTGCGCTCCCAGGCTGCGCTACCGTGGCTTCCGAAGTGTGAGGAGGCCGGGCGTTTAACCCTGCCGCAGGAAACTATTCAACCTCCCCCCATCCACGGCCCGGGACGGGGATGGGAAACCTCGGAGCCCTCTTGGACCACGCCTCCCGCTGCGCCGAACTTCTGCGGGAATCGGGGTCGGCGACCATCGTCGCCCACCATGACGCCGACGGCGTGACGACCGCCGCCATCCTGAAGGCGGCCCTCGACCGCGCCTCCGTCGAGTCGGAGGTCCGCTTCGTCCCCCAGGCCGACCCCTCCATCCTGAACGGCCCGGACGGCCCCCTCGTCCTCTGGGCAGAACTGGGCAGCACCCTCCTGGAGGAGATGAAGCCCCGGGGATACCGCTCCCTCG
>CAZANW010000058.1:0-11867 GCA_964486625.1 uncultured Halobacteria archaeon
CTGACATGGGGGGTTTTCAGGGAAGGTGGACCCCGGGGCGAATGGACCGGGCGGGGTCTGAGGTGAAATGCCGCTGAATCTCCATGCTGAAAGTGATTTTCGGGCCTTAGCCGAATCCACCGTTGGACCGATATTGCCCACGGCCCGCCCGGATTCGGGCGAATAACGGTCCCGGAGTCGGATTTATGCTGGGGTGCTGGCCAGCACCGGCCACCAACGGCACCCTCAGGGCGACCGCCCCTCGGATGCTGGCGGGCAGTAAACGAGGTTCTCCCGACCTCCGGATCGGACCCCAACCGGTTTTGGCGAGGTCGCCACCACCCTTCCCCGAGGTCCTCGCAAGCGGAACAGGTGCTGCTGGCCAGCACCGGGGCCCCCTCCGAGGCCCTGTCCAGGGTGCTCGCCACCGCCATCAAGGCCTCTCCGAGGACCTTGATGCCCCCTGTCCATAGGTCTTTGGAGCGGAGCACTCTGGGTGCTCGCCGGGGGCCTCGACTCCTGCCTTGAAAGAGCCCTCGCCGAGACCTTGCGGACTACACTTCCACGGCGGCCCCCCTCACCCCACGGGTCACCCCCCCACCCCCTCCCGCATGAAACCGTCCTGGGGGCAAGGAGCCGAATCCCCTTCCGCGGTGAGCAAGTCAAGGCCCCTGCTCTGCTCGGTGGGGGGTCTCAGGCAGCCCTTCTGGAGCGTCTCGGACGCAGCACCCTCCCCCTCCCTACCTACCCCTTTCGGGATGGCAAGACCTCCTCGGAGGTGCCCGCGGGCGCCTCGGAAGGGAGCCTCCTCTGGCTGTTTCGCTGCCTCAGGAGCCCGTCCCCAGGGTGCCTGCGGGCAGCAATGAGGGGTGCCTGACCGGCCTTCAGATTGGGGTAGGTCGGAGCAACCTCACCCTGGCCTACGAGGGTCGGCGACGACGATGCCGAGAAGACGCCTCGATTGGGCCCGGGGCTAATCGACGATCTTGATTCCGTTTTCCAAGAAGACCTTCCTCAGCCCATCACGGATGATCTCGCCACGGGAGGCATAGATTCCCTCCCGGACGAGCCGGTCCATTCCTGCCAGGTAGGCAGGGCTGAGCCGGACGGTGAGGCTCTCCTGGAGACCCTCCCGCTTCTTGTCCATGGGAGGGGAGGAGGCCCCCGCGGGATGAACCCACAGCACTACTCCAGAGTTACTCCAGCTACTCCCGGGCTACGGCCCTGCGCGGGCTGCGGAGCCTCCATGTGGGGACTTCCCGGTGGGATGTGCGACTCCTGTCGGGCGCGGGGGACCGTCGGGAGCGAAGAGTCCCAATGACCCTCCCCTTCAGAGAGGTCGTCTACTACTTGGGCCCCACGGGATGCGACCGGGCCCAGTCCCTGGAGTCCCGAACGAGGTCCCTGAGATGGAGTTCCCCCGGAACCCTCTCCCTGGCCAAGGTCATCGAAGAGGGCGTCTACTACGTCTTCGAGATGCGGGCCAAGGGCGAGTGGACCGGGCCAATGGAGGTGAGGGGGCGGAGGGCAACCATCAACTGGTGGCTCGGGATGCTCAACGTGGCCGGGAACGGGGAGACGAACCCGGACCTCCCGCTCTCCTTCCGGTGCGCGGGCTGCGACCTGGAGTTGAATCGCCTCACCCTCCGCGGGGGAAACTACCGGCTCTTCGACCCGGCAATTCCGATATCGTGCCCGTGTGGGCAGAGGCTCTGACTCGATGGGGGCCGAAGGTTTCATAAGGAGGCGCGATGGGTAGGGTCGGGAGGGAGATGGAGGAGGACCTTTCCGCAGCGACCGCCCGCGGCTGGCTCCGGGCCGAGCTCTCCGTCGCCGAGATGCGCGCCCGCGTGGGCCCCGACTACGCCGAGGTCGTGGGGAGACCCCTCCACGGCCGCTTCACCCCCCTCCCCGAGTCCATCCGCGGCCACATCCGCCGCCTCCAGGGAGCCGAGGCCCGCCTCGACGCCGAGATTCGCCGGCTGGAGCGGGAAGCCCGGCGGCGCGGCCCGCGCCGGGGCGTGAGAATCCAGCAGGCCCTCGGCCCTCTGAGGGCCCAGAGGTCGTCCTGCCAAGCTGAGATCCGGCAGTTCCGGAGGCTGGTGGCCGGGCCCGGCTCCCGGGCCCACGTGCTCCAGGCCCGCCTGGAGAGGCTGGCCCGCAGAGGCGGGGTGACCGGGGAGCCCGCCGCCCTCCTCAAGCGGCTCCGAGGAGAGCTCGGCCCCGGCCCCCGGGGCCGCCGGAAAGCGGCCAATGGGAGCCCCTCCCGCCGC
The DNA here is from genome assembly GCA_964486625.1 of uncultured Halobacteria archaeon. GTDB lineage: Archaea > Halobacteriota > Syntropharchaeia > JACQPP01 > JACQPP01 > JAWCQZ01. The sequence goes on from CAZANW010000058.1 coordinate 2,253, forward strand.
CAGGGCCGGAGAGGCCCCCGCCGGTAGCGGTGCCCAAAGGGCTCTTGGGGAATCGCTGCTGGGCGCCAGAGCGCAAACTATACCGTGCCGCGCGAACTGGAAGTTGAGGGATGCCGAAACTGGGGGGTTCCAGTTCCGTTCGTCTTAGCGTCGGGAACCTCGCCGCTGTAGAGAGATGCGCCCGTTGCTTCTGGCTCAACTACCACGGCCACGGCCCCCCGGAGAAGCCCTTCCCGGGGGTGGTCCAGTTGCTCGACAGCGTCATCAAGGACTACACCCGCCGCTACTTCGGGAAGGGGGCGCTCCCCCCGTGGCTCAAGGGGCTCCAGGGGACCCTGCTGGAGGTGCGTGCCCAACTGGAGGCCACCGACCCCGAGAGCGGCGTGACCCTGACCGGGCGGCTGGACGACCTCCTGAAGGAGCCCGGCGGCGCCCACCGGGTCATCGACTACAAGAGCGGCCGGCCGGGGCTGGAGAAGGCCCAGCGCTACTACCAGCACCAGATGGACGGGTACGCCTACCTCGCGGAGGCCAGCGGCTACAAGCCCGTGAAGGACGCGGTCCTCGTCTTCTTCGAGCCCGTCAAGGGGGAGGCCTTGGACCGGGGGCAGGTAGAGTTCCGCATCACTCCGCAACCCCTCTGGACCAACCCGAAGAGGGTCCCAGCGCTCCTCCTCCAGGCCCGGGAGATTCTGGAGCGCAAGGAGCCGCCGAGGGCGGGGCCGGAGTGCGAGTGGTGCGGGTGGATGGGGAGGGCAGGGGGCCTCCCGGGGCCGTGAGGCGGAACTCTTTTTGGGTATGAACGCGCGAGTTGAACACAGGATGGCCCAATCGCAACAATCCCAGCGCCGCAGCATCGAACCCATCCTGCAGGAGATGGTGCGGCGAATCGTGCGGGTGGCCCGCCCAGAGAAAATCATCCTCTTCGGGTCCGCCGCCCGCGGCGATATGGGACCCGACAGCGACGTGGATTTGCTGGTGGTGGTCCCCGGGCCAGCTCGCCGGCGGAGCCTGGCGGGGGAACTCTACATGGCGCTGGGGGACGTGGGCGTGGCCAAGGACATCGTTGTGGTGACTGCCGAGGACGTCGAGCGCTACAAGGACGACCCCGGCCTCATTGTCCAGCCCGCCCTGGAGGAGGGCAGGACCCTCTACGAGGCGCCCCGGAGACCCATGGCGGAGGTGGGGAGTGCCGCCTGATGGCGGCGTGCCGGAGAGCACCTGGCTCTGGCTGCGCAAGGCCCGGAGCAACATCGCGCTGGCGAAAGCCACCAAGCCCGCCGAAGCGTTCTGGGAGGACCTGTGCTTTGACGCCCAGCAGGCGGCCGAGAAGGCCTTGAAGGCGGTTTTGGTCTCAAAATGGGTTCGGCCGCCCAAGACCCACGACATCGCCCAGCTCATCGCCCTGCTGGGAGACCACGGGGTAGAGGCGCCGGCGGATATCGCCGAAGCGGCGAAACTGAGCCGCTATGCCGTGGATACGCGCTACCCGGGTCCCCCGGAGGCCACGCAAGAGCAGCATCGGGAGGCCATCGCCCTCGCAGAGCGGGTGGTCCGGTGGGCCGAGGGGCAGGTCGGAAAGAAGAAGCGCTGACCGGCCCGCTCGGGCCCCCTCCTTGGGTTGAGCCGCGTCAACCCCGGGTTTTATTTTCCCAACGGCCCACTGTGGAACGTAACCGACAATGGCCGAAGAGGTAAAAGTGTGGATGGACCGGGCCCGGAAGGACCTGCGGGCGGCGGAACGCAACCAGGAGATTGGGGAGTTCGACGTGGCCGCGTTCCTCTCCCAGCAGGCCGCAGAGAAGGCCCTCAAAGCCCTCCACCTCCAACGGTCTGGGAAGTTCGAAAAAATCCACGACCTCGTCCGGCTCGGCAGCCAGCTCCGGGCGCCCGAAGAGGTGCTGGAGCGGTGCAAGCGGCTGGACCGGGCCTACGTCACCACCCGCTACCCGGATGTGGGCGAGGAGGCCACGAGAGAGGAGGCCGAGGGTCTCGTCCGAGACGCCCAGGAGGTCCTGCGATGGACGCAGAAACAGACCGGCTGCTGAGCCAGCTCGCCGCCTACCGGAGGCGCGTCCACTCCCGCCTCCCCGTGGAGCGCATGGTCGCTTTCGGCTCCCGCATCCGCGGCCGGGCCCGCCCGGAGAGCGACGTGGACCTCCTCATCGTGAGCCCCGCCTACCGCGGGGTGCGACGCCTCCGGAGAGGCATCGAACTCTACGACGACTGGAACCTCGACCTCCCGGTGGACTTCCTCTGCTTCACCCCCGAAGAGTTCGAGGAGATGAAGGAGAGGCCCACCATCGTGAGGGAGGCCCTGCGGGAGGGGGTGGAGGTGGAGGGATGAGTTTCGGGGATTTCTTCGAGAAGGGAACAGGGTTCGGGCCCTATCCCTACCAGTGCAGGCTGGCGACCAGGACGGAGGATGGGCAGACGACGGAAGGGGTCGAATGCGAGTCGCGGCTCATCCACGTCCCGACGGGCGCGGGGAAGACGGAGGCGGTTGTCATGGCGTGGCTGTGGAACCGGGTCCACCTGAAACGCCCGGATTGGCCGCGGAGGCTCGTATATTGTCTGCCGATGAGGGTGCTGGTGGAGCAGACGCGTGATCGGACAGTTCTGATTCTTCACAGACTTGGCCTCCTTGGCGGAAAAGTCGAAATCGAAGGCGAGAGGGGGAAAGAGAAGGTCAGGTCATACGAGCCAGGCCCCGACGATGAACGGCCGGTAGAGGGCTGGGCGAAGGAGATTGGCTATAGCGGCAAGCGCATCGCGGTTCACATCATCATGGGAGGTGAAGCGGACAAGGACTGGGACCGCTACCCGGAACGCAACGCCATCCTCATCGGGACCCAGGATATGCTGCTGTCGAGGGCGCTGAATCGGGGATATGCTCTTTCTCGAAGCCGATGGCCTGTAGACTTCGCTTGGGTCAACAATGACACGCTCTGGGTCTTAGACGAGGTCCAGTTGATGGGCTCGGGGTTGTCCTCGAGCACCCAACTGCAGGCATGGCGTGAAACTAACTTGGTGGGAGGCGAGAAAGGGCAAGAGCCCGTCTTTGGCTCCACTCATGCGTGGTGGATGAGTGCCACCCTACAGCCGGACTGGCTCAAAAGTGTTGACTTTGAAAAACGAGTCGAGAGACTGCTCAGGAAAAAAGTAGAGCTCTCCTTCCATGAGAAAAAGTCCGGGGGAGTTGCCGAGCGTTACAAAGCGAAAAAACGCATCAGTCAGGCCAAGCGTGAATCCTCCGGGCGCACTAAAAAAACATCCGACTTGAAGGCTGGCGAAGAGGGATACGAGGAGTCCGTCGCGGAATTTGTGGTGAAGAAGCACAACAACCAACGTCAATTCACCCTCGTGATTCTTAACAAAGTTGAACGAGCAGTAAAAGTCTTCGAGGCTATTCGGAAGGCCACAAAGACCAATGACAAGATTAAGGTCGAACTTCTTCATTCCCGTTTCAGGCTACATGAGCGCAGAGCATGGACCAGCTTCTTGAGTCCCGAAGCGTACAAAAAAGATCAACTTCCCGACCACGGTCGAATTGTTGTCTCCACCCAAGTCGTGGAGGCCGGAGTGGATATGTCAGCAAAAGTCCTTGTGACAGAACTTGCTCCCTGGCCGTCGCTCATCCAGAGGCTCGGGCGCGCCAACAGATACGGGGAGTACAACAAAGAAGATGGCGCCGAGATCTACTGGCTCGATATTACAGACAAGGACCTGAAGCCCTATGGTGAAAAGGAGCTTCCAATCAAAGAAGTGCGTAGCGAACTTGCCAAAGTCACTGAGGCATCACCGGAGGCAATAGACCGGCATCTTCACGGCCTCTCCACCGAGAAACGCAAAGAACTATTTCACTTTGAGCCGCAGCACGTTCCGCGCGAGAAAGACCTCTATGAACTCTTCGACACTACCCCGGACTTGACCGGGGCGGACATCGACATCTCGCGTTTCATCCGGGACGACCGGGACATTGATGTTCATCTGTTCTGGCGTGATGTGGGAGGCCCAAACACGCAGGTGGAGGAGTCCCGCGATGAACTCTGCCCCGTTCCGTTCTATGAGTTCCAGAGGGTTCTCAAAGACTTGCGGAGCAAAGGCCGCATCTGGCGCTGGGACTACATCGAAGGAGAATGGGTAGAGATAGGGGTCGGCGATATGGAGAGGGTCTATCCCGGTCAGGTCTTCCTGCTCCAGAAAGGTTGCGGCGGTTACAGCGAGGAAGTGGGCTGGACTGGTAAACCGGGGAATAGGCCCTCTTGGATTGGCACAAATCCTCCCGGCAAAAAGGAGGCCCGAGAAGGGGAGCATATGGATCCCTCTTCTAAGGCCAGCTGGAGGACCATCGTCGAACATGGCGAGGACGTCCGGAAGGAGGTGGACCGGCTTCTCTCGACTCTTCCCGATTTGAGAGGGCACGCCGCAATCCTTCGGCTGGCCGCCTGTCTCCATGACTGGGGAAAGGCCGCCAAGCCATTTCAGAGCAGAATTGAGAAGGCCAGATATGGAAAGGATGACTTCCTCCTCGCCAAGGCCCCCGATGAAGCGTGGCTCTCTCCGTCCAAGTGGACGCGCCCCGGCTTCCGCCATGAGCTCGCCAGTGCCCTCGCCGTCTTCGAGACCGTCTATCGGGCGAGACCGAACCACACGGCTCTGGCCATGCCCTACGAAGATATGCTCCGCGTTGCCGGAACGGAGACCGTGCTCCCGGGAGACCAAGACCGATTGCCGGAAGACGGCCTCGCTAGGGAACTTTCCGAACTGGACGAGGGGAACCTGAATCTCCTGACCTATCTCATCTGCGCACACCACGGCAAGGTGCGGCTCACCCTCCGCGCTTCGCCAAGGGACCTCGAAGATGAAACGGCCCCGGCAGATGGAAGGCAGGCCCGTGGCGTAAGGGATGGAGAGGCGATGCCACGATGCGAACTCGCGGGACCGAGTGGTGGCCAGATTCAGGCTCCGAGACTGGAGCTACATCTGGATCTGATGGAGGCCGGTCTCTCCCCAAGATACGGCCCCTCCTGGCAGGAACGTGCCCTCGCCCTACGGGACGCCATTGGACCCTTTCGCCTCGCCTACCTGGAGGCTCTCCTCCGTATAGCCGACTGGAGGGTGAGCAGGTAATGGACCCGATTGCTCTTCGGGGGTGTCCACCAGAACCGCTGGGGAACTACCTCAAGGCGCTTGGGGTCTTCCGGCTGGTGGCGGAGCAAAAGGATGAGAAAGTGAGAGGGTGGTGGGCCGATGGCTGCTTCTGGCTGGCGTCCAGATTTGATAAAAGAGGAGTCATTCAGTACTTCCGCGACGACTATGCCCCCAGTCCTATATTCGCGCCTTGGGGCGGGAGACGTGGTTTTTCTCCCCAGGGAAACAAGGAAGCATGGAATCGTCTTCAATGGCTTCTCAGGACTACTCATGCGCGATTCCAAGCTTCCCGCGAAGTAGTCAAGTCGTTGGTCGAAAAGTCAAGTCCGCTTGCGAATCTGGCGCAGAAGAAAAAACTGACGAATGACGAGAAAACTGATCTTATCAAAGCATGTAGGCGGGTGTGGCCGTCCGCTGCACTCCGCTGGTTGGATGCAGTTGTCGCCATTGAGGAGAAGAGACAGAACTTCGGCGCTCTGTTAGGCACAGGAGGCAACGAGGGGAGCGCAGATCTCACAAACAACTTCTGGGAGATGATAGAAACAACGGTCAGCCTTAAGAGGAAAATGCCAGTTCCCAGCGAAATATGGCTCCGGGGCGCGCTATTTTCGGAAATAGCCGCGGGAGGCATCAGCACGACCGCCGGGCAGAACTTTCCCCGAGCAACCGAGGCCCCGAATCATGGACAATTCTTCGTTGGCCAAATGCCAACAAACCCCTGGGATTTCATCCTGATGATGGAGGGGTGCCTCCTGTTTGCCGGCTCGATAACCAAGCGTCTGGCCACGAACGGAAATGGAAAAGCCGCATTCCCATTTATGCTTGATGGGATTGCAGTAGGAAGTGGCATGCTGAGCGTAGATGACGGAGGCGTGCGCGAGAGGAATCCGATATGCCGGGCAGAGTTCTGGATGCCTGTCTGGAGGTCACCAATCTCCCTCGCAGAACTTCAGGCGATAATTTCAGAGGGGCGTCTACAGTGTCATGGCGGTCAATCGGCGAGCCACTCCACCGAGGCTCTGGAAGCCATTGGGAATCTGGGAGTGGACCGAGGCATTCGAGCCTTTCGCCGAACAGGGCTTTACATGCGAAGAGGCAAGGGCTACTACATCGCCTCCTCGCTGGGCGAATACGAAGTGCCTCCTCGTCGTAGTAGCCTGTTCAGCTACCTGGCAGACCTCAAGGAGTTTCGGCTGCGTCTGCGCTTAGGGCGTGAGATTCCACGCCGCATAGCCAGCATCACCTCTGACCTTGAAGATGCCATCTTTGCGGCGATAAGGGCGGATATCCAATCACCACGGACTCTCTCAAGCGGCCATATTCAGCGGATACTGCTTGCGCTTTACAAGTGCGAGGCAGAACTTGTTACCCTACCAAATGTCCAAAATAGGGTATGGCCTCAGCGACCGCTTGGACGACGCTGGTTCCATGCCGTGGACGGCTATCCTGGGCTGATAGATAACACTCCGGAATTTCGCTTGGCGGCAGCTATCGCCTCCCTTACCCCATGGCCGCAAGAGAACGGCGAACGTCCGGTGGTGGACACTATACGGCCTTACTTACTTCCTGTCTCCCGAAAGTCCGTCGGGAGTGGGGGCTGGACTTGGGCGGATAATGGCCACTCCGCATCCGCCGTATGGTCCAGCGGCAACATCGCGCGGAATCTTGCATCGGTCTTAAGGCGGCGCCTCATCGATTCTTCTCGATCTACAGCGGGCGGATTGCCCTTCAGCGGTCAAGAACCAGTTTCATTCCAAGACATCCTCGCCCTCTGGCACGGAGAGGTGGACGAAGCACGGATGGACGAGCTGATTCATGCCCTCGCCCTCCTCGATTGGGGTAGTGGAGGGGGCTCGGACCGGAAATCCACACCGGACCCCTCTTCAACGACGCTCTGGATGAACGAGGGGGGAATCGTTCACTTCAGGCAGAACGACCTTCTGGAGCACCTACGCGCCGAGGTGGACGCAGCCGCTGCCCTCCCGAGAGCGTATGCTCTCCTGAAGCTCTGTTTCCTCGGCGGACGCTTGCCCCCGAGGCCCGTGGAAGGCAGGACCGTGTATCCAGAGGGCGGAGAGCCATATCCACCCCGCGCTCCGGGGGTTCTCTCGCTACTCCTCGCAAACCGCGCCTCTGAGGCGCTGTCTGTTGCAGCCCGCAAGTTGCGGGCCGTGGGTTACCCTCCACTCATACCGGAGAACGCGTTTGAGTCAGATGAGTTTGCCATGAACGGCGAGGAGTGCCGCAGGCTCGCCGCGATGCTGCTGATTCCCGTTCGCCACCCGGGCGCCCTGTGCGCAATGGTTATAAGGCCGACACTATATTCCGGGGGATGAGAGGAGAGGAGAATGGCAGCAGATTTCAAAAAACTTGAAGAAGCATCTCGTCTGCTGGTAGAGGTGCGGCTTAGGCCAATTCAAGGTGGGAGATTTCAGCCCACGAACTTTCCGGACCAGCATGCGGCGCTTTACAAGGCGCCCAAGTACAAAGAAAACGGGGAGGTTGAAAAGGACGCGAACGGCAACCCAATCTACGAGGATGTCCTTCTGGTAGAGTCCGCACAATCCATGGCCAACCGGATGGAGCGCGCATGCTGGGATGACGGGGCGGATGGTGATGACCGGGTCGGAGATTACAACGAGGACTGTAGGAACATCCCCTATGTGCTCGCAGTGGATGCCAATGACAAGAAACTCACGGCCTCCCCCCTGGAAGCCCATCGCCTTGCCTCCCCCTACATATGGAACACACAGCCCGCGGGCCTTGACAAACCCCTGCCCGACCACCTGAAAGAGATGTTCGAATTGAAAGAGAGCCGCATGGTTCCGTGGAAAAAGGTCGCAAAGGCACTTTTGGAGGTGGACCCGGGGTGCCTTCTTCATGGTGTCTGGTTCAGCGATAAGGACTTCTCAGGAGGTAAAGTGCGATTGACCCGCAGCCTCACCGGATTCGTCGAGGCAAGAAGTCCGCAACCAGCCAACTACGGCTTTCAGAAGCGTGACCCAGTCTCCGACAGGACGGAACCGGAGGCGGGCCAGACCGCGGAAACCGGTTATGGTTCGGTTATCGGACCGATGCAGGACTTCACCTCCCCCGATATCCGAGCCTATTTCCAACTCGATGCGGGGAGGCTGCGCTCTTACGGCCTTCCCCCCGACAAATTCAAGGCGCTCCTTGCCTGGGCCATTTACAAAATCCGCAAGGTTATGATTGATGGGAAGGAGACTATCGGGGACTTGCGCACGCGGTGCAAGTTTGAAGTGGTAGGCAATCCAAAAGCCGTACTCATAAAGGCAGACGACGGGAAACACGAGCCATGGGAACTGCCAAAACTCGACGACGAGATGAAGGGGCTTCTCTTGGCACTAAAGGGGAAAAATGGACCCATCGAAGTGAGGTGGATTCCAAAAATCGAGGGCAAGGCCGAACTTGGCGACACTCCGGACAAGGACTTCAACCTATCTGATTTCGCGAAGTTGGTCAGAATCGATACCGAAAGGCCCAAAAAAGGCCAGAAAGAGAAGAAGCATTTGATTATTTTCGGCGAGTTCACCAAAGGAGACGAAGAGCGGCTCCTTAAAGCACATGAAGGCAAGGATATGGCGCTCGCGATCCTCAAGAAAGCCATCAAGTCATATCGGGAAAAATACGAACAGAAAGTGACTGGGGCCAAGGCCGCAGGAGAAGAAGAGGAGAGGCAGGAAGAGCCGGAGTGAGCGGAGATGGTTACAATCGCCATCCGCTTCCTCACCGGCCGAGCCCATCTCCATCCCTGGGAATCCCATCCCAACGTGGGACGGGCCGAGTGGCCCCCCTCGCATTGGAGGTTCCTGAGGGCGCTGATAGCGGTCGCCGGACAGGGTCTCACGAGCCTCCCCGCCTGGGATTATCACACCGACCCGGGCAAGAAGCCCCGGTCATCCAAGAAGACTCCTCCACCGGCGTGGCCACCTCCCGGATATGACTCGTTGCCGGACGAGTGGTTCAAGGCCTATCCCTCAGAAGTAGAGTTGCCTCAAGAGGCGAGTGAGGATAAAATACGATTGGAGGACCTCAAGGGCAAGGCCGAAATCAGGAAAGTCACCAAGGGAAAAGGGCAACAAAAGGAGGGGGAGAGATACGTCCTTGTTCTATCATCTGGCGAATGGAACGATGCGAACAAAACGAGGCTCCGGAGCCAGAATGCGGGCAACCCCGTGCTGGAGATCATCGAGAAGGCACTCCAAGAGCATGATGAGACTCAAAAGCGCGTTGACCTCATCCCATTATCTCGCCTTTCATCTCTCCTCTCCGCCCTCTCTTCCGCCCCGGAAATCTGGATTCCCCGCACCACTTTCGGGCACACTCGGCAGTATTTCCCCGTTCACGAGGCAGGGGTAGTCAGACCCACCGGGTCGCCGGTCTTCGATACTTTCGCCGTGGTGGGACGGGACCAGCCTCTCGTGTTCCGGTGGCCAAAGG
>CAZANW010000059.1:0-11684 GCA_964486625.1 uncultured Halobacteria archaeon
GGCGCACCGGGCAGCGAGGGGGGGTGGGGGGGGGGGTTTGGCTGCCGAAACCCAAGACGGGGACTGTCGCCGGGGGGGGAGGGGGAGGAGCCCCATCCCCCCCCGTCCACAGGCCCGCTCCCCCCTCCCCCGCCGATTTTTCTGAGTTCAGGCGGGACCTCGCCATCGTCCGGATGGGCTCCCGGGGGCTTTCAATCTAATGGAAGGTGCGCAGCAGGAGCCAAGCCGCCCCCCCGACACCGGCGATGGCTCCCACGATCCCGGCGTAGAGACCCTTGCTCCCCTTCAGCACCTTCTCGCCGTCGAAGGGGGCCACCGGGAGCATGTTGAACCCGGCCAGGAAGAGGTTGATGTAAATCGCCAGGAAGCCCACCTCCCGGAACGGGGTCAGGAGGAAGGGGGCCGCGATGCCGGCCATCGCGACGTTGGTCAGGGGTCCCGCGGCCCCGATGAGCCCGTAGTCCCGGCGGCGGATGGAGGTCCCCGCAATCATCACGGCCCCCGGGGCCGCGAAGAGGAAGCCGATGAGGGCCGTGCCCAACATCAGCAGGAGCCCCTGAGGGAAGGCCCGGAACTCCGCCCAGCACCCCTTCCGCTGGGCCACCACCTTGTGGGCCAGTTCGTGGAAGAGGAACGCGGGCCCCACGATGGCGGCGACGAGGAGGGCGAGCCCCACGGGGTTCGGCATTCGCTCCGCGGCCCCGTAGAGGGGGGGCACGGTGTGGAGAATGATGAATGCCGCCACCAGGGCCCCGAGGGCGAGGGAAAGGTGACGGACCTCGGTCCGGCTGAATCTCAGGCGCGGAGGCTCCGGCGGAGGCGCCGCGACGGGCGCCCAGGGCTCTGGCGGCGGAGGCGCTTCCCATGCCATCGGGGAGGTGGAGCAAGCGGGAAGAAAAACGGCCCGCTGCGGAAGGCTTAAGGCGGGGCCTCCTCCACAGTTCGAGACCACCTGCAGCGGGGTGGGGTAGCCTGGTTAACCCGTTGGGCTCATAACCCAAAGATCGCTGGTTCGAATCCAGTCCCCGCTAATCGAAAAAATTTGCTCTACGGACATCGATTTTTTATTAATTTAGCAGAACCCCGGATTCGAACCTCTGGCAGCGAAAGGCTATGAAAATAAAAGTCCGGGCCCCCCCCGGGCCCGGCTATCCCTACGTGGCCGCCGGACTCGCATCGGGGGTTGCCGAAGCGGTGGCGCTCGCCCGGATGGACGAGACCACCTCCAGCAGGCTCGCCTTAATCTCCTTCAGGAGGTCGGTGGAGGCCTGGAACATCTCCGAAGCCCCTGGGCCGGAGATGGCGCGGCACTTCTGGACCAGCTCGGCCGCCTTCGCTTGAGCGTCGGCAATCTTCGCGCGCAGGTCCTTCACGTCCACTCCTTGCTGCTCCAAGCGGTCGAGATACCGCCCGAGGTTGCTCAGGAGGGCGTTGGTCCGGACGGCGAGGCCGAGGCACGCGTTGAGGCGATACCGCGCCTGGAGGTCCCGGATTTTGGCCCGGAAGGTCTCCACGACCTCCCGGAGCTTCTGGACGGCCTCGCGGCACTGGGCCGCGGTCGTGACGTTCTCCGGAATGGAGTCGATGGCCGCCTTCAGGCTGGACTGGGCCCCGGCCAGGTCCGACTTCACGCTGGCCTGGACCTCGGCGGAGAGGCTGGCGTTCCCCGTTTCCGCCATGGCCCCGACTTCGGACATCTTGGCGGTCAACTGGTCCTGGGTGGCCCGGAGGACCTCCTTCGCCTCCAAAAGCGCGGGGCCGCAGGAGTCGGCGAGAGCCTTCTCCCCGCCGCCCCTCTGGGCCTCGCGGTACTTCTCGCGGAACTCCTGGAAGCGGCCGAAGTGCTCCTTGGACCTCTCCATGGCCGCCGTCGCGTTGGCTTCGAAGGCCATCCGGCGCTGCTCGCCGAAGGAAGGGACGAACCAGGGCGTCCGCCCGCCGGTGGCGTTGGCCCCCGGGGAACCGGGGTGCTGGTCCGTGCGTTCGCCGGGGCCGCCGCTCGTGCGGGGGCCGCCCGTGGTCATCGCCTGGACGGAGCGGGCGAGACCGTAGGCGTCGCCGTAGTTCCCCGTGTCGAAGGCCTTCCGTGCGCTGTCGAGGCGCTCCTTCAGCCTTGCGAGGAAACCCGAGTCCGTGGGGGCGGAGGACGCCTTCGCTTCCAGGGCCGCGACGGCCTGGGCCGCGTCGGAGATTTGCGCCTCGGCGCGGGCCTTCGAATCTGTCCCGGAGGCGGCGGGAGTCGGGGAGGCGTCCTGGGCCAAGCCCAGACCTGCCGCGAGGAGGACCGCCGTCAGAATGATAAGCGTCTTTTTCATGTCAAATCACCTCCTCTTCCTTCATTCCATCCCGTTGATGGGCCGCGGGTCCCGGAACTGGCGGGGCTCCCGCGGAGTTGGATGGAATCGCAAGAGGATGGCCGTCGGGAGGGGGCACGACGCGGTAGACCACCGGGTCGCCCATCTTCACCGCGACCCTCCCGCGGCTTCGGAGGGTTTTCAGGATGCCCGCGACCTTCGTGCTCGGCATCCGAGTCTCCTGCGCCACCTGGGCCAGGGTGCGGGGCCTCTCTTGGAGGAGCGGAAGGACCTCTTCCTCCCCGGGATACGGGACGATGCTCGGCGGAGGAGGCGGAGGCGTGGGCGGGGAGGGAAGTGGAGGCGCCCCCGGACGGGGCGAGAGGCCGCCGCCCGAGGGCTCCCATTCAAAGACCGGTGCCGGGCCCAGCGGGCGGGAGGGGTTGGGAGGTTGGCTTCCAATCCGCTCGGCTGGCATGGTCAGAGCTGCTGGGCGCGCAAAAATCGGATAAAGACGCTTTTCGCTTTTGGCGTTTGCAAGACCAAGCGCGCCTTCAGGACGCTTCCGTTCGCTTTACGAAACGTTCACTTGCCTTGATGGGGCCTCTTGCCGAGGCCCAAGTGCGGGATTGGCTGCAAGTGGTTGCCAAAACGTGAAAACCGGCGTTGGTAACGGCTTATGCCGCCGGCAGGGGGCGAGATATGCCCCGTTGCAGATGGACGGGGGCTATCTCCGGAACCTCACCCGCACTCGCCACCAGAACGGCGCCATGCGCTGGGAGCGGGAGAGCACGACGAGCGCGAGGAGGACGAGGACCACCGGCACCACCCACAGGGGGAAGCCGCCCGACGGCGCGGAGCCCGTGGCCGCGATGGCGAAGACCGAGAAGCCGTCGGAGCGGGCGGTGAACTCGACATTGGCCGAGTCGCCCTTCCCCGGCTTGGTCTCCAGGGTCCGCCAGTCCTTGGCCCCCGTTGGGAGCCTGAGGAGGCGGATGGCGCCCTCGGAGGCCTTGACCTGGGTGAGCCAGGAGCGCTCCACGCTGAAGGTGAAAGTGACCCTGGCGTCCCCCGGGGAGAGCCCCTTGGCCTCCGCCTGGAAGTAGCGGTAGGCGTCCCCGCCGGGGAAGGGGGCCCCCGCGGGGCGCTTGTCGAGGGGGGCGTAGGCGACCTCGACGTTCTTGAGGTCCTTGAGCCCCTCCAACTCGATTGCCAGGTTGCTGAACCTGGCCTCCCGGACAGCGCCCTTGCCCAGGGTGGAGATGCTCTTCGTCTCCGGAGCGGCGGAGGTCGTGGTGGGTGCTGAGGAGCCGGCGGAAGGCCCTCCCGCCGCCGGCGGCGGGGGCGGCGGGAGGGCCGTGACGACGGTCGCGGGGGTCGGCGTGGCGGTCGCCGGGATGCAGGTCGCGGTCTCGGGGGGCTTGCTGCCGGCCGTCCCGCAGGCGCGGGCGTCGGTGCAGGTCCGGGTCTGCGTCCCGTCGGCGGAGCAGGGCGACCAGTCGGTGCAGGTCCAGAGTTCGGAGCAGGAGGGGGGCGGGGTGCTCCCGCCGCCCCCCGGGTTGCCGCCGCCCCCCGGGTTGCCGCCGCCACCCGAGGAGGCGGTGGTGCAGGGGAGGTCGGAGTGGCCCTCGTTGCCGTAGTAATCCCAGCACTTCGCGTGGATGGCGTAATCCGTGCCAGCGCTCAGTTCGGAGGCGGTGGTGCTGTAGGTCCACGAGCCGATCCCCGTGGAGATGCCCGACATGCCCTCGAAATTGGTCTCGCCGGTCGAGAACCGGCACTCGCCGCTCTCGCCGACCGTGAAACTGAAAGTGATGGCGTTGGAGGTCGGGGTCCCGCAACTGCCCCCCGAGAGGACGGGGGCCACGGCATCGACGGTCCAGGTCACGTTGCCGGTCTGGTTGCGGTTCCCGGCCTCGTCGTCGCAGAAGAGCGAGAGATTGTGGTTCCCGTTGGAGAGGCCGGCCAGGGAGGTGGTGTTGTTGACCGCGGAGTTGTTGGCCAGGTTGCCGAGGAAGGCCGTGCCCGCGCCGTCCAGGATGCGGGAGCAGGCGAGGGTGGCCGCCAGGTTGTCGCTGGGGGTGAACGCGAGGTAGGTCCCGTTGGGGCGGCTGCTGTTGTTCCCGGTCGTCGTGCCGTTGGCGGGCTTGGAGAGCGCGATGGCGGGCTTCCCCGCCGCGCCGTCGGGGTCCACCCGGAAGGTCCAGCTGAAAACGGAGGCCAGCGGGTTGCTCGCGTTGTCGGAGGCGGTCACGTTGACCGTCACGTTGGTCCCGGCAGCGAGGCCGGCCAGTGTCCCATAACTCACCGTGACGTTGGGGCCCGCGGAACTGTTGTTGGAGGCGACCTTGGCGACCCAGGTGCCCGTGGAGTTCGTGACGTTCACGGTCATGTTGACGGTGCTCACGTTGATGCCGGAGAGGGTGTCATTGAGGTTGACCTGGATGGTCGGGTTGGAGGAATTGGTCCAGCCGGCGGGGGAGTTGGAGGATGCCGTGGGGGCGGCGATGTCGATGGTGAAGTTCCACTCGAAATCGGGGTTCATGTTGAAACCTTCCCGGGAGGCCTTGACGACGACGCGGATGCTCTCGCCGTTCGAGCCGACGGTGGTCGAGGGGAGGGTCAGGCGGTAGAAGTTCGGGCTGAAATCGCACGAGCCGGTCGGCACGACCGTGAAATTCCCGGAGGAGTTGATGACGTACATCGAGAAGCCGGGGTTCGGCGGGCAGGCCACCGTGCTGTCCCACAGGTCCACTGCGATGACGGGAGCGGTGGTGTTCACGTAGCTGCGGATGAACGTCCCGTTCCGGGGGGTCTCGTTGACGGCGGAAAGGACATCTTGGTTGACGGTGAAGTTGAACTCGAATCCGCCCGAGTTCCCGGCGACGGTGCTCGCGTTGACCGTGATGTTCACCAGAGAGAGGTTGGCGAAGGGGACGGTGGGCACGTGGCGGATGCGGATCGTCGTGGCGTTGGGCGCATCGCACGTGGTGTTGTTCTTGAACGCCTCGTCGCAGGTCACGGTGTAGTTCGTGGCCGTGGGCGTGTGGTTCACCCGGAGGCGGACGGAGGTGCGGTTGACGCCGGAAAAGTCACCCGTGATGTTGACGGAAACGGGCGTCCGGTTGAAGCCGGTCTGGCGGGAGTCGAAGTTGGGCCCGGGGGTGGCGTTGACGTTCATGTTCGCCGGGGCCTCGCCGGTGAAGCGCAGTTCGGTCCGGTCGAGGACGAAGCTCCAGTTGGTGAAATTGAAACGCGACATGTAGTCGCGGGCGGAAACGTTCACGAACACCGTGTCCCCGTCGGTCAACCCGCTGATGTCCAGGCTCTTCTGGACCTGGAAGCCGGTGCCATCGGCCAGCGGGGTCTTGGTCAGGCCCGACACGACCCCGCAGGCCGGAGGCAGTTTGCAGTCGGTGGCGTCCACCCGCATTTGTATCGAGCTGCTGTTCACCCCCGTTCCGAGGTCCTTCGCGTCCACGGCTATCATCGGGGTGAGATTGATGTTGTAGAAGGGGCTCGGCGTTTGGCCGGAGAACGAAGGCGCCGCGTTGTCCACCGCCACCGACCCGTTCAGCCAGTGGGACCCGTTCGTGAAGTTGGAGCAGTTCAGGGCCCGGTCGCACGCCTGGAGCGAGACGTTGTAAACTCCGTCGGAGGCGTTCGCGAAAACGGCCACGGACCGGTTCTCGGTCGCGGGCGCGCTCCCCGTCGAGTTGGGCGACGAGTTGAACAGGCGCCCCACGGCGGTCGTGGCGTTGGTGATGTTGACGGTGTAGTTGGCCGGGAACGTTTCGTTGTAGGTGAAGTTCACCCAGATGGAGACCCCGCTGGTGATGTTAACCCGCGTGGTCCCGTTGACCAGAATCTTGTCCACCTCCGGCCCGGTGTTGTCCACGACGACCGAGAGGTTGGCGGTGGTGTTGGAGGCCGTCCCGTCGTTCGAGGAGTCGTCGAGCATGACGATGGAGAGGTTGTAGTAGCCCTCGGTAGCCCAACTGGGGCTGTTGTTGAACGGGACGAACCTCACCCGGAGGACCTGGTTCTCGCCGCTGGTCAGGGTCGTGGGCGTGCAGTTCGCGTTGGCCTTGGTGGCGTCGGCGTGGCAGGTCGTGGAGTTGGCCAGCCCCAGGGTCTCGTTCGTCACGTTGACGGTGACATTGGCCGGGCTGAACTCGGTGTAGTTGATGCTGACCTCCAGGTTGGGGTTGGTCCAGCGGGAGACGTAGGTGACGTTGGTCGCGTTCGGGTAGCTGAGGGTGACGTTCGGCGCCGCCTGGTCGTTGCCGAGGAGGAGGACCGTGGCGTTGTTGCCGGCGACCGCGATGAGGCTCGTGTTGTTCACGTAGCCGGTCCGGTTCGCGGTGAGGTTGTAGGGGGTGTGGGTGTCGTTGACCATGGCGTTCCCGGTCGAGCGGTTGACGAACTCGGTAACCTCCTGGGTCGGGATGTAGCCCGTGGAGTTGGTGGCGAGGCCCGCGAAAGAGACGGCGCCGGTGGAGTTGGAGGCGTTGACGAGGGCCCCCGGAACGGGGTTGCCCTCCAGGGTCAGGGCGCGGACGTCGAGGAACCACTTGCGGGTGAGGGTGGAGGTGTCGGAGACATTCACGTTGGCCGCGGCGTAGGTCACGTTCCGGAGTGTGACGTTGGAGTTGGAGGTCAGGTTGAAATCCAGTCCGGAGGAGCCGCCCACCGTCGTGTTCGTGAGGTTGATGGACGAGGCCAGGGCCGCAATCGCCGTCTGGAGCGAGTCGTTGATCCGGGAGTCGTTGATGCTCGCATTCAGCGCCGACGTCAACTTCACTGCAATGGAGTTGTTCCGCAGTGTGGTGTTGACGAACCGCGTCCCGACGGGATTCGCGAGGTCGATTCCGACCGAGCTGTTGTTCACGACATTGCCCTCGAAATAACTGTTCTCGCCCTGCGTTTGGACTTCGATTCCCTTCTGCGTGTTGTTGAACAGGATGTTGTTCAGGAAATGGTTGTTTTTCACAAGCCAGGTGATTGAGATTCCGATATTGTTGAAACTGATGAAGTTTCCCGAGACCGTGTTGTTTGTCGCGGCGGGAGAACCGGGGTCCGACACTCTGACCCCGTGTTGACTGTTGAATGAGAAATTGTTGTTTTGGATTGTATCGTCTGAACTTCCAATCCAGACCACTACTCCGGCCCTGTTCTGGACGGATGCGCTGTTCTCGACGATGTGGCCGGAATTGGCAAGGGAAAGCCCTGCACCGGTGTTGTTGTGCACTGTGCTGTTGTTGACGCGGTTTTTTGCGCCCCCCACGTTGATTCCCGTGGACGAATTGAAGACTTCGACCCCGTCCACAGTCACGTTGAACGGACGGCTGGTTTCCGTGAGTGAGGAAATGCCGATTCCGGTCGTGCTGTTGAAGAAGCGGCCACGCTTCACGCTGACGTTTGATGCGTTGACCCGCAGGCCATACTCGTTGAAAGAGAGGGTCATGTCGACGATCTGGCTCCCTTCCGCGCTGGCGTTCAGCACGACCCCGGAGGCGGAAGTGGCGGTCGCGTTTTGAACGCGGAGCCAGGAAAGCGTCACATTGCTCGCATTCACCACAAGGGCATCGCTCCCGTCGGTCGAGTTCACCGTCGCATCGTAGGTCGTGTTGTTCGCCCGGAGGGTCACATTGGTCTTGTTGACGCCCGCGTTCTCGACATAGAGCCCTCCGCACACCCGAATCTCGTCCCCGGCCGTCACGTTGCTGCTGTTCCAGCCCGCGGTCGTCGTGAAGTTGAACAGGAAGACCTGGGAAACGTTTGTGAAATTCCCGCGGTAGGCGTGCCCCTCCCCGGCGAATCCGTCCCCCAGGCAGGCCCCTGCGCCGGTCTGGTTGACGATGGCGACTCCGTGCCCCGCCTCTGCCGCCCCGGCCAGGGCCAGCAGCAGGAGGAAGGCCGCGGCGGGCGCGCGCATGGTTGCCAAGAAAAACGCGCAATTTCGCATAAAGACTCTTTCGGAAAGGTTCAAGAACAGTCCCGCGCCGTTTCATCTGCCCAAGGGATGGCTGGAGTCAAAGCCCGTTCGCAGGGTGCGAATTCAAAAACCGGATGCGGCTGCGTATTCCTCCAGCCGATGGGCGGGGAAACTATATAACGCGCCTTTCTTTCCCTGAACGATGGGCCGGTTTTCCATCATTCTCGCCGCCATCCCGGGGGCGCCCCCGGGCCCACAGCCCATCACCCGCCGCCTCGCCACCGCGGCCCGGGCGGGGTTCGTCCGGACCTGGATCGAGAGTTTCCTCCAGGGCTCCGGCTGCTGCTGCGGCGCGGCGGTCTCCTTCGGCCTGGTCGTGTTCCTCATCGGGGCCACGGCCCCCCTCTGGCAGCCCCAGATTCAGCAGGCCCTGCCCCGGGCCATCCCGGGGTTCGAGATGCCCCTCGCCGCCGCGGCCCTGGCGGTCGCGGCCCTCCTGTTCCGGCGCCGCTCGAAGCCGGGCTGATTACGCCGACCGGACCGCCCGCCGCACCATTCGGCGGAGGGCCGGAAGGTCGCGCTCCCGGGAGATGCGGAACCGCGCCCCGCGGAACCCGCCCCGGGAAGAGGGGGCAAGGGGCTTGTAGCCCGGCAGGGGCTCCCGCTCCTGGAACACCGCGCCGAAAGCGGGACGGAAGATGACCTCGACGAAGTTTCCCGCGGGCCGCAGTTCCAGGAAGGGCCGGGAGCGGTGCCAGAAGAGGAGGGCGCCGTCCCGGGCCTCCACCTTCTCCGACAGGCCCGTTCCGATGAGCTCCAGGGCGACGGCGGTGGCGAGCCGCCGGGCCGCGGGGTTGCGGACCTTGCCCAGGCGCCCCGCCACGCCCGCCATCTGCCGCAACTCGGGCTGGAACCGCTCGGCCAGGCGGGCCGTGAGTGCCGAGGAGGAGGCGAGAATGTGCGATTCCACCGCCCGGACGCGGACCACCCGGGCCCGGAGGCCGCGCTTCCCCAGCTCCGCTTCGAGCCACCGCTCGTCGAAATGCTGGTCGGGCCCGAGGGCAATCACGTCGGGCTTGATTTCGGGGAGGAACTCGAAGATGTCCTTCGAGGAGCCCAGGAGGGCCCGGTCCACCGGTTTCAGGGCCGCCACCATCCGCAGCCGCTGCTCCTCGGGCATCACCGGGGGCGGCTTATGCTTCACGTGGACGTCCCGGGCCACGATGACCCACAGCTCGTCGCCCAGTTTCCGGGCCTCCTCGAGGTAGGTGAGGTGGCCGGGGTGGAGGATGTCGAACGTGCCGGTGGCCAGGACGCGGGTCATCTCTTTCGACCTCCGGCTTCCGCCCCGAGGCTCTTCAACTCGCGCTCCCACCGCGGGTCCATGGATTCGGGGGCCTCGTCGAGCACCTCCAGTTCCACCGGGCGGCCGTCGGCGTCGTAGCAGGCCCAGGTGTCCTCCCGGTAGGGCCAGCCCGCGATGACGTGCCGGTTCCCGCGCTGGGAAAATAGGTGGAGGTCCTCGTTGGAGGGCCTGAAGTTCCGGGTGGGGTGGCTGTGGACCGAGCCCGCGACGCGGACGCCGAGGGGGAGCATGTGGGTCGGGATGTGGGCGCTCACCTCGTCCTCGGTCGTCCCCGGGAGGATGTGGACGTTCGTGATGAGGCCGGTCGGGTCGGCCTCCATGAGCCCGGCGAACTCCTTCGGGTGCTTCCTCCGGGAGCTCTCGAGGATGAAGTGGAGGGTCTCCCGCGCGATGCCCCGGACCTTCATCCCGTCGCCTCCGCAACGGTTTCGACGATGGATTCCGCAACCTTCCGCGGGTTCCGGGCCCGCACCACCGAGCGCCCCACGATGAGCCAGTCGGCCCCCGCCCGGACAGCCCGGGCCGCGTCGCCCCCCTGGGCCCCGACGCCCGGGGCGAGAACCGGCAGGCCCGAGACCGCCTTCAGTTTCCGGATGCGGGCGGGGCGGGTGGCGGGGGCCACCAGGCCCGAGGCTCCCGCGGCGCGGGCCATGCGGGCGATGGACGCGGCGGCGGGGGCGAGGTAGGTCGCGCCTCCGGGGTGGGACATCTCGGCCACCACGAAGACCTCTCCGCCGAACCGCCGGGCCGCGGCCACGCACCGCTCCACCGTGTCGCGGCCCGAGAAACCCTGGACAATCGCTGCCGAGGCCCCGGCCCGCAGGGCGCGCTCGACCATCGCCGCGCCGGTCTCCGGGATGTCCGCGACCTTGAGGTCTGCGATGAGGGGCGCCCGCGTCCTCCGGCGCAGGTCCCGAAGCACGGAGACGCTCTCCCCCATCAGCAGGGGGAGGCCCACCTTGAACCCGTCCGCGAGGCCCTCCAGGTCGCGCGCGACGTGGAGGGCCCGCCGGCCGGTCGGGAGGTCGAGGGCGACCACGAGGCCGGTCCTGCGTTTCACTTCCGCCTCCGGACCCCGGCGACAGGAACGCGGGCCCGCAGGGCCGCCACGAGCAGGGGAAGGACCAGCGTCGCCTCCGCGGGGACCACGACCGTCCGCGCCCGGGGCCGGACCTTGCCCCACGAAACAGCCTCGACCGGCGGCGCCCCGGAGAGCCCCCCGGTCTCGGGCCGGTCGGTGGTGATTTGGACCGCGTAGTCGAACCCCTTCGGCGTCACCATCATCGCCTGCAGCGCGAAGTTCTTCGGGACGCCGCCGCCGAGGACGACGATGCCCGCCCGTTTCGATTCGTAGCAGATGTCAATCAGGTCCCTCATGTCGGCGAAGGCGTCCACCGTCAGGCGGCGTTGCTGGAGGAAGAGCCACACCTGCAACCCGATGGCGGAATCCGCGAGCGCCGGGCAGAACACCGGCACCCCCCGGTCGCGGGCGGCCCGCAGAATGGAGCGGTGGTCCTTGACAGAGTCGGCGACGGCCTCCAGCAGTTGGCTGAGGCTCAAGGTCCTGCCCTCCAGGGGCTCCAGGACCCTCTGGAGGTGCTTCTCAAGCCGGGCGAAGTCGCGGTCGGGCATCGCCACGTCGTAGACTCGGTTCAGCCCGCGCCTGCGCAGGGCGGCGTCGTCCCACGGTGGCTCGACGGAGTAGTGGTGACCCCCGAGCGCCTCCACGAGGTCGTGGACCAGAGTCGCGCCGCTGGTGACGAGGACGTCGACGTAGCCGTCCCGGACGAGGCCCGAGAGGATGCGCCGCATCCCGGCGGGGACGAGGGCCCCCGAGAGGGTGAGGAAGCGGGTGGCCTCCGCGCGGACCATCTCCTCCCAGATGTCGGCCGCCTCGGCCACGCGACCCGCCGTGAAGCCCGCGCCGCGGAACCCCCGGACCAGGTCGGCGACCGTCGTGCCCGGGGAGACGTCGAGTTGGGGGACCGGGCGGAGGCGGGCCATGGGTCCCCCTTCAGGAAATGGGGAGATAAATCCGCGGAAGAGAGGGCGAAGCCCCTCCCGGAAGACAGTCGCCGGGGGTGGG
>CAZANW010000060.1:0-11436 GCA_964486625.1 uncultured Halobacteria archaeon
GACGATTCATCCCCGGGCTAAAGCCCGGGGGGTTCTCGTCACCTGGCCACTAAATTTAGCGTCGTTCCAGGATTTAATGGCTCCGCATAGCATCCGGTTTCAGGGCTTCCACTTCACCGAGCAGCCCAAGGCCGGGGTCTCGGCGACCGCCACCGGTTTCCCGGCCAGCAGCGCGTCGAGGGCGCCCCGGAGGTCGCGGGTCTTCACCTTTTTCGGGTTCTCGTGATTGTCGTCCACCCGCCCCTGGTATCGGAGTTTGAGTTCGGAATCGAACACGTAAACGTGGGGCGTCACCTGCGCCCCGTAGGCCCGGGCAACCGCCTGGCTCTCGTCCCGGAGGTAGGGGAAGGGGTAACCCTTCGCCCTGGCCCGCTTCACCATCTCGGCGAAGGAGTCCTGAGGATACTGCTTTTCGTCGTTGGGGTTGATGGCGACCAGCCCGACCCCCTGCGGACCGTAGTCCCGCGCGATGTCGAGGAGGCGCCCCTCCCACGCCTGGGCGTAGGGGCAGTGGTTGCAAGTGAAGACCACGACCAGCAACTTCCGGTCCTCGAAGTCGTCCAGCGACCAGGTCTTGCCGTCGGTCCCCGGCAGGGAGAAGGGGGGTGCGGGGGACCCGAGGGGCACGGAGTAGGAGGAGACGAGCATGGCCTGCGGCTCAGGCGGCGAGGTGCCTCTTCACCACGTCGCCGCAGCGGGCCACGACCTCGTTGAAGAACGGGAGCGCCTCGTTCATGTTCCCCATCACCCAGACCCGGCCGCCCCGGAGCATCTCCATGGTCTTCCCCGGGTTCCGGAACATCTCCGCCGCGTCCTCGTCGCGCTCGATGAGGAGCGTCAACTCGGGGCTCGGGTAGTCCCCCTCCTCGACCCGGGCCCCGTCGCGGGAGAGAATCAGGTGGAACCGCTCTCGCCACTCGGAGCGGTCGATGGAACCCCCGATGCGGAAGCCCACAATCTTGCCGTCGTAGGTGGAGAACCAGCGCTTCAGGGAGTCCCGGAACCTCGGGTCGGAGTCCACCTTGCGCGCCACGTCCTCCACGAGCGCCCGGATGGGGGAGGCCATGAGCAGAGCCGGGGAGGGGGACTTCTTTAAACCTTTCCGTTTCGACAGTTTCGGCACGGAGACCGATGTCCCGCAAGCCCACCATCCTCCTCCTCCGCCCCCGCGACCGGCTGCCGGAGAGCCGCCGCCTCTGCGCCCGGCTCGGCCTCCGCGTCGTCGCCGCCCCCGCCCTGGAGCCGCGGGTCTTGAAGCCGCCACGGCTTCCCCACGCCGACGTGGCGGTCTTCACCAGCCGCCGGGCAGTCGAAGCCTTGAATCGCCGGGCCTTCGCGGCTCTCCGGGGCACGGAGATGTGGGCGATTGGCGGGGACACCGCCCGGGCCCTGCAGGAGCGGGAGATGAAGGCGCGCGTCCCCGAGGTCCACTCCTCCGCGGGACTCGCCCGGGCCCTCGGGCCCCGGGTCCGGCGGAAGCGGGTGGTCCTCCTCCGCAGCCGCCAGGGAGACCCGGCCCTCGCCCGGGGGTTACGCTCCGCCGGGGCCTCGGTGCGGGACGTCGCCCTCTACACCCTCGACCGGCCGCGGGACTCCGCCGCCCTCCGACGCGCGGTGCGGGCCGCGGCCTCGGGTCGAATCGACATTTTCGCCTTCACCAGCGCGGGGACTGCCGGGTCGTTTCTCGATGCCGCCCGTGACGAGGGGCTCGAGAAAAAGGTCGCGGCAGCCATGGCCCGGGGCGTCGTGGCCGCCCTCGGAGAGCCTACCCGCCGGGCCCTCCGGCTCCGCGGGGTCCGTGTGGACTTCGTCCCGGCGCGCGCCGACTTCGGGGCCCTCGCCCGCGGGGCCCTCGCCGTCCACCGGGCGCGGGTCAGCGAACGGACTTCTTCACGTTGAACCGGCCCTCGACGAAGACCGGCCCCTCGATTCCCCACGACCACTTGACTCCGGGGGTCACCCGGATGTAGTGGCCGGGCCCGAGGAACCCGCTCCGCTCGACCACGTTGGCCGCCCCGTAGACCCGGATGCCCCGGGGTCTCCACGGGTCCACCGACTCCAGGTCGTCCACGACCAGTGCGCACTTCGGGTTCTTCAGGACGTTCCGGTATTTCACCGTCTTCTTCTGCCGCAGGCCTCCGATGAAAAACGCCTGGCCGTCGAACTCGAAGGTCACCGCCACCACGTCGGGCTGGCCGTCGGCGGCCACGGTGGCGAACCGGGCGAGCCTCTGGGACTTGAGGTAGGCCGCCTCCTTTTCTGTGAACACAGTCAACCCGGTTTGGGCCCGGGGGCCTTCGGTGCGGGCTTGGGGGCCATCGCCTTCATCCACTCCATCGAGTCGAGGGCGAGTTTGCGCTTCTGGAACCTCCACGCGCCGCCCGCCTTGCGGAGGGTGTCGGCGTAGGTCCCGGTGGCGAGGAGGCCCGGCATCCCCGGGGTGCGGACCAGCAGCAGGTCGCAGGCGAGGGTCGCCGAGTCTCCGTCCCCCGCAACGACCGGGTTGACGCTCACGTGCCGGTTCCCCTTCGAGGTCGCCATGTAGAACTTCATGAAGTTCCGCAGGGCCTCCCTGCCCTTGAAGGTCCCGAACGGGGTCTCGAATGCCCCGTCGTCGGTCCAGACCGAGAGCCATCCCTCCACGTCCCCGGCATCCACGGTCCGGTTGTAGCGGGAGCAGAGTTCGAGGATGTCGAGGCGGTCCTGGAGGGAGAGGGGCATGGCGACCCTTGGCTCTTCTCCCTTAAAAGATTCGGGCTACGCGATTTCCCGCGACGTGTCAATCTTGATTTTCTCCCCGATGACCACCTTCACGCGGGAGAGGGGAACGGTCCCGCGGATTTTCGGGATGGAGAGGACCGTTTCCTGGCGCTCGCCGATGGTGTGGCTCTCCACCTCGACGATGGCGTCGCAGAAGGTCAGGACGACGTTCTCCAGTTCCTTCATGTGGGTCCCGGTGAAGAGGGAGAGCAGGGCCACGCCGCCGGTCTGGGAGACCACGTCCCGGAGAAGTTCCAGGAGCTTCCGGACCTTCTCCGGCCGGTGGCTGGTGTCCACGTAGAACGAGAAGGGGTCGAGGACGAGATTCGCCTCCTTCTCCTCCCGGACCTTCTGGAGGTAGCGGGGCAGGAGGTATTTCGCCTCGTCCCCCGCCAGGAAGGCCACGTTCCCGGGGTCCATCCCGAACTCCGCCATGGCCCTCTGGATGTCGTCCGGCCGCTTCGACGGCGTGATGTAGTGGCATCGCTTCGCCGTCGCGAACTGGTAGAGGAAGACGTCGGCCCCCACGGCGGGGTCCATGCGGAAGCAGATGACCGACTTCGCGGGGAAGCCGCCCCCGAGCAACTGGTCGAGGAACGGGATGCCGGTGGTGACCCGGGGGACCTTCGCGGCCCGAGCCGCGGCGGCGGCCAGGCCCGGGGGGATGGAGGAGGCCCGGTAGGCCTTGAGTTGGGCCGCGGTGACCTTGCCCGGCTGCGCCTCCGGGGACGGCGCCTCGTCCGCGGGTTTCGACTCCTCCGGAGGCGACTCGCCCTCCGGCTTCTTCTCCTCCTCCGCCGCTTTCTCCTCGGGGGGGTCTTCCATGGGTCCCGTATCCGGTTATTGGCTCCGGTTCCTATAAACTACCCCGTGCCTTCACACTGTCACCCGCCACCCGGTCACGCGCACCGTGGGAGCCACCAGGAGCCCCCGCGCCTCCGTGTCGTCCCCCAGCGCCTCCACCCGCTTCAGGAGGTCCACCGAGGAGCCCGCCAGCATCGCCCCCTTCACCGGCGTCCCCGTGGGCTGGAGGAATCCCCTCTGGACCGCCACCGAGAACTCCCCGGAGGCCCGGCGGGAGGTGTGGGCGCCGATGAGGTCGGTGACGAGGAGGCACCGCTCCCGCCGCATCTCGGGGGTTCTGCGCCGCGGGCCTTCGAGGACGAAGTTGGTCGGCCCCGCCCCGGGGGAGGAGCGGAGGGTGCGGTTCCCGTTGCCCGTGCTCGCGGCCCCCGCCCGGGCCGCGGACGCGAGGTCGTGGAAGAAGCCCGCGACCCTCCCGTCCCGGATGAGCGCGGTCCGGCGGCGCGAGATCCCCTCGCCGTCCACCGGGCCGCTGGACCAGCCGCCGGGGAGCCGCCCGTCGTCCGCCAGGTGGAAGCCGGGGGCCATGACCCGGTCCCCGGCGCGGTAGGGCGTCGCGGACTGGAGGAGGCTCTC
The DNA here is from genome assembly GCA_964486625.1 of uncultured Halobacteria archaeon. Taxonomy (GTDB): domain Archaea; phylum Halobacteriota; class Syntropharchaeia; order JACQPP01; family JACQPP01; genus JAWCQZ01. Next base: position 4,201 of record CAZANW010000060.1, read on the forward strand.
CCCCGAGAACTGGGGGGCGGTGGTGTACTGGACCAGTTCGGCCAGCGCCCGGGGGGCGAGGAGCAAATCGCAGGTCCCGGGCTCCATCCTCCGCGGGTCCCGAGACGCCCGCGCCGCCTCCGCCGCGCCGCGCCCCACCCCCTCCCAGTCGATGCCCCGGCCCCGGCGGGCCTGCGCATACTCGTCGCCCGAGACATCCCCGGCCAGGGCGGTGGCGCTGGCGGCGGCGTAGGTTCCACGGTCGGAGGCGCGGAGGCCGAGGGTGTTGGCGAGGGATGTCCGGGAGACCGACACCGAGACCCGGGCCTCGGAGAGGCGGACCCGTCCCGGCACCTCGGCCGCGGCGCCCAGGAGCGCCTGAAGGGAATCATGGAGGCCGGCCTCGCCGAGGCGGGCGAGTTTCGAATCATAGGTTCCCGGGACAGGCCGGAACCTCCGGGGGCCCGGGAGGCGGAGGGGCGCCGCGGGCCTCGGGGAGAACCGGGCGTTGGCCGCGGCGCGCTCCGCGAGTCTCCCGGCGTCGGCGGGACTCACGGGCCCCGCGGCGTAGGCGAGGCCCCATTTTCCCCGGCGGCAGAGCCGGAGGGCCACGCCCCCGCTCCGGGAAAATTCGGCGCGGGCCCGCCTCCCGTTCTCCGCCACCAGGGCGAGGCTGGCGCTCTCCTCGCCGTAGGCCTCGGCGGCCCCGCCCTCGCGGCGGGCGGCGCGCAGCACCGATTCGAGGAGGTTCCACATTTTACCCCACCAATATTTCCGAGATGCGGAGGGCGGGACAGAGTTCGGAAACCGGGACCGACTGGCCCATCTTGCCGCACCACCCGATGGAGGCCTCGCGCTCCCGGCCCCGGGCCTCCACGTTCCGGAGGGTCCGCATGGTGTGGCCCGAGAGGCTCACGTTCCGCAGCCGGGGCCCGAGGTCGCCGTTCCGGATGAGGAACGCCTCCTCGGCCGAGAACTGGAAGGTCCCGGTCACCGTGTCCACCTGGCCGCCGTGCATCTTCCGGGCGTAGATGCCGCGCTTCATGTCGAGCAGTTCGTCGTCGCTCCGGTCGCCGGGCGGGATGACGAGGTTGGTCATTCGGACCACGGGGACCTCCTCGAAGTCCTCCGCCCGCCCGTTGCCCGTCGGCTCCATCCGGAGCCGCGCCGCGGTCTCCCGGCTGTGGAGGAAACCCCGGAGGCGCCCGTTCTCCACGAGCGTCGTGGAGGCCCCGGGGAGCCCCTCGTCGTCGAAGGGGGTGTAGCCGAAGGCGCCGGGGAGGGCGGGCTCGTCCCGGAGGGTGAATGCGGCGGACCCGATGCGCGCCCCCAGCCGCCCCCGGAGGATGGACTCCCCCAGAAGCACGTGGTCCGCCTCGGCGGCGTGGCCCACCGCCTCGTGGGCGAAGACCCCTGCGAGGCCCCCGTCCATGACCACCGCCATCTTCCCCCCGGGAGCGGGCCTGGCGCGGAGAAGGTTCCTGGCTTTCTTCGCGGCCCGCGGAGCGTGCAGAGAGCCCCGCTCGGCAATCTCGAAGCCCCCGGTGGCGCCGTGCCTCTCGGAGCCCTCCTGGACGTTGGTCCCCTCCCGGGCCACGGCCCGGACGGCGAGGAGAACCCTCGGGATGGAGGCGCGGAGGAGGGTCTCCGGCCCCAGAAACCACCGCTCCTCCTGGAGGTCGGTGTAGGAAACGGTCACGCTCCGGACCCGGGGGCCCCGGGCCGAGCGGGCGCTCCTCCGGACGAGGGCCATCTTCTCCTCCAGGGGGACGGTCGCCGGGGGACGGCGGGCGGGGGCATACCACCAGTGGCGGAGGGGCTCGGGCGGGGCGGGAACCCGGGGGACTCCCGGGCCCCGGCGAGAGAGGCGGAGAGCCCGCTCTAAGAGTCTCGGAGCTTCGGCGGGCGGACCGCTGGCGAATCCCCACCCACGGCCCAGGACCCGGATGCAGAGCCCGCTCTCGACGCCCGAGGCCGCCTCCCGGGGCTCGCTGTCGCGCCAGAGAATCCGGGCCGAAGCGACCCGCTCGAACCGGGCGTCGGCGTAGCGGGCTCCGCGGGCGAGGGCGCGGTTGAGGAGGGATTGGATTCGGTCCGCGTCCATCAGTAAGCGCGACCGACCACGGCCTCGCAGCGTTGCGGTTTTCTGCAGATTGGGCACGGATATGGCTGCTCGGGGAGATGGGGCGGCATCTCCCCAAGAAGAGCCGCCTTCTGCTCCAGAAGGGCGGCGGTTTCCGCTTCGAGTTTTTCAGCGCACTCCCGCGAACCGCACCAGGGTATCGTCAGAACTCCCTCGGATTTGCTCAGGCGCTTGAGTTCATCCAAATTGTCGCAGAATTTTTTCTTTCTCGAAGCGGCATCCTCGGCCTTTTTACGCATCTCGGCGGCCATCCTCTCGAACCTCTTCTGAACCTCGGCGACGACCTCTTTCGCGGCCACTCTCTCCTTCGCCCCGGTGTCCCTCCGGACCAGTGTCACCTGACCCGCCGCCACCTCCTTGGCGCCCACCTCGACCCGCAGGGGGACCCCCTGGAACTCCCACTTGTAGAACTTGGCCCCGGGGCGCTCCGCGGACGCGTCGAGTTTGACCCGGACCCCGGCGTCCCGGAGTTGGCCGTGAATCCTTTCGGCGGCTTTCGTCACCTCGGGCTGCTCGCCATACACGATAGGCACCACCACCGCCTGGACCGGCGCCACTTCGGGCGGCAGGACCAGCCCCCGGTCGTCGCCGTGGACCGCCACCGTCGCCGCGATGGCGCGCTCCGAGATTCCGTAGCAGGTCTGCCAGGCGTGGGGGTGGTTTCCATTGGGGTCCTCGTAGGTGACGTCGAAGGTCTTCGCAAAGGACTGGCCGAGGTTGTGGACTGTTCCGACCTGGAGGGTCCGGCCGTCGGGCATCACCGCGTCGAAGGCCCACGACTCGACGGCCCCGGGGAACTTGTCCCACTCGGGCCGCCGGGAGACAAGGACCGGGACCCCGAGGGCGTCGAAGAACCGCTGGTAGAGTTTTTTCGCGTATTCGACCTGCTTCGCCGCCTCCTCCGCGGTGGCGTGGACCGTGTGGGCCTCCTTGAAGGTGGTGATTTCCCGGATGCGGATGAGGGGCCGCGTGTGCTTGGTCTCGTGGCGGAAGACGTTGACAATTTGATAGACCTTCAGCGGCAGGTCGGCGTGGCTCCGAATCCAGAGTTTGAAGATGGGATACATGGCGGTCTCGCTCGTGGGCCGCAGGGCCAGCGGCACTTCGAGTTCCTCGGCTCCGCCCTTGGTCACCCAATAGACCTCCCGCTCGAACCCTTTGATGTGGGCCGACTCCTTGCCGAGGATGTCGGCGGGAATCAGCAGGGGGAACAGGACCTCCTGGTGCCCCTCGTCGAGCAGTTCCCGCAGCAGGTCGAGGACCCGCCGCCGGAGGGCCGCGCCGAAGGGGGGCCACACCGTCAACCCCTTCACCGGGTAGCGGACGTCCACGATGGAGGTGCGCTTGAGAATCTCCTGCCACCATTCCGGGAAGTTGGACTTGTCGAGGGGGGCCTCGACCGGGGCTGCGGGCACCTGCTTCTTCTCCGGGGCCTTGGGCTTTCTCTCGCCGACCATCCATTCCGGTGCCGGGCAGTGGATTAAATGTAGCGGCTCCAGTTTTCGCGCGGCCCCTTGCGGGTTCGCGGAAATCGAAAGAATCGGGAGCAACGACGGCGTTCTCCCACCCCGATCCCCGTGAAACGCCCGCCCCTGAAGGGGCGAGTGGTTTAAGACCCGCCCGGGTAGTTCGGGTTGTTGACCTTCTCCGGCCTCGACGCCGCGGGCTGGACCGGCGCCGTGGAGTCCACCCCGGCGCACTCCCCCGCCCCGATGTCGGAGGTGGAGAACGCCGCGAGCGCCCCGTAGTCGGTGTAGAAGTCGGGGTTCTCCTCGAACTTCGGCACGCTCTCGAACTGCTCGAGGAACTGCTTCATGGTGCCGTGGGGGTTGCCTGTGCCTTTCATGCCTTCCCGGTTGTATCTCTCCACGAACCGGTTAAAGGTTTCTCCCGGCAGCCGCTTCCGCTTGTAGAGGTCCAGGAGGCCCCGGAGCGCCTCCGGGACCCGCTTCGCCGGGAGGCGAATCACCAGTTTGCCATACTCGACCGGCCCGTGGCCCGCGTCCCCGCCCAGGTGGAGCATGTAGTGGGGCACCTCCCGCCCGTCGATGTTCCGGGACGCGCCGTAGAGGCCGATGTTCGCAATCGTGTGCTGGCCGCAGCCGTTGAAGCACCCGCTGATTTTCACCGAGAGCGGCCCGAGGTCGTCGAACTCCGGGCTGTTGAGCACCTCGGTCACCGCCCGGCCGATGCCCTTCGAGGAGGTGATGGCGAGGTTGCAGGTGTCGGCCCCGGGGCAGACCGTCACGTCCTGGACCTGCTCCGCCCCGGGAAGGGCGAGCCCCGCAGCGAAGAGGTCGCGGTAGAGCGGGTCCACGTCCCTCTCCCGGACCCAGCGGAGGAGGACGTCCTGGAAAATCGTGGTGCGGGAGTGGCACCCGAACTTGCGGATGGCCGCGGCGAGGGCCCGCGTCTGCTTCGGGGTCAGGTCGCCGAGAATCGTCCGGACCGTGACCGCGACGTAGCCGGGCTGCTTCTGGGGAACGACGTTTGTCTTGCGCCAGCGGCGGTAGTTCTCGGTCGGCTGGAACCCGTTCACGCCGACCGGGGGCGCGTCGAGGGGCTTCGGGGTCTCCGGGGGCATTTCGAGGGGCCCCAGTTGCCGGTCGGGCAACTCCTTGAGCCGGTCATACTCCCTCTGCCACAGTTTGCGGAACTCCTCGATGCCCAACTTCTCCACGAGGAACTTGATGCGCGCCCGGTTCCGGTTCTTCCGGTCGAGGTGGGTGTCGAAATGGTATTGATACGCGGCGACGACGGCCTCCCAGGCGGCGAGGGTCTTCTCGACCGGGATGAAGTCGGAGAGCAACTGCGCCTTCTTGGCGTGGGTGGACAGGCCCCCGCCCACGTAGATGCGGAAGCCCTTCTCGGCCTTGCCGTTCGTTCTCCGGACCACCGGGATCGCCCCGACGTCGTGCATGCCGGAGACCGCCCGGTCGCTCTCGCAGCAGGAGAACGCTATCTTGAACTTCCTCGGGAGGTCCTCGTTCAGCTTCCGCCGGAGGAAGTGCCGGGTCACCGCCCGGGAGTAGGGCCAGACATCGAAGGGCTCGTCCCGACAGATGCCGGCCCACGGGTCGCAGGTGACGTTCCGGACCGTGTTGCCGCACGCCTCCCGGGTGGTGAGCCCCACCGCGGCGAGCCTCCGCATGAGGGTCGGGGCCGCGTCCAACTGGACGAAGTGCAACTGGACGTTCTGCCGGGTGGTGACGTGGACCTTCCCGTGGGCGTATTTCTCCGCGAGGTCGGCCATCACCTCCCACTGCTCGGGCGTCACGGTCCCTCCCTGGGGCAGTTTGATGCGCATCATGTGGCCGTTCTCCTCCTCCTGCCCCCGCTGGCCGTAGGTCCCCTGGAGGAGGCGGCGGAAGCGCAACTCGTCGCGGGTCAACTCGCCCCTGTGGAACTTGCCGATTTCACCCTCGACCCAGTCAATCTCCTTCGGGTCAACGAGGGGGCGCGCCATCGGAGAAAAATCGCTCCGCGCTTATTTAAAGGTTATCAGAGGTAATAATTTGTATTAAATAAATTACCGGAAGTAATTAACCACGGCTGGCAGGAGGATTTTCCTTGCCCACCCCCCACAGTCGGGGATGACCGGGGAGCCCCTCGCCGCCATCGTCGGCGCCGGCTGCACGAAATTCGGCGACCGCCTCGACGCCGGGCTGAAGGAGTTGTTCGTCGAGGCGTGGCGCGAAACCCTCGGGTCGGTGGAGAAGGGGCTCGACCCGAAGCGGGTCGAGGAGGCCTTCATCGGCTCGATGGGCTCCTCGGGCCACCAGATTGGCAACCTCGCGGGGGGGCTCGTGGAGCAGATTGGGTTGAAAGGCATCCCGGCGGTCCGGGTCGAGAACGCCTGCGCCTCGGGCTCCTGGGCCCTCCGCCTCGGCCTCCGGGCCCTCGCCTCCGGGGCGGGCCTCGTCCTGGTCGGGGGGGTGGAGAAGATGAGGGAGGTGAGCGGCTGGGAGTCGCGCCGCTGGCTCGGGGTGGGGGGCGACACCGACCACGAGCGGTGGCACGGCCTCACGTTCCCCGGGGTCTTCGCCCTCATGGCGCGGCGCCACATGGAGGAGTTCGGGACGAAGAGGGAGCATTTCGCGGCCGTCGCCGTCAAGAACCACTCGAACGGCGCGGAGAACCCGAAGGCGGCGCTGCGGAACCGAGTGACCCTGGAGGAGGCGCTGAGGGCCCCGATGGTGGCGGCCCCCCTCGGGCTCTACGACTGCTGCCCGGCGTCGGACGGGGCCGCGGCCATCCTCCTCTGCCGGGCCGAGGATGCGGGGAAATACACCGACGCCCCGGTCTTCGTGGCGGGCCACGGAGCGGCTACCGACACCCTCGGGGTGGTGGACCGGAAGTCGCTGACCACCCACGACGCGACCGTCGCCGCCTCCCGGGAGGCTTACACGCAGGCCGGAATCTCACCGAAGGGCCTCGACCTCGCGGAGGTCCACGACTGCTTCACCCCCACCGAGATTGTGGCGTGCGAGGACCTCGGCTTCTGCGAAAAGGGGCGCGGCGGGCCCTGGGTCGCCTCGGGGGCCTCGGGGCTCGACGGCGACCTGCCGGTGAACGCGAGCGGCGGCCTGAAGGCGAAGGGCCACCCCATCGGGGCGACCGGGGTCGGGCAACTCTACGAGGTGTGGACCCAGTTGCGGGGCGCGGCGGGGAAGCGGCAGGTGAAGGGGGCGGAGATTGGACTCACCCACAACATGGGGGGGTTCGGGGTGGCGTGCGCGGTGACGATTCTGAGGACGTAGGGTTTTTTTAGCGTTCAAATGAGCCGGGGTCTGGGTAAGGAGGGGATGTCCTCCCATTTTACAAAGGAGCCTTTCGACTTCCTGGCTCCGTAGATGGTCAGACCATCTCTTTGTATTTTGAGCCACGCGACGCTCTTTCCCTGACGGTTTCCACCCCTCTTCCCCTGAACTTGGAGCCAAACCTCCCCTCCGGGCGGAGGGACCCAGAAATAGGTGTAGGCCTGCCCCTCAAGTCCAAACGCTTTCTTACCGCGATATCTTTTGGCCATCCGAGCAAAAGCCTGCTGCGGAAATTTAAGCCTTCGCTTCCCGATGTTCCAGACCTCCTTCCATCCGAACGCTCGCGCGCGCTCG
>CAZANW010000061.1:0-11415 GCA_964486625.1 uncultured Halobacteria archaeon
CCCGAGCTACTGACCATCCAGAACCGCAACAACGTTGGTTGACGGGCCACTTAGTGTTATAATCTGTGCTTCTTCCGCACATCCTCGTAGCGGGCGATGGCCTCCTGGAAGGCGTTGTAGGTCTGCCAGAACTTCTGGATTTGCTGGCTGCACCTTCCGCTGCACGGAACGTCGAAATGGAAATGCCCCTGCTGCTCCCGGATTCGGACCCCCATGACCCTCGCCGCCTCGGCCAGCTCCTTGACGCCGGAGAGGGCTTCCCGCGCCCGGGCGACTTCGCCTTCGAGCAGGCGGACCCGTTCATCGAGGGTTTTCGGCACCCCTTCGCTCCACAGGCCCATAGAGGGGGATGGGCTTCTCCGTCTTTTAAATCCCCGCCCGCCCCGAGGCGCGCCCACATCCATAAGCCGAAGCCCCGCGTAGGGCCCCGATGCGCTCCTTCCTCCTCCTCGCCCGCCACGCCCCCACATCCCCCAACTTCAGGCTGAACGACCTCCCGGGCGCGGGCCGCATGGATTTGGTCTGCCGCTGCGTCTCCTCGGCGCTCTTCCTCTCCGATGACATCCGGCGCGACACGGCCATCACCGCGGTCCTCGACGGCCCCCCCGACCCCCCGCGGGCGGTGACGTTCGACGGCGCGCGCGTCCGGCGGCTCTACCCCGACGAGCGCAACGTCGCCTCCCACATCCGGATTGCTCTCGGGGCGGCTCTGAAGGCGGGGCCGGGCGAGGTCCCCGAACCGGAGCCGGGCATCACGGTAGCCCGGAAGGGACTGGAACCTCTACTGAAGGAACGGGCCGAGGATGGCAGCGCGTTGCTCCACCTCCACCGGGAAGGGGAGGACATCCGCAAGGCGGAGTTGCCCGGGGACGCGACGTTCATCCTCGGCGACCACCTCGGGCTGCCGAAGGCCACGGACGGGCTCCTGGAGCAGCTCGGGGCGCGGAGGGTCTCCGCCGGGCGGGTCGAATACCTCGCGAGCCACATCATCGCGGTGGTGCAGAACGAACTCGATCGGCGAGCCCGCGGTTCGACGCTCGCCGCAGCCCGCGCCTCCAGCGTCGGCGCGGGCGTAAAAGAATCGGGCGCACCTGCGGTGCGCCTCGCCTCCTCGCTGCGCGATGAGGCGACGGAGAAGTGATATGACCGGCGATGGCCCCGGTCTATCCGCGGCCGGGTATCTCGCCACCTCCTCCGGCGCTTACCTCGATTTGGCCTGACTCGCCATCTTGGCCCGCGCCTCCTCCAAGATGATGGCCGCGAGGCGCTGCGTCGCCCGGTCGAGCCTCTCCTTGGCGCCGTTGACCCGGGAGAAGTCATCGCCCTCCAGCGCCTGGTGGGCCTCGAAGAGCGCCGCGTCGGCCTCCTGCCGCTCCTCCGGCGCCAGACGCGCGCCGAACTCCTTGAGCGCCTTCACCGACGCCAGGACCGCGGTCTGGAGGCCCACTTTGGCCTCGGCGGTCTGGCGCTTCTTCATGTCCTCGAGGGCGTGCTCCAGGGACTCCTTCACCATGGCCTGGACCCTCTCGTCCGCGACGTCCACCGCCGACTTCACCGTGGTCTCCACCCTCTTCCCGGTCCGGGTGTCCATGGCGAGGACGTGGAGGATGCCGTTCTCGTCGAGCGTGAACTGGACCCCGATGCGGTGGGCCATGGCGGGGGCGGGCTCCACCTCGATGAAGAACTTCCCGAGCGAGAAGTTGTCCGCCGCCATCTCGCGCTCGCCCTGGAGGACATGAATCAGAATCTTGCGCTGGCCCTCGACGTGGTTGGAGAACAGCTCCCCCGCCTTCGTGGGAATCGTGGTGTTCCGCGGAATCAGCACGTTCATCAGCCCGCCCATGGTCTCGATGCCGAGGCTGAGGGGCGTCACGTCGAGCAGGAGGACGCTCGGGGTCTCCCCCGCGAGGACCGAGCCCTGGATGGCGGCCCCCTGGGCGACGACCTCCATCGGGTCGATGCCCGCCTCGGGCTCCCGGCCCAGGAGCGAGGTGACGAGCCTCCGGACCGCGGGCATGCGGGTCGGGCCCCCGACGAGGACCACGCTCTCCACCGCGGAGGGGTCAAGGCGCGCGTCGGTGAGGGCCTGCAGCAGCGGCCCCCGGCACCGCTCCACGATGGGGAGGAAAAGGGACTCCAATTCGGCGCGGGAGAGGGTGCGCCGGAAGTGGTGCGGGCCCGAGAGAAAGGGGAGGTTGATTTCGGTGGACTCCTCCGTCGAGAGGCGGATTTTCGCCTCCTCGGCCGCCTGCCGGAGTTTCGCCGCCGCCCCGGGGCCGGGCGGCCCGCCCGAGAGCCGGGCGAACTCGGCCGAGAGCCGCTCCACCAGGACGCGGTCCATGTCGGTCCCGCCGAGTTGGGTGTCGCCGCTGGTGGCGATGACCTGGAAGACCCCCTCTCCGGAAACCCCCCCGAGGGTTTCCGGTCGCTGATTGCGGCCCCCGATGTCGAACTCCAGGAGGGTCACGTCGAGGGTCCCGCCCCCGAGGTCGAAAACCAGGACGCGGTGGCCCCCTTTTTTGTCGAGGCCGTAGGCGAGGCAGGCGGCGGTGGGCTCGTTCAGGATGCGGACCACTTCCAGCCCCGCTTTTTCGCCCGCCTTCTTGGTCGCGGTCCGCTGGGCGTCGTTGAAGTAAGCGGGGACGGTGACGACCGCCTTCTCCACCTTCTCGCCGAGGAAGGTGGAGGCCGCCTCCCGGATGTGGTCGAGGAGAATCGCGCTCAGGTCCACCGGGGTGTATTCCTTGCCGAGAATCGAATAGCGGAAATCGGTCCCCATCTTGCGCTTGAACGCGGTCACCGTGCCCTCGGGGTTCGCCACCGCCTGCCGGCGGGCGGCCTCGCCCACGAGGACCGTGCCGTCGCGCTGGAAGCCGAGGACGCTCGGGAAGTTCTTGCCGTAGGGGGAGGGGCCCTCCTTTCCGGGGATGGTGACCGGCTTGCCGCCCTGGACCACCGCCGCGGAGGAGTTGCTTGTCCCGAGGTCGATGCCGATGATGGGGGCCATGGGGGGTAGCAGAGTTCCCGCCCCTTCACCTTTTCCCGTTTAGACTATTTACGCAGCCCGCGGCCCGAGGTCGAGCCCCAGTTTGAGCGCCAGCTCCTTGTAGCGGTTCCGGATGGTGACCTCGGACACCCCCGCGACCCGCGCCAGTTCCCGCTGGGGCGGCGCCCGGTCGGCGAGGAGCGACGCGATGTAGATGGAGGCGGCGGCCATGCCGTCGGGCGACGCGGCGCCGAGGAGTTTCTTCTCCCTCGCGGAGTTCAGGAGTTCCAGGGCCTTCCTGCGAATCTCGTGCTCCAGGTGGAGTTCGGAGCAGAACCGGTCGATGTAGTCGGTGGACGACACCGGCGCGAGTTTCAGTTCGAGTTCGCGGGCCATGAGGCGGTAGGCCCGGGCGATGTCCTTCCGGGTGACGCGGGCCACCTGGGCCACCTCGTCGAGGGTCCTCGGGATGCCCCCGGAGCGGCATGCGGCGTAGAGGGTCGCGGCGGCCACGGCCTCGATGGAGCGGCCCCGGATGAGCCCCTTGTCCACGGTCTTGCGGTAGAGGACCGCGGCCTTCTCCCGAATGTTCCGGCTGAGGCCGAGGCTGGAGGACATGCGGTCGATCTCGCTCAGGGCGAAAGCGAGGTTGCGCTCGGCCGCGCTGCTCACGCGCGCGCGCCGCTGCATCTTGCGCAGGCGGTAGAACTGCTCGCGGTTCCGGAGTTCCTGGCCCCGGGCGTCCCGGTTGCGCCAGTCAATCTCGGTGGTGAGCCCCTTGTCGTGAATCGTCAGCGTCAGGGGCGCCCCCGACCGGGCCCGCTGTGCGCGCTGCTCGGCGTCGTAGGCCGACCACTCGGGGCCGGTGTCGATGATGGACTCGTCCACCACGAGGCCGCAGTCGGAGCAGTAGACCTCCCCCCGCTGGTAGTCCCGCCGAATCTGGGCCGAGCCGCACTCGGGGCACTCGGTGATGCGGTTGGCTGTCTTGGGGCCCTCCCCCGGGGAGGGGCCCTCCCCTGCAGGGGGGGGTGGAGGGGTCTGGGAGGTTTTTTCTTGGGCCATGATGGGTCAGAACCGGAAGGCGGTGCCTAATAGCACGACACGGCCTTATCAACTTTTTGTGTTTTATCTGATTATAGTTTCCAAAGCCTATCAATGTTGCCTCTTTTCGGCTTGCCGAAAAATAGCCTTTCGACTTACAAACCCATGCTCTTCACTGCCAAGAGCCGCTCCGCCACGAGACCCTCGAACCTGGAGACGTAGGAGAACCAGGAGGCGAGCCGGTTCAACTCCTTGTGGAGCGCGGTTCGGTGAGGCGGGGTCTCCCTCCACCGCCGGTCCGCCTCCTCCAGTTCGCGGGCGAGCCGGGCCCTCCGCTCCGCGACCCGGGCCTGAACGCCTTCGAGGGCCCGCTTCTGCCCGCTCCAACCGCCCTCCATGGCGGCGGCGGCCGAGGCGAGGGGGGACTTGTGGGCGGCGGCGAAGGCGTCGAACGCCCGGCACACCCTCTGCACCTCCAGGGAGAGTTCCATCATCTCGCGGTCCACTGCGGCAGCCCCGGGGACCATGGGGTTGGACCCCGTCTCCACCGAGAGGAGGTGGGCCAGCCGGCTCCGGGGCTCGCGGAGGGTCGCGTGGGCCTTGTTCAGGAGCGACGACCAGGCGAGCGCCTCCTCCCGGCGGCCGGGGGGCGCGTGGTCGGGGTGGAGGCGCATGCTCAGGCGGCGGTAGGCCTCCTTCAGCGCCTGCTCGTCGAGGAGGGGCCGCGGCTCCATCCCGAGGAGCGCGAAGGGGTCCAGTTCCCGGGAAGGGAGCATCTCGCCGCAAGATGGGCAGAAGACCCCCGTCGAGCTCTTGCCGCACCTGGGGCAGGCGTCGGCCATCGGGACTCCACGCCCCCTCCGGCCTTAACGGCTCTCCTCCTTGACCCCCGCCACCTTCCCGAAACTCCGGTAGACCTCGCACCGCTTCCGGGTGCAGCGGCCCCACCCGCGCATCTGCCACTTGTGGAGGCCGAGGTTGCAGAGGGGGTGCCTGACCAGGCGCGCCCGGACCTTTTTCAGGGCGCCCAGGAGCCGCTCCCGGAACCCCTTCAGCCTCTCCCGGAGGGGCTTCCCTTTGCCCGCCTTCTCGGCCGCCATGGGTCAGGCGGCGGCCGACAGGAGGCGGAACACGTTCCACGTTCCGGTGGCGATGAATTGAATCGATATGGCTGCGAGGAACAGCCCCATGATCCGGAGGGCCACCAGGGAGCCGCTGACCCCGAGGAGCCGGTGGAACCGGTCGCCGAAGGTGAAGAAGAGGAGGACCGCTCCGAAGGTGAGGAGGATGGCCCCGAACACCATGGCCCGTTCCACCAGCCCCGCCCCCGACATGAAGAGAATCACCGTGCTGATGGCCCCCGGGCCCGTGAGCATCGGCATCGCAAGCGGGAAGACCGAGAAGTCGGACTTCTCCCGCGCCTCGCTCGCCTCCTCCTCGGTGTAGGACTCGCGGGAGCGGCGCCCCTGCATCATGTCCACTGCCACCAGCAGCAGGAGGAGGCCCCCGGCCACCCGGAGGTAGTTCACGTCCACGCCGAAGTAGCGCAGGAGCCACTCGCCGACCAGGGCGAAGAGGAGCAGGAGGAGGCAACCGGTCAGCGCCGCCTTCCGCCCGATGCGGAGGCGGGCGTCGGCGGGAAGGCCCGAGGTGAGGCCCATGTAGAGCACCGTGTTGCTGACGGGGTCCACGATGGCGAAAACGGTCCCGAAGATGAGGAGGAAAGAGGCGCCGTCGGGCATGGGAGGGGCTCTCTTTCCGGGGCTTGATATTCTTTTATCCCAGCGGGAACTCCTGCCTCGGCTGCTCGGGGAAATTCACCTCGTCGTAGAGGACGTAAAGCGACGGTGTGATTCGATAGACGCGCGCCCTAGTGAAGTCGCCCGCGACGCCTCCCGGCTTCACGCGGCCCAGGGCCTGCGACCACCGCTTCCGGTAGTAGGCGTAGGCCGCCTTGCTCAACGGACCGCCGGCCTCCTCGGCCCTCCCCTGGAACGCGAGCCCCCGGACCTTTCCCCCGGGCTTTTCGAAGGGCGGATGGGCGATGCCCCCGGCGACCCTCGGGTTGTCCCTGAGTTCACAGCAGTGCCGCCGGTCGTTGCGCGACATGAAGTAGAGGTTCAGGTCCTCGTCCGAACTGAACCAGACGCTCGCGACCCACGGCTGGTCGCCGGCGCAGGTCGCGAGTTGCATCAGTTTCGCCTCCTTCAGGTAGTCCCGGATGAGCTTCTCGACCTGCCCCCTCGCGGCCCCGGGCATCGGCTCAGCCGCCCCCGACCTCCATCGCGGTCCCCTCGCCGACGGCGATTTCGGGCCTTCCATCGGGCCCCACCCTCACCCGGCCGCCCGTGATGCGGAGGGGAGTCCCGACGTCGAGCCGCCCGAGGAGGTCGGCCCGCTCCCCCCAGAGGGAGACCCGGACCCGGCCCGTGGCGTCGGAGATGTGGAGCGTCGCGACCCTCCGGGGGGAGCCGTCCCTCCCCTCCACTTCCCGGACCTCCCCGATGCCGCTGACCCTCCCCGCCACCGTGCAGAGCGTCCCCGGGACGAGCCGGTCGAGGGGCATGGGCCCGGCCTCGGCGGGGACCTCCCCGGACGACGGGCTGACCCGGGTCCGGGCGTGGAGGTGCAGTTCCATCTGCCCCGCCCGCTCCTTCGCCTCCCCGTTCTCGATTTCCACAGACGCTCCCGCTTCAAGGCCCAGGTCGTTCTCCCACGCGACGCCGCGGAGCTGGACCGCGCCCTGGGCGAGGCGCAACTCCCGGAAGCCGCCGCGGGCGCCGTCGGGCCGGACGAACTCCCGCGGGCGGACGTCGAGGATTCGGGCCCGGACGAGGGGCACGGGGCCGGGGCGCAGGGAAGCGAGGGACGCCGGTTCGAGCCGGACCGGCTCCGGCGCGGGCTCCACCTCACGGACCGACAATTCAACGCCCGATGGACTTGGCCGCACCACGCCAAGGAGCCGGAGGTCCTGGCCGGCCTGAACGGGTGTTGCGGGGTCCCAGACCACCGCCCGGGCCGTGCCGGTGGGGTCGGCGAGGACCATCTCGACCCGGAGCCCCTTCGAGCCGTCGGGCCGCTGGAACCGCTTCTCCGCCTTGTGAATCACCTTCGCCACCACCCGGGCCACCGACCGCTCCGCGAGGTCCCGGAGGGGGGTCCGCTCCACGTCGAGCCCCGCCTCCCGGAGGACGAGCAGGGCGGCGGTGGACTCGTCGAAGAACTCCCCCAGCAGCGCGCGCTTCTCCTCGACGCGCTTGGCGAACTCGTCGAACGGGAGGAGGGACTTCGCGGGCTCGTGGAGGCGGCGGAGGGTCTCGTCGGAGGCCATCCATGAGAAGGCGAACGACCCTCGCAAGGAGATTTCGGTATTCGAACGCCTGCGCTTCGCTCGGCGGCCTACTCGGCGCTCGCGGGGCTCGCGCTCGTCACAATACTGCCGCCTACGGCCGCCTCGCTCTCGCGCGGGCTGCGGGCCCACGAAAAGGCCTTCATCGAGGCGCAAGGGCCGCAGCGCGAAGACGGCCAGCGGCGCCAATCTGCGACGAGCGCCGAGCCGGAGCGAGGCGCGAGGAGCGGCGCCGGCCAGGGCGAGCGCAGCGAGCCCGAGCCTGGCCGTCGAGCGCGCGGCCCGTCGAGTGGCCCCATACTTCTCCGCAGCGATACTCTTTAGAAAAGCCGTCGAACGGGGCTCATGCTCCTCCTCAGACTCGCCTACCTCGGCGACGCCTACCACGGCTTCCAGTTCCAGCCCGGGGTCACGACGGTGGAGGGCGAGTTGCGCAAGGCGCTCAGGGACTTGGAGATCCTCGCCGGCCGCCGCATCGGGGTCTGCAGCCGGACCGACCGGGGCGTCTCGGCCCGGGCGCAGGTGGTCGCCTTCGACGAGAAGAACCCGGTCCGCGCCCTCCCCCGGGCCGTCAACGCCCGCCTCCCCCGGGACATCTGGGTGTGGGCGCGCGCCTCCCCGCCCGCGAGGTTCCAGCCGTGGAAATCGGTGGCCTACCGCACCTACCGCTACTGGGCGCCCGCGCCGGAGGGGTTCGACGTGGACCGGGCGAAGCGGGCCGCGCTCCTCCTCCCCGGGACCCGCGACTTCTCCGCGCTCTCCGCCGACAAGGGCGAGGTCAAGACCCTGCTGAAAATCACCGTGAAAGCGCAGGGTCCCCTCGCCCTCTTCGAATTCCGAGGCAAGTCGTTCGCCCGTGAGATGGTCCGGCGGATGGCCGGGGCGTTGCTTGCGGTGGGCTCGGGCCGCAGGGACGAGGCGTGGCTCCGGCGGCTGCTGATGGAGCCCCGCGGCGAGGGGGCCCCGCCCGCGCCCCCCGAGGGGCTCGTCCTGTGGGACGTGGCGCTTCCGAGGGTCCGGTGGGAGGTGGACCGCTACGCCCTCGGGCGGGCGGTGAAGGGGCTCGAAGGGGCCCGCGGGCCCCTCCTCCAGCGGGCGGCGGTGGCGGGGGCCCTGGCCGACGGGCTCAAGCGCGAGGGCGCGCCGGGGAGGGGATGAGCGCTGACCCGGGCCTCCTCTGGCTCCTCCCGGCGGGGTTCGCCATCGGCCTCGCCTCCTCGATGGTGGGGGTCGGCGGCGGGGTCTTCATGGGGCCGCTCCTGACCCTCGGCTACGGCTTCCCCCCGGCCGCGGCCTTCGGGACCAGCCTCGGGGCGATGGCCCCCATGGCGCTCTCGTCCACGGTCGCCTACCACCGCCAGGGTCACGTGAAGTGGCGGATGGCCCTCTTCCTGGTCCCCCTGGCGGCCGTCGGTGGGGTGCTCGGGGCGTGGGCCGCCTCCCAAGTCCAGGCGGAGACCTTGCGGAGGGTATTCGGCCTCCTCGCCTTCGGGATTGCGGGGCTTCTCCTCGCCCGGCCCGGCGGGCCCAAGGAGGGCTCCAGCTTCCGGATTCAGGAGGCAGCCCTCGCGCCCCTCGGCCTCGCCGTGGGCTTCGTCTCGGGGCTTCTCGGCGTCGGCGGTGGAGTGCTCATGGTCCCCGCCCTCATGGCGGTTGGCCTCGACATCCGGGCCTCGGTGGCCACCTCGCTGCTCGCGATTCTCCCGACCAGCCTCCTCGGCGGCTCGGCCCACTACGCCCTGGGCAACCTCTCCCTGCCCCACGCCGCCCTGCTGGCCGCCGGGGCGGTCCCGGGCGCGCAGGTCGGGGTGCGGCTCGCGGCCAAGGTGAGCCGGAAGAGTCTCGCCTACCTCCTGGCGGCGATTCTTGTTTACTCTGGAATCCGGATGGTGCTGGGATGAGCGCCAACGGTGCGACCCTCCAGCTCTTCGACGAGATGGTCCGCAGGGCCCACGAGCTGATGGTCGGGGTCTCCACCCTGCCGAACGGCGCGCAGGTGGTGGACGCGGGGGTCTCGGCCCCGAGCTCCACCGAGGCGGGCCTTCTGGCGGCGCGGGTCACCCTCGGAGACCGGGCCCGGGTCGAACTGGAGAAGGAGAGGGGGCGGACCCGGGTCCACGTCGAGAGCGACGCCCCCGCGCTCGCCACCCTCGGGTGCCAGTTCGCCGCATGGATGATTCCGATGGGCGACTCGTGGGGTATGGCCTCGGGGCCCGGGCGCATCCTGGCGCGGAAACCGAAGTCGCTCTACGAAAAACTGGGGTTCGCGGAGAAGAGCGACGTCGCCGTCTTCTTCCTTGAGGCGACCCGCTTGCCGACCCCCGAAGTGGCCGATTTCCTCGCCAATGGGTGCGGCCTCGAACCCCGGGCCCTCCGGCTGGTGGTCGCGCCCCCCGCGAGTCCGGCGGGCCTCGTCCAGATATGCTCCCGGGCGCTGGAGAACGGGATGCTGCGGCTCTACAACGAGGGATTCCCGGTGCAGAAAGTGATGAGCGCGTGGGGCCACGCGCCCCTCGCCCAACCGCCGCCGGGAGACCCGGTCCCCTTCCTGAACGACAACATCCGGTTCTCGGGCGAGGCGGCCGCCGAGGTGGAGTGGCGCCCGCCGGAGGAGTTGCAGGGGTGGGCCGAGAGGGCGGTGACCGCCGGGACGCCGGAGGAGAAGAAGCCCTTCGCGCAGATTCTCGCGGAGGCGAAAGGGGATTTCCGGAACATCCCCGTGCGGGTCTTCTCGCCGGCGAAGTTCGCGTTCGTTGAGACCCGCTCTGGCAAGAGATTTGGGGCCGGGAAAATCTGACCCGGCCCCGGCCATGTCGGAATGGGGGATGGGGGAGGGCCGGATTTGAACGCGGCCCTTCCCGCGGGCGCCGACCGCCCTGTGCGCCCGAATCGCGTGGGCGCGGGGGGCTCCGGCAGCGGCCTCCTCCCGACCCGGGTTTGGCCCCGAAGCGTGTAGGGCCGCCGGGCGGTTCTTGGCCGCCTTTGCCTCTACTCCCTACTACGCGGAGGGGGGCTATGGCCCTCCGCCGAGAGCAGTGTGAAAGTAATCCTTACCCGAAAACCGCTATCCATGGACCCCGGGCTTTGCTCCACCTGCGCCCACTCCCAGAGGGTCGGGACCACCCGGGGAACCCTCTACTGGATGTGCGAACTCTCGAAGTCGGACCCGAGATTCCGGAAGTATCCGAAGCTGCCGGTCCTGAAGTGCGAAGGATACGAGGCCAAGTAGCCGCCTCTCAACCCTTCTCGCCGCGCGCCTCGGCCGCGGCCTCCTCGTCGGTGGGCCAGTCCTCGTGGAACGCGGCCAGCGGGTGAATCATCTCGGCAAGTTTCGCGACTTCGCCATCGTCGAAATCCTCCAGTTCGCGCACCGCCACGAGCCCCACGTCGATGGACTCCCGCTCCTCCTCGGTCGGGTCGCGGCCGTCGGTGAATCTCTTCATGGCGCGCAATTGGTTCGCCACGTTGCCGAGCGCGGGGCCCTTCGGATAGCGCTTGAGTATTTTCTCCGCCAGGGCGATGGCCTCGCCGAGGACGGTCCGGAAGCGCGCCCGCGAGTCGATGTCTCCGTATTCTCCGCTCACTGCTTCTGCGTCGGGGGCGGGGCGTTCACAAGGATTTCAAGGGCCTGCTCCTTCGTGAATCCCGCGGCGACGAGGGCGTCGAAGAGGTTCTTGTACCAGGTCGCCTGCAGTTTCGCCAACTCCTTGTCGGTCGCGACGGACTTGAGCATCCCCTTCATGCCGGCGAGCATCTCCTCCATCATCCCTTCGAGCCCCTCCGGCACGGCTACTCCCCGAACCGCCGCCGGTAGAGCAGCCCCGCCGCGGCAAGGGCCGCGAGGGCGAAGGCGATTTCAAACCCGGGCGATTTCTTCGGGGTCGGAGTGGGGGCCGGGGTCGAGGTCGCGGTCGGGGCGGGAGTCGCCTCCGGAGTCGCCGTCGGGGTCGGAGCCGCCGTCGGAGCCGGGGTGGGGGTCGGGGCCGGGGTCGCCGCGGCGGTCGGCGCGGCGGTGGCCGCCGGTGTGTGGGCTGTG
>CAZANW010000062.1:0-9773 GCA_964486625.1 uncultured Halobacteria archaeon
AACTCCCTCAGCCACCCGACGTCCGGCTGGTAGAGCGCCCGCAGGTCGTCCAGCCCGAACCGCATCATCGCGAGCCTTCCCACTCCGAGGCCCCACGCGAGGACCGGGTGCTTGATTCCCAGCGGGGCCAGCACCTCCCGCCGGAAGATGCCCGCGCCGCCCAGTTCGACCCACTTCCCCTTCCACTTGACCTCCACTTCGAGCGAGGGCTCGGTGTAGGGGAAGTATCCTGGCCGGAAGCGCGCCTCGGGGAACCCCGCCCGCCGGTAGAACTCCTTCAGGAGCCCCATGAGGTGGCGGAAGTTCACCCCCTCCTCCAAGACGACCCCCTCCAACTGGTCGAACTCGGGCAGGTGGGTCGGGTCGGCGTTCTCCCTCCGATAAACGCGGTCGATGCAGAAGGCGCGGACCGGGGGCTCCGGGTGGGCCGCGAGGTGCCGAATCGTGACCGCGGTGGTGTGGGTCCGCAGGACCAGTTTCCGGGCCTCTGCGGGGTCCCACGGGCGGCGCCAGCCCCGCGAGCCCGCCCCCGCGCCGCTCTCGTGGACCGCCTTCACCCTCTTCGCGACCGGAGGCAGCGGCGCCTCGCCGTCGAGGTAGAACGTGTCCTGCATGTCCCGGGCCGGGTGGTCCTGGGGCTGAAAGAGCGCGTCGAAGTTCCAGAAGGCGGGCTGGACGACGTCGCCCCGGATTTCCCGGAAGCCCATTTCGAGGAAAATCTGGCGCAGTTCGTCCAGCAGGCGCGAGTAGGGGTTGCGCTTCCCGGCCCAGAGGGGTGCCGCGGGCAGCGTCACGTCGTAGGGGCGGAAGGTCTTGGACTTCCAGGTGCCGCTCTTGAGGAGGTCGCGGGTGAGGTCGCCGATGGCCTCTCCGGCCTCTTCCGCCCCCTCCGCCAGCGCCTTGCGGCCCGCAGGGGAGAGGGAGATGGCGCGCAACGTCCTCTCCTGCACGGCGATGAGTCCCCGTTTCACCAGCGGGTCGGCCGCCGCGGGCTCCGCCTCCGCGGGCCCCGGGGCGAGGCGCTCCAAGAGCCGCTCGTCGTCGCCGAGCGGGGGTTCCGTGGTGGAGGCCGGGGCAAGGGTGCCCCCCTCCGCCGCCTTCACCCACCCCTTGCGGCGGGACTGCCCGATGGCCGCCGAGGGCTCCCCGGGCTCCAGCACGCCCTTCGATACCAGCGCCTCCACCGCCGACGGGGCGAGGGGACCGCCCTGCAGGAGCGCGCGTAGGAGCCGCCGTTCAGGAAGTCCCCGGCCCCGCAGCGCCTCGCCCCCGGGGGTCAGCCGGTAGAGCCTCTTCCGCTCTTCCCGGAGGTCCACGAGCCCCTTCTGCTGCAACTGGAACGCCGCCGAGAGGGCCGCGTCGTTGCCGAGACCCGCGCGGGAGCCGATATCGTCGCCGGTGGCCGGTCCCGACCCCATGGACTTCAGGACCTTCCGCTCATTGGGCGAAAGCATGAGGGGAAGTGGGGGAACAGGCTATTTGGTTTTCCGTCACCTTCACCCCATGGAACTCGTCATCGAAGGCCCCGAACTGCGCGACCTCGACCGCTCCCTCTCCCGCGAGTGGTATCTCGCCGACGGCCTCGGCGGCTACGCGGCCTCCACCGTGGCCGGGGCCAACACCCGGAAATACCACGGCCTCCTGGTGGTCCCGCGCGCCCCGCCGGCCGGAAAGGAGGTCCACCTCGCCCTCGTCGAAGAGGAGGTGGTCGCCGGCGGCAGGGCGTGGCCCCTCTCCACCTTCCTCTACGAAGGCGCGGTCCACCCGAAGGGCTTCGAGCACCTGGAGCGGTTCGCCTTCGACGGTCTTTCGGCGACCTGGGAGTTCCGGTTCGGCGATCTGCGGGCGCGGAAGAAGCTCCGGAGGCTGCCGAACGCGGTCGAAGTTGGATACTGGACCTCGCAGCCCGTCCAACTCGTGCTGCGCCCGCTGGCGACGCACCGCTCCGTCCATGAAGTCCGGCGGAAGCCCGGCGCCCCCCCTGACCTCCACCTCCGGCTCCATCCCGGCTCCGAGGCGGCGAAGGGGGGGGCCCACTACTGGAACTTCCTCTACCCCCGCGAGCGGGAGCGGGGCTACGGTGCGGTGGAGGACCTGTGGTGCGCCGGGACCCTCCGGGGGCCCGTGGGGCCCGACGGGGCCGTGTTCCGGGCATGGCGGGGCCCGCGCTTCCCGGCGGAAGCCCCCCGGGCGGAGAAGGTGCCGCGAGTCCATCCGCTGCTCGACGGGCTCTGGCGCTCCTCCGCCTCCTTCCTCGCCCGGCGCGACTCCGGCTGGACCATCATCGCGGGCCACCCCTGGTTCGACGACTGGGGCCGGGACACCATGATTTCGCTTCCCGGCCTCACCCTCGTGACCCGCCGCTTCGACATCGCCCGCTCGATTCTCGAGACCTGGGCCTCCCGGATGGAGGGCGGCATCATCCCGAACCTCTTCACCGACGGAGGGGGCCACAATCCGCGACCGGAAGCCCTCAGGGGGGTTTCCGGAGCGGATTACCGCTCGGCCGACGCGACGCTCTGGCTCTTCTACGCCCTCGACGAATACTTCCGCGCCACCCGCGACCGGAAATTTCTGGCACGCCTCTACCCGGCGCTGGAGCGGTCGGTCGAGGCCCACCTCTCGGGGACGCCGGCGGGAGTCCGGGCGGACCGGGACGGCCTCCTCCAGTGCCCCCCGGGCCTCACCTGGATGGACGCGCGGGTCCAGGGGGTGCCGGTGACTCCGCGGGGCGGAAAGCCCGTGGAAATCCAGGCCCTCTGGCACAACGCCCTCCGGGCCATGGAGTCCTTCGCCCGGACCCTCCGGAAGGACCCGGAGCCCCACGGCGATTTGGCTGCGAGGGTCGCCGCCTCGTTCCAGGCCGCGCTCGTCCGGCCGTCGCCGGGGTCGGTCGGGACGCCCGCGCTCCTCCTCGACGTGGCCGAGCCCGACGACGCCCGGCTGCGCCCGAACGGCCTGCTGGCGATTTCCCTCCCCCACGCGGTGCTCTCCGGCGGGTCCGCCGCGGACTACTTGCGGCAGGTGGAGAGGCGCCTCCTCGTCCCCCGCGGGCTCCGGACGCTCGACCCGGGGGACCCGGGATACCGAGGCCGCTACCGGGGGACGCAGGAGGAGCGCGACCGGGCCTACCACCAGGGGACGGTCTGGCCGTGGCTCCTCGGGCCCTACGTCTCGGCGGTCCTCCGGACCCGGGGCCCCGGCGCCGCCCTGCCGCAACTGCGGGGGCTCTTCGAGCCCTTCGTGCCCCACCTGCGGGAGGCGGGGCTCGGGACCGTCTCGGAGGTGTTCGACGGCGACCCGTCCCACGCGCCCGGCGGCTGCCCCTCCCAAGCGTGGTCGGTGGCCGAACTCCTCCGGTCGGCGTGGACCGTCCTGAGATAGAACCGGGTCCTTACTGCAGGGTCTTCAGGGTGACCCGGACGATCCCCTTCGCGACTCCGAAGGGGAGTTCCTCCAGGCTCCACTCGTATTTGCGGGTCTGGTTGGCGACCTCGTCCAGGAACTCCCGGAAGCGGGCAGAGGCATCCTCCACCCTCTGGTTCCAGGCGTCGAGGACTCGGTCCTGCCAGGTCCCTTCCTCTCTCGCCATCGGAAATCCGGAGTTGGCGGGCGATTTAAATGTTTCCACGACGGTGGAAAGTTATTTGCCCGCGCCCGCCGCTTCCGTGGAGATGGAGTCCCGCCTCGAAAGCCATGACCTCCGGCTCGTGGACGTCCTCGAGGACTTCTGGTTCACCGAAATCAAGGCGAAAATCTACATCTATCTCCGGAAGGCGGGCAAGTCCACCGCCGAGGAGATTGTCAAGGGGACCAACCTCTACATCACCTCGGTCCGGGAGGCGCTGGCGGAGATGGCGCGGGCCGGGGTCGTGAAGCGCTCCAAACTGCCGAAAAGCGGCGCCGGGAAGCCCCCCTACGTCTACGAGGCCATCGCGCCCCGGGACCTCATCGAGAGCATGGCGGCGCCCATCCAGGAGAAGTTGAGCCAGATTTTCATGCTCGACGACCTGCTGAAGAAGCCGGTGGAGATGGGGCTGCCGGGGATTCCCATCAAGGTGAAAATCGAGAAGGCGCCCCGCCCCCGGAAAAGCTGAGTCCGGTTCTGGAAGTTAAAAAGAGAGATTTGGACAAATCGGAAGCGGTAGGCATCGCACAACGGATACAATCGAGTTCTCGCCCTTAACAAACGGGTTCTGATTTATTATAAAATCCTATTTCTTAACAAATTCCCGGAACGTTTAAGCCGGACCCCGGGAAGAGTCCTGCGATGGTCTTCTGCCCTACCTGCCTCGCCTCCGCCCTCCGGAAATATGGGACCGACGCGTGGGGCCGCCAGAAGTTCAGGTGCGCCTCCTGCGGGAAGCAGTTCACCGAGGCCACCGAGACCCCGTGGTCCGGGATGAGGTTCCCGGAGCGGGTGGTGACCTACGCCCTCAACCTCCACGTCCGCCACCGCGTCGTCCTGCGGGACGTCCGGGCCCGGCTCGACGAGCGGGGCATCCCGGTGAGCCATGTGGCGGTTTTTACCTGGGCGCGGAAGTTCGGCTCCTCCTTCCAGGCGCTCTACATGCGCCACAAGGAGTATGCCCGGCGGTGGCACCTTGACATGGCCCACACCCGCCTGAACGGCCGGACCGCCTTCCTATGGTCGGTCTACGACGCCAACGGCGTGCCCCTCTCGGTCCGGGCGGGCCAGCGGCGCTACTCCCACGCGGGCGAGGTCCTCCGGGACGCCCAGGGGCTGGCGGGCTTCAAGCCCGAGGCGGTCCTCTCCCACGTGGAAGGGGTCCAGGAGGAGTTGGCGAAGTTCACCGGGCCCGAGGTCCAGGTGGCGGCGGCATGAAGGGCGACGGCGAGGCCGGGGAGCGGGTCACCACCGGCAACAAGGAACTGGACGAGATGATGGGCGGGGGCATCCCCGCGCGCCACGTCGTGGTCCTCGCGGGCCCCGCGGGCGCTGGCAAGACCATCACGACCCTCCAGTTCCTCTGGGCGAACCTCCAGGCGGGCAGGAAGTGCATGTTCATCTCGGCGAGCGACGACGACCGGGCCATCCTGGAGAACGCCAAGAGGTTCGGCTGGGACCTGAAGCCCTACCTCGACTCCAAGTCCCTCGTCCTGCTGAAACTGCGGCTCGTCGAGGTGGAGCACGGCCTCGTGAGCGACCTCCAGCAGCAGTTGCCGAAGCTCATCCGCCAGGCCAAGCCCGACATCCTCGTGGTGGACTCCATCACGGAGTTCGACGACCTCTGCGCGAGCGACCTGGAGCGGCGCGGGCGGCTGCTCTACCTGCGGGAGGTCATCAAGGAGGTCGGGGCCACCGCCATCATCACCGCCGAGGCCGACACCTCCCGCGGGGGCATGGCGACGAAGTATGGCATCGCGGAATATGTGTCGGACGGCTTCATCCTCCAGAGCCGGTTCCTGTCGGAGGACTACTCGCAACTGCTCTACGTGATTCAAATCATGAAGATGCGGTGGACCGGCCACTCCAAGGAGACCCGGGCCTACAACATCACCGCGAAGGGAATCCAGATTTCGAGCCCGCTCTACACGATTCTGGCGACGAGCGGGAAGCAGAGGGTGTAGAGGTTTTTATACATCTGCGCAGGGCGGACCTCAGCATTCAACCGGATTGGAAAAAAAGGAGGGGAGAGGTGGCCCGCCGCCATGGGGGGAGGGAGAGTAACTCAGTGGCAGCCCGTCTGCCACCTCTCTCTACCCCCCAAATCGGGGGGTTTGACTTAAGGTGCTTTTCCAAAATCGGTCGGAGTTCTCTGCGTGATGGCTGCCGTTTTCGGCTTTAGTGCCCCTCGCCCTTCCCCGCCCGCGCCCAGAGGTGCCCCGGTAGGTTCTTCTGGATTTCCTGCACCTGGAGTTTCATCCGCCGCACGATGTAGTCGAGCGCTTTGTCGGGCGCCCGCCCCTTCAGTTTCTCCTGGATGTAGTCGGAGCGGTAGAGGCCGTTGAACATACTCACGAGGGCCGGGACGGGGAAGCCCGTCTCCTTCGAGAGTTCCTCGATTCTTTTCTTCGCCTCCTCGGGCCACGCCAGGGGCGCGGGGCTCATGACGGCGGCGCGGCGGGGGCCGCCGGAGCAGCAGGCTTGGCCGGGGTCCCGGCGGCGGGCTTCGCCGCCTGCTTCCTCCGCTCCTGCGGGCTGATGGCCGTGGCGATGTCGAGGAGGCCCCGGCCGGTCATGCGCTGGGTGTCGTAGTAGAGCCCCCGCTTGTCGAACTCGGCGAGGTTGTAGTCGGAACTGAACCAGATGCAGTCCCGGGGGCAGACCTCGGAGCAGATGTCGCAGAACATGCACCGCTCCAAGTTGACCTCCGGGAACTCCCGGCTGCCAATCTTGGCCATCGTGATGCACTTGTCGGGGCAGTTGTCGGCGCACATGTAGCAGGAGGTGCACTCCTCCAGGTCGAGGACCGGCCGCCCCCGCCACCGCACCCAGGCGCTCTCGTCGTCGAGGGCCCCGATGCCCCGCTTGCCCTCCATCCGGTCCCGCCGGTCGAGGCGCTCGAAGGGGTAGATGACCGTGAAGGGCCGCTGGAGGAGGTAGCGGATGGGGACCGACATCGGCTTGGCGAACAGTTGGGGAATCTCGGCGAGTTTCATGGCTTCCGGTTCTGTCCAAGGGGCTTAAAAACCTCCGTCACGGCCTCCACCCCAGCGACACGACCGCCATCGCCATGACGATGTTCACCATCGCCAGCGGCAGGAACCGCTTCCAGCCGACGTTGAGCAACTGGTCCATCCGCAGCCGCGGGAAGGAGGCCCGGGTGGCCCACATGACGAAGGCCATCACAATCCAGACTTTGAGGAGGAACCACAGGAGGGAGGAGAAAGAGGCGGGGAGAACGGGGAGCGCGGGGCCGTTCCAGCCGCCGAGGAAGAGGAGGACCAGCAGCGCCGACCCGATGTAGAGCCGGACGAACTCTGCGAAGAAGGCCATGGTGAACTTGAGGCCGGAGTATTCGGTGTTCCAGCCCGCTACCAGTTCCGCCTCCGCCTCCGGGATGTCGAAGGGGAGCCGCTCCACCTCGGCAATCATCCCCACGGCGAAGACGAAGAAGCCGAGGGGCTGGAGGAACGCGAGCCAGAGGGAGCCCTGGGCCTTGACGATGTCCACCACGTTGAAGGAGCCCACGAGAATCACGATTCCCACGGTGCTCAAGACCAGGGGAATCTCGTAGGCAATCATCTGGGCCGCGCCCCGCATCCCGCCGAGGAGGGTGTATTTGTTGTTCGCTGCCCAGCCGCCGACGAAGACCCAGAGGGGCCCGAGGGAGAAGATGGCGAAGACCAGGAGGAGGGCCACGTCGCTCCGGACCGGGACCCACCCCTCGGCCATCGGGACCACGCCGAGGGCGGTGAACGCAATCGCGGGCAGGGCCACCACGGCGAAGGTGAAGAGGAGCCGGTCGGCGCTCCGCGGGATGGTGTCCTCCTTGCCCATGAACTTCATCATGTCCGCGATGGGCTGGAGGAGTCCGAACTTGCCCACGTGCATGGGGCCCCGCCGGTCCTGGAGGCGGGCCAGCAGTTTGCGCTCCAGCCAGGTGAGGACGAGGACCGTGAGGGTTGCGTAGGCCAGGAAGAGGGCCGCCTCGAGGAAGAGCACCAGGAACCGGACCATGTCGGGGTGCTGGAGGAGGGCCACGGCCCAGCCCGTCAGGGGCGAGAGAAAGGGGAGGGCGTTCCCAACCCACGAAATCACCGAGACCGCGAGTTCGAGGAGGGGCCGCAGGATGAAGAGGGAAACCTGGTCGAGGGAGACCTGGTCGAGGGCCATGGGCCGGGCTACGCGGCCCCGTTTTTAACTTTTCCTGTCACTTCGCGCCCGCAAGCGGCCGTCGCGGGGATTCACAGCGGCCGCCAGACCGTCGGCTCCCCGCACCCCGGGCAGCGGGGGGACTCGACCTCGGAGAAGTGGGTGGCGACGTAGCCGCACCGGCGGCACTCGAAGCGGGCGCCATCCCGAGCCGGGGCCTTCACCGGCACCTTGGGGGCCCAGACGACCCGTTCCTCGGCCTCGGGGCGGGGCTGCCGCGGGCGCCGGAGGTAGAATCCGGCCCAGATGCCGAGGGCGAGGCCGCCGAGGTGGGCGCCGCCGGCGATGGGGCTGTCGCCGTAGATGTAGAAGATGTTCAGGGCGGCCCAGATGAAGATGGCCGCAATCAGCGGCACGGGGAAGAAGATGGGCCACATCACGATTTGCATCCGGGGCTGGAGGACCGTGAGGGTCCCCATCAGGGCGAAGATGGCCCCGCTGGCCCCGAGGGCCGGGCCGGTGCCGCCGGCGGCGAGGTAGCCCGCGTCCCCGGCGATGGCGCCGCCGAAGAAGAGGAGGAGGATTTTGCGCGGCCCGATTTGGTTCTCCAGGGCCATGCCGAAGAAGACGAGGGCCCAGAGGTTGAAGAAGATGTGGAGGGGGCCGCCGTGGAGGAAGGCGGCGGTAATCCACCTCCAGGGCTCCGTCCAGGCCCGGGGCGGGTCGAAGTAGCCCGCGGAGGTCGTCCCGCGGACGGTCAGTTGGAGGGCGAATCCCGCCAGGATGGCGATGGTGAGGAGGACGACGGCGCTGCGGGTGAGAAAGCGCAGGTTCATGGAGCAATGCAAAATGCAAAGCGCAAATTACAAAAGTCAAAATTTTGCATTTTGCAATTTTCAATTTGCAATTTGCATTTCAGTCTACCTGTCCGTCTCCCCAATCAGCAAGTCAATCGACTCCATCACCACCGGCACGTCCGCCACCTTGCACCCCTTCATCATCAGCGGCAATGCCTGCATGGTCGAGAAGACGGGGCTCCTCAATTTCACCCGGAAGGGCCGCTCCGACCCGTCCGAGATGATGTGCTCGGCCGCCTCGCCCCTCGGGTCCTCGACTCGAACGTAAGCCTCCCCGGGCGGGGGCTTCACCCGCTTCAGCCCGCGGGCCATCACCGGCCCCTCGGGCATCAGGTCGAGGGCCTGCCGGACGATGCGGGCCGACTGGCGAATCTCCTCCATCCGCATCCGGAAGCGGTCCATACAGTCGCCCTTCTTCCCGGTCGGGACCTCGAAGTCGAAACGGCTGTAATCCATGACGGGGTCGCTCAGGCGGACGTCGTCCTTCACCCCGGAGGCCCGCAGGTTGGGGCCGGTAACTCCGAGGCGCAGCGCGTCCTCCTTCCTCAGCGGTGCGACCCCCTCCAGCCTCATGCGGAAGACCTTCGACTGGAGGCACATCGCCTCGTATTCTTTCAACCGCGCCTCGATGGTGTCGAGGGCATTCCGGACCTGCCGGTCCCAGTTGGGCGGCATGTCCCACCGGACTCCGCCGACCCGCGGGTAGTTGTAGTGCATTCTCGCCCCGGAGAGCGACTGGAAGAGGTCGAGGATATACTCCCGCTCCCGCGCGCCGTAGAGCCAGACCGTCAGGAGGCCGGTGTTCTCCGCGATGCCGAAGATGAACAGGAGGTGCGACGCGATGCGCTGCAACTCGAAGACCACGATGCGGAGCATCTCGGCGCGCGGCGGCGCCTGGACCCCGAGCACCTCCTCCGCGGCGAGGCAGTGCATCACGGCCCACGACATCGAGGAGACGTAGCCGGTCCGGTCCATGAGGGGGATGATTTGGTTGTAGTTGCGGTGCTCACACAGTTTCTCGATGCCCCGGTGGATGTAGCCGATGGCGGGGTCGGCGTCGAGGACGGTCTCGCCGCTGACCAGGATGCGCAGGTCCCAGAGGCCGTGGGTCGCCGGGTGCTGGGGCCCCATGTTGA
>CAZANW010000062.1:9873-11320 GCA_964486625.1 uncultured Halobacteria archaeon
CGATGCCGAGGAGGTCCCACGCCTCCCGCTCGTGCCAGTTGGCCCCGGGCCAGACCGGCGTCACCGATGGGACCTTCGGGTTGTCGCGAGGCAGGACGACCCGCAGGCTCACCAGCATCCGCTTCTCGTAGGACCAGGCGTGGACGACCGACTCCATCTCGGGCTTGGGGTGCCGGTCGATGCCCACCACCGAGGAGCAGTGGACGAAGGTCCGGTCGGCGAGCCAGCGGGCGGCGTCGAGCAATTTTTCCTTGGGAATGGCGACCTCGATGCGTCGCGCCCGCTTCACCCTCCCCTGCGCCGGAGGGAATGCCGCCTGGAGTTCCGCGAGAAACGCGGTCTCCGGGCCCGGGGGGGCCGGGGCCGCCGCCAGTTTCGCTTCGGCGGCCATCTAGTCCACACCTCTCGGAATGCAAAGTGCAAAGTGCAAAGTGCAAAAGTCAAAATTTTTCATTTTGCATTTTTCATTTTGCATTTTGAATTCACGCCTTCGCCTGGGGGACCGTGATGACCCCCGTCGTGTCGTTGGGCACGCGGTAGCGGCCGATCTCGCCCTTCTTGATTTTCTCCTGCAGTTTCAGGATGCCGTCGATCAGCGTCTCGGGCCGCGGGGGGCAGCCGGGGACGTAGACGTCCACCGGGAAGAGCTTGTCCACCCCCTCCGTCACGCTGTAGGAGTCGAAGAAGGGGCCGCCGCAGATGGAGCAGTCCCCCATGGCAATCACATACTTGGGATCGGCCATCTGCTCGTAGAGGGTCCGCATCTTCGGGGCGAACTTGTGGGTGATGGGGCCGTTGATGATGATGAGGTCGCACTGCCGCGGGCTCGCCCGCGGGACGATGCCGAACCGGTCGGCGTCGAACCGGATGCCGAGGCCCGCCATCTCGACGGCGCAGCACTTGATGCCGAGGGTGTAGAGCCAGAGGGAGTTGGCGGCGCCCCACCGGAGCATGGGGTTGGTGATGTTGTCGAGAAGGTCCCGCAACTTGGCCAGGATGACGGTGGGCCCGTGGGTCGCGAACCGGAAGGGGTCGGAGGTCGCCATGGTCAAATCCAAGTGTATGACTCCTTCCGGAGAGCGTAGGTCAGAGCCACCAGCATGACGCCCACCAAGACCCCCACGGGCAGAAGCGTTTCGACCGACGCGGCGCGGTAGACGTAGGCCCAGAGGAAGAGGAACACCGCGAGGATGTCGAAGACCACGAAGATGAGAGCGTAGATGTAGTACTGGAAGTGGAACTGGAGGGGCGTCTCCCCGAGGGGCGTCTCGCCGCACTCGTAGATGGCCTCCTTGCGGACCGAGGGCCGGTGGGGCCGGAAGACCTT
The DNA here is from genome assembly GCA_964486625.1 of uncultured Halobacteria archaeon. Lineage (GTDB taxonomy): Archaea > Halobacteriota > Syntropharchaeia > JACQPP01 > JACQPP01 > JAWCQZ01. The sequence goes on from CAZANW010000062.1 coordinate 11,201, forward strand.
CGCCCCGATGAAGCCCGTGACCGGGAAGAGCAGGCCGAGGAGGACGAAGACCGCGAGGCCGGTGGCGTCGGAGGCCATCGGGGGGTTGACCCCCCGCCCGTTTAAAACTTACCGTTGGCC
>CAZANW010000063.1:0-11013 GCA_964486625.1 uncultured Halobacteria archaeon
CGGACAGGCTGGCGGTCCCGGTCTGAAGGGAGGGCGGGCTTCCGGACGGCCCGGGCGGGAGCCGGGCTGTTCCTGTCCATCCCGATGGCTGGTTCGACGGCCCTGGTGATTAGGTTTTCCGTCGCCGAAATCGCCAGCCCGGGGGCCATTGGGAGGTATTCCAAGGGGGCGGGGATGGTGGTGGGCCGAGAGGGGGGCGAAAGTGTCCGCTACATACACTAATCTTTATATACATGTTCATCTATTCACTAGGATGGATGACCTCTTCGCCGTCCTCGCCGAACCCACGCGGCGCCGCATGCTCGAAGTCCTGCGGAACGGGGAGCGCTCGGTGGGCGAACTGGTCGAGGAGTTCGACATCCACCAGCCGGGAATCTCGCGCCACCTCCACATCCTCCACCAGGCGGGCCTTGTGAACGTCCGCAAGGAGGCGCAGAAGCGAATCTACTCCCTCCGGCCCGAGCCGCTCAGGGAGGTGGACGAGTGGCTCGCCCGGTACCGGACGATGTGGGAGGAGCGGCTGGACCGGCTGGCGGCCTATCTCGAAAAGGAGGAGCGAGAGCGGAAGCGATGACCGGGACCGCATCTGCAGGCGCACTCCGCATCAGCCGCGTCATCCAGGCACCCCGGGAGCGGGTCTACAAAGCGTTCCTCGACCGTGAATCCCTCGCGAAGTGGTACCATCCGGGCACCATGACCACGGAGGTGCACACGTTGGAGCCGCGGGAGGGCGGCGCCTTTCGAATAAGCATGACCGCTACGGAAGGCGAGATGGCCGGCACGCACACCTGCGTCGGAAAGTTCCTGGAACTCCGGCCTCACGAGAGAATCGTGCACACATGGATGTGGGAGGGACCTGGAGAGGCGATGTCTGGGCGGAACTCCAAAGTGACGCTCACATTCCGGGAAGTAAAGGGCGGCACCGAGGTGACCCTCCTCCATGAGGGGCTCCCCCACAAGGAGAGTGTCGCGAGCCACACGCACGGCTGGACCGGGCTCCTCGAGAACATGGCGACGGGGCTCGTGAAAGGATGAGCGCTCCCACAAACCACGAGATCCGCATCACCCGCGTCATCCGGGCCCCCCGGGAGCGCCTTTACAAGGCACTCCTCGACCCCGACGCCCTGGCCAAGTGGCTGCCCCCCTCCGGCTTCACCGCGAAGGTCCACAAACTGGAGCCCCGGGCCGGGGGCACATTCCGCATCAGTTTCACCTCCATCGACACGGGGGAAACCCACTCCTTCGGAGGCACCTACCGGGAACTCGTGCCCAACGAGCGGATTCGCCACACCGACGCCTTCGAGACCAACGACCCCGCGATGAAAGGGGAGATGACGATGACCATCACCCTGCGGGAGGTTCCCGAGGGGACGGAGGTGGCCGTCGTGCAGGAGGGCATCCCGAGAATCATCCCCGTCGAGAGCGCCCGGGTCGGCTGGACTTCCTCGCTCACCAACCTCGCCAATCTGGTCGAGGTCCCGGAGATGTCCGCGGCTGCCCGGGCCTCCGGCGGCATGATGGTGGCACTCCCCTCCGACCACGAAATCCGCATCGAGCGGGTCTTCCATGCACCCAGCGACCGTGTGTGGCGCGCCTTCACCGACCCAAAACTCGTTGCACAGTGGTGGGGGCGCGGCAACAAACTGGTCATCGAACGGTTGGAAGTGAAACGGGGCGGCCACTGGAGGTTCGTCGAGCACGGCCCCGACGGCGTCCACGGCTTCGAGGGGCGCTTCCGCGAAGTGGCGCCTCCGGAGAGAATCGTCCAGACGTTCGAGTGGGACGGCATGCCGGGTTACGTGGTCATCAATATTGCGACGTTCGAGGACCTCGGCGACGGTCGCACCAAGGTCGTCACGACGGCGCTGTTCCACACCGCCGAGGAGCTGGATGGGATGCTCCAGTCGGGAATGGAGCAGGGGCTGAGCCAGAGTTACGCCGCACTCGACCGCGTTCTCGCCTCGCTCTCCGGGACCTGAGCGACCGCGATCAGGGGTTCCCCCTCAGGAACGCCGCCATCTCCCGCGCAATCCCCTCCGGCACATCCTCCTGCAAAAAGTGGCCCGCCTCCGGGAAGACCACCGTCTTCGCCCCCGGCAGCCGCTCCTTGAACCTCTCCACCAGCGAGGGCGGGAAGACGAGGTCCTTCCCACCCCAGAGAATCAGCGCCGGGCGGTCGGCGAACTTCGCAAGCGACTCGTCCACCTTCACAATCACGGGCCACGCCTCCTCCTCCGGGGTCATCGGAATCCGCCTCGGGAACGCGAGGACCCCGGCCCTCGACTCCGGGGTCGGGAAGGGCGCGCGATAGGCATCCATGACCTCTTTGATTCGGTCCCGCCGCACGACGCCCCCGGGCAGGAGGGTCTCGACGAAGAAGTTCTGCTGGAGGACCATTTTCTCCCCCTGCGGCTCCCGGAGAACCGCGAGGACCGGCGGAATCCGAGCCTTCGCGTGGGGCTTGAATGCCCATGTGTTCAGAATGACGAGCCGCTTCACCCGGTCGGGGCGGTCCGCGGCCCACCCGAGGCCGATGGGGCCGCCCCAGTCGTGGACGACGAGCGTGACGTCGCGCAAATCGAGGCGGTCCGCGAGCGCGGAGAGGTCCGCGATGTGGTCGTGAATCGTGTAGTCGGTCCAGCGGGGCCCGCGCTTGTCGCTGCGCCCGAAGCCGATGAAATCTGGCGCTACGGCCCGGAAGCCAGCCCCGACCACGGCGGGGATGATGCTGCGGTAGAGGAAGGACCAGGTCGGGTTGCCGTGAAGCAGGAGGACGGGCTCGCCTTTCCCCTCGTCCACATAGTGCACCCTGAGGCCCCCGCCGACTCCGGCGAAGCGGGGCGGGAACGGAAAGCGGCCGCCGAAGGTCCAGTCCATCTACGGGGAGGCCGCTGCGCCTTTTTGAGTCTTCGCGTAGAACCCGCCCCGCACGACCTCCAGGGGATAGGCGAGGAAGAGGAGCCCCGCCCCCGCGATGGCGACTGGGACGGAGCCGCCCGAGGCCAGGAAAACGGCCATCGTGACCCCGCCTCCGAAGCGGCCCAGGTTCAGGAAGAGTTCCCGCGCCACCACCGCGTCCTCCGTGCTCCGGCTGCTCTCCAGCACCAGGGCGGTGGTGAACGGGGGCGCCAGGGCCGCGGCGAAGGAGGCGATGCTGTTCCACACCTCCCACTGCGTCAAGGTCGCCGAGGTGCCCGAGAGGAGGGTCGCGGCCCCGAGGGCCAGGGTCACCGGGAGGAGGAAGCCGCGGCGCCGGTGGAGCCGGTCGGAGAGCCAGGCGAGGAGCAAACTGGCCGCCATCCCCGCCAGCCCAAAGAGGGAGAGAGCGAGCCCGTAGCGGGCCGGCTGGTCCACGAACGCGATGGTGAAGAGCGGGACCGCGACGAACATCACCCCCTGCCAGCCCCCTTCCAGCAGGAGGAGCCGCCGGGCCCGGATTCCGAGGGCGGCCTTCAGGTCCACCTCGACGCGTTCCCGGGGCACGCCCCGCAGCGGGAGGATGCCGAGGGCCATGAGGAGGGCCGCGACGCCGAACACGGGGAGGAACCCGGCGGAGGCCGCCAGGCCGCCCGCCGCCGCGGGGAGGACGGCGTTGAGGACCGGGAAGACGGCGCCCAAGAGCCCGAGGGAGAGGGCGAGGTGCTCCCGGGGGGCCCGCGAGAAGTAGCCGATGTTGAACGGGACCCAGAAGAGGAAGAGGCCGACGCCGAGCGGCGCGGCCAGCCCCAGGAGCAGGGGCAGGGAGAGGGCGGCGACCCCCCCGAGCAGCGAGCCGGCCCGCAGCAGCAGCCCGGCCGCCATCGCCCCGCGGACCGGCAGGGAACGGAAGAGGACCGTCGCCAGGGCCGCCACGCCGAAAAAGGCGCCGTTGGCGAGGACCATGTGGGAAGCTGGAATTCCCGACTTCCACCAGTAGAGCCACATCAAACTCCACCCGAAGGCGATGCCCGCCGCCATGAGCCCGTAGGCGGCGTAGAGGCGGACAAGGAGGGGAATCTCCGATGCCGGTTTTATCATGGCAATCCCCTCCGGAGGGGGCTATAGATACCTTTCCGGAAGTCCGAGGGGGTGTTCGACTAGGCCCGCTGCGGCGGGGAAGCCGCGGGCTTGTGGATGGCGTCGGCCAGACCCCGGAGCAGCGGCTCGGGGTCGGAGGAGCGCTCGACGGCCGTCCCGGTGACCACGGCGGAGGCCCCCGCCTCCACCAGGGCCCGCGCCTGGGCCGGGGTGCGGACGCCGCCCCCGACGAGGAGGGGCAGGGAGACGGAGGCCCGGACTTTCGCCACGAGGCCGGGCGGGACGGGCTGGTCGGCGCCCGAGCCCGCTTCGAGGTAAATCCACCGCATGCCGAGCATCTCGGCGGCGAGGGCGTAGCGGGCCGCCGCCGAGGGGCGCGCCCGGGGCAGCGGGGTCGCGCGGCCCACGAGGCCCGCCCGGCGCCCCGGCTCCACGATGAGGTAGGCCGTGGGGATGGTCTCGATGCCGAAATGGTGGATGGCCTCGGCCCCCCGGACCTGCTCGCCCACGATGAAGCGGCGCGAGCGCGAGTTCAGGAGGGAGAGGAAGAGAATCCCGTCGGCGTTGGGGGAGAGGGCCCTCGTGCCGCTCGGGAAGAGGAGGATGGGGCCCGGGAACTCCGCCCGCAGGGCCTCCACGGTCCGGGCCACCGACGCCGGGGTCAGGCCGGTGGAGCCGCCGACGAGGAGGACATCGCACCCCGCCCGGGAAGCGGCGCGGCCGAGCCGGGTGGCGGCGCCGTTGCGGGCTTTGTCGGGGTCCACGAGGACGAAGTGGAGGGGGCGGTCCACCATCCGCTTCTCGATGAGTGAAAGGAGGCCGTGGCCGTTTCCATTGGTCAGGGTCGCGGCCATGGTTTTCAGGCCGCCATGAGTTCCGCCAGTTCCTGCAGGAGTTCGGGATGCTTCTTCTGGACCGCGCGGAGGAGGTTCAGGGTGTTGATTTCGTCCATGTTCACCTCGGAGAGGGTGGACATGATTTTGTCCAGGGTCCCGTCGCTCAACTGGACCAGTTTCTCCTTGGCGTACCAGTTCCGGACGAGCGTCTTCTCGAGGCGCGCCTTCCACTGCTTCTCGTATTTCTGGAGGACCGCCTCGGAGACGTCCCCGGCCTCCACCGCCTCCGCCGCCACCTGCCCGGCGAACATCCCGGCGATGGAGCCGTTGGCGATGCCTCCCCCGGTGATGGGGTCAATCATGCGGGCCGCGTCGCCGACGAGCATGAGGCCGGGCAGGAGGGTCTTGCTCAGGGGCTTCGAGATGGAGACCGCGCCGCACACCATGTCGAGGGGCTTGCCCCTGGCGATGCCGGGGTGCTTCGCGATGAAGCGGTCGAGGTAGGTCCGGGTGTCGGCCTTGTCCTTCGCCTGGCTCAACTGGACCCCGATGCCGACGTTGGCCACCCCCTCCCCCTTGGGGAAGACCCAGACGTAGCCCCCGGGGGCGACCTCGTTTCCGAGGTAGAAGTCGCAGTAGCGGGTGTCGCACTCGATGTTCGCCATCCGGTATTGCAGGGTCGAGTCCACGTCCTTCGCCTTGAGCCCGGTGCTCAGACCCGCCCACCGGCCCACCTGGGACTCGAAGCCGTCGGCCCCGATGGTGACTCGCGCGCGAATCTCGACCGGCTCGCCCATCGAAACGGCCTTGACTCCCTCGATGTGGCCGTTGCTCCGCAGCACGCCGGTGGCGCTGGTCTTGAGGAGGATGTCGGACCCCGCCTTGGCGGCGAGCTCGGCCAGCGCCTTGTCGAAGAGGTCGCGCTCGAGGACGAGGCCCACCTCGTTCCCGGCCTGCTCGGCCCGGAGGGTCATGCAGTCCTCGCGGGGACCGTAGATGCGGGCCCCCTCGACCTCGTTGGCGACCCACTTGCTCGACCACGGAATCTTGACCTCGTCCAGGAGGCTCTTGGAGAGCCCCTCGCCGCACCGGACCGGGGAGCCGATTTCCTGCCGCTTCTCTATCATCAGGGTCCGGGCCCCGTTCATGGCGGCGTAGCGGGCGGCGGTGCTGCCCGAGGGGCCGGCGCCGACCACGAGGACGTCGCATTCGAGGACTTTCATCGCCGGACCTCCCTGAGAGAGGGTGCTCCCGGCGCAGGCGGGGCGGGCCCGACCCGCACCGGCGGGAATTGCGCATGGGCGCCGCCGTCCCCTGCCGGCCCGTGCCCGTTTCCGTTGGGCCGGGCGGCCCCGGGGGCCCGCTTGAGCGGCGAGGCACCGAAGTCAATCGCCCCCACGGGGCAGACCCAGACGCAGAGGCCGCACGCGGTGCAGTTGTCGAGGAACTCGATGGTCTGGGTCTCGTGCAGGAAGAGCGCGTTGGGCGGGCAGACGCCGACGCACGCGCCGCAGTGGAGGCAGACGTTGTTGTCGACCTCCATCAGTCGATTCGCCTCCAGGCGGCCTTTCCGTTCTCCGAGACCTGCTGGAACACCGCAATCACCCGCGGGGTGCAGGTGTGGGCCGCGTTGACGGCGAGGTGGGGGGAGTCGGTCTCGGTCTCGCGGACGAAGACCCCGCTGTTGAGCCCGCCCATGGGCCTGCCCTCCTTGAGATCGGCGTGGAACTCCCCGTCGAGGACGAAGTTGTAGGGGTCGCTCAGGACGCAGTGGCCCGAGCCGACGCACCCCTTCTTGTTGTAGACGATGCGGAGTTTGACCGTCTTGGGCGTTTCGGGCTCGGGTCCCTCGGCGGCCTTGGGCGACGCAGCGCCGGTCGCGGCCCACTGGGAACCGACGGTCATGTTGGTCACCAGCGGGCCCCCAAGACGGCGGCGAGCCGCAGGATGCCGTCCTTGAATAGGGTCTCCCGCTCCTCAACAATGAGGGCTCCAGAGACGCTCGCCCGGAGTTCGGACTTCTCATCCATGCTCATAGTCCCGGGTTCCGGTAGCGCTGGGCCGCGAAATCGGCCGGAACCTGTTCCACCTCCCGTCCGCGTGCGGGGGCCGGCCCCGCGGGCCCGTCCGTCTCCGCCGGGAGAGGCGGGGGCGCCTCGGCCCTCCGCCGGAGGAAGTCGGAGTTGGAGAGGTTCGGGTTCGTGAACCGGAGTCCGTCGCCCTCGAAGCCGCTCTCGTAGTCCACGTGGAGCCCCCGGATGAGCCTCTCGATTGAGGAGTCCACGAAGAACTTGAGCCCGCGCTCCTTGAGCACCACATCGCCCCTCTTCGGCTTCCGCTCCAGGTCCAGGTAGTAGATGTAGCCCGCGGGCCCCTCGTTGTGGATTCCGATGCGGATTCCGTAGCGCGCGCGGCGGCGCCTCTCCAGGAGGGCGCGCAGGTGGGCCGCGGCCCCGTCGGTGAGGTTGACGGTGCCGGGGTTTCCGATGATGGAGCAGAACTCCGAGGCCTTCGCGGCGTGGCCGTCGGCCGGGGCGGGCGCGGGGGTCTTGCCTTGCGCAACCTGATTGATTTCCAATACCATCGCCCTGATTTCGACGTCGCCGAGGCCGTGGCCCCGGGCCCCCATCTCCAGCGTGTCGAGGACGTTGGCGTGGCAGCCGGAGCAGTGGAGGCCGTAGCGGGAGACCACCGCGGCGGCCGCGGGGTGGGCCGCGATGATGTCGCCCAGGCGCATCTTCTCCGTCACGGGCCGGCCGGGAACCACCGGGTCGGCGGGGACCGCGGAGGCCATCTCCATCAGCTCCTCCCGGGAGAGCAACTGAGCGGCCATCAGAAGACCTTCTCCCCGGTGTCGAGGTTGGTGATGCGGATGACTTCGGCCGGGCAGCCCTCGGCGGCCTGCTTGTGGAGGGGCAGGTCGGCCTCCTCAATCGTGAGTTCGAAGAGGCCCTCCCGGCCGTTCGGGGCGCCGCCGAGGAGGTCGGCCTTGCCGTCCTTGTCCATCCGGTAGCCCTTCTCGTGGATGATGGCGCAGGTCTCCGCACCGATGCACCCCTTGCGGTCGAACTCGACCTTATAGCGGGCCACGGACTCCTCCAAAATCGTTGTTTACAGACCTCGCGCTCGACGGGAAACGAACCCGCGCAACCGCAACAATGAGGAAGGGTCGGGTCATGGCGCCTCCTCAGTGCCCGCCGCAGGCCGAGCCGCAGCCGCCCTTGCTCACGAGCATGCCGTTCTCGGTCATGGGAGCCGCGCCGCCGGTGGCGCTCAGGATGGGGAGGGAGCCCGTGACGACGTCGGGCCGGAAGGCCTCCGGGCCCCAGTCGGGCTCGGGGGTGATTTTCTCCTTGCTCCGCCGGAACTGGTTGTAGTAGGCCACGATGGCCTTCATCTCCTCGGGGGGGAGTTGCCGGTGGTATTTGTCGTCGCCCAGGTTCTTGCCGGTCTTGCGCTCCCACTCGGAGGCCGGGATGGAGTATTTGCGCTGAATCTTGTCCCGGTACATCTCGGGGATGACGTTGAAGGTGCAGAAGGGCAGGACCCGGCCGTCGGGGGTGGCGTAGTGGATGTCGCACTTGTGGATGCGGTCGATGTCCCAGTTGTAGGGGTCCTGGAAGTGCATCATGCCGATGAAGAGGGAGTTGTAGTGGAAGTCGGCGAGGCCGTGGTAGTTGCCGCCGGTCATCGCGCCGGCCAGCATGCGGCCGAACTTGAGGCTCTTGGGCTTCTCCTTCCGGTCGAGGTAGCGGTTGATGTTCGCGATGAGTTTCGCGATGACCCACGCCTTGCGGGCCTTGCGGTATTTGGCGTCGTGAATCTCCTCGGTCAACTGCCCGAGATACTCGAAGAAGCCCTCGACATCGAAGAATCGGGTGATGGGGACCATCTTGTTGTTCCGGTCCCTGTCCCTGAACGCGTAGGTCGCCATCCCGCAGGCGAAATGGATGGAGAGCCTGTATTTGGGCTCCTCCTTGATGGCCTCGATGAAGTCGGTGACCTGCTTGGCGCAGGGGACGGGGAAGAAGTCCTCCCGGCCAATCTCGCCGCCGGTCTGCTCCTCGATGCGCTTGATGGCCCCCGGAATCGTGATGCGCTGCTGCTTCCGGAGGTGGTCGGGGATGCGGCCCACGAGGCTCACGGGCTGGAAGTTCACCGAGCGCACGACGTCCATGTTGGCCGATCCGAACCGAATCATGTCCCCGAGTTCGTGGTCGTTGACCCCGCCGATGATGGTCGGGACGAGGACGACCCCGAGGCCGGCCTTGCGGCAGTTGTCCAGGGCGCGGGGAACCTCCCAGAAGTTCTTGGGGTTGGTCTGGGGGGTCACGCCGTCGAAGGACATGTAGAGGTTGTTGGCCCCCGCTTCCCGCAATTTCGAGGCGTAGCCGGGCTCCCGGGCGATGCGGATGCCGTTTGTGTTCGGCTGGACGTGGTCGTAGCCGGCCTCCTTCGCCGCCCGGACGATGTCGAGGAAGTCGTCCCGCAGGGTGGGCTCGCCGCCGGTCAACTGGACGGCGTTGGCCCCCACGGGCTTCACCATCTTCATCCGCTTCAGCATGAACCGAATCTGGTCGAGGCTCGGCTCGTAGATGGGCTCGTTCTCCTTCGCGTAGAAGAAGCAGTACCAGCAGGTCAGGTCGCACCGGTTGGTGAGGACGATGTTCCCGAGGCCGGTGTGGGACTCGTGCTCGGCGCAGAGCCCGCAATCGCTCGGGCAGTCGATGTCGAACTGGGACTTGTCGATGTGGGGGTTCAGAATCTTGATGCCCGGGTCCTGCCACTTCTCGGCCCGCTTGAACATCTCGTAGTCGCTCCAGTAGACCTCGTGGTAGGGGCCGTGCCCCTCGCACTGCTTCGCCATCCAGACCTTGCCGTCGCGGACGTAGGTCACGGCGTCAATCTTCATGGTCTCGAACTTCCCCTCGTCCACGCAGCCGGGGCAGAGGCTCTGGTGGAACTTGAGAATCTGGACGTCGGGCGGAACCAGGGAAACGAGGTTCTGCTTCCGCTCGTCGGTGTAATCCTTGACGTAGGGGGAGGTCGGGACCTGCAGGAACCGGGCCGGCGGATGCTGAATCGCCTGCGGATAGGCGTTGACCATTCCGCTTGACCAGCGGCTGCCGAGTGTAGATAAGCCTTCTCGATTGGCGGGTGTCGAGAAATTCGACGGATACCGATTTGTTCAAGAGGAGCCCATCGGGAGGATTTCGATGGCAGAGGGTCCCGTCGCCGAATCCGCGGCTGTCGAAGATTGGGGGAAATCTTGACGAGATTCTCCGGAAAAATTCGACAGATGCCTATTACCTCCCGGAAGGCCGGTGTTTTCGCGCCTGCTTATACCCGCGGGAGGGTTCCACACCCCCGATGATGCGCCCGCTCATCATCGCCCACCGGGGCGCCTCCTCGGAGGCCCCCGAGAACACCCTCGTTTCCTTCCGGCGCGCGCGGGAGCAGGGGGCCGACGCGGTGGAGATGGATGTCCACCTGAGCAGGGACGGCGTCCCGGTGGTCATCCACGACCACCTCCTCCTCCGGACCACGGGGACCGAGGGGCGGGTGGACCAGATGACCCTGAAGGAGTTGAAGCAACTCGACGCCGGGAGATTCTTCAACCCGAAGTTCGCGGGGGAGCGCATTCCGACCCTGGAGGAAGTGGCGCTGGAGTGCCCCGTCCGGCTCATCGTCGAGGTGAAGGACTCCCCCGGGTCGGTCCCGGCGGTCCTCCGGACCCTGAAAGAAGCGGGAGCCCTGGGACGGGCCACGCTCACCTCCTTCGACCCCTTCGTCCTCCGGAAGGCGGGCCGGATGGAGACCGGGCTCCTCGTCGCGGACCAGTCGCCCAACCTCCTGAAGCGCCCCCTCGGGTGGTGGCTCTCGAAGGCGCGGGCCATCGCGCCCTTCTACACCCTCGCCGACGGGATGCTCGACGCCGCGAAGAGAAGGGGGCTGCCGGTCTATCCCTGGACGGTGGACAGCATCGGCATCGCGCGCAAACTGATGGAGCGGGGGGCGGCGGGGGTCATCACGAACCGGCCGGGGAGGATGGTCAAGTTGCGGGAGGAGATGGGGCTTTGAGAAATAAACCTTACAGGAGCGAGGAGAAGGAGGAGCTCAAGATGAAGCCCAGGAAGTGCCCCAGGTGCGGCTTCGTGAA
>CAZANW010000064.1:0-10975 GCA_964486625.1 uncultured Halobacteria archaeon
TTTTTTTTTTTTTTTATCAAGCAGGAGACGGCAAACGAGGGGCGCAGGGGTCGCGTGGGGGCGGAGAGGTGGGTGAGGGGGGGGGGGGGGGGGGGGGCGGAGCCCCCTTCACCCCCTCCCGGCGACAGCCTCGATGAAGTGGGTCGTGTAGTTCCCGCCGCGGAACAGGCCGCTCGCCACCGCCTTCCGCAGGAAGGGCAGGTTGCACTTGAGCCCGGAGATTTCGTATCTCTCCAGGGCTCCCGCCATCCGCCCGATGGCGGCCGCCCGGTCCGGCCCGTGGGCGATGAGTTTCGCAATCAGCGGGTCGTAGTGGGGGGTCAGGACGTCGCCCTGGGCGTAGCCCGAATCGACCCGGACCCCTTCGCCGGAGGGCTCCCGGTAGGTCGAGAGGGGCCCGGGAGACGGGAAGAACCTCTCCGGGTCCTCGGCATAGACCCGGCACTCGATGGCGTGGCCCGAGAAGCGCGTTTCGTCCAAGGTCAGCGACTCCCCGGCGGCGATGCGCAACTGCAGCTCCACCAGGTCGAGGCCGGTCGCCATCTCGGTCACCGGGTGCTCCACCTGGAGGCGGGTGTTGACCTCGAGGAAGCAGGGGTTCCGGTCGCCGTCCACCACGAACTCGACGGTCCCGGCGTTCTCGTAGCGGGCCGCTAACGCCAGGGCGCGGGCCGACTCCCGCAGCCGCTCCCGGAGGGCGGGCGTAGCGAACGGCGAGGGCGACTCCTCGATGACCTTCTGGTAGCGGCGCTGGACCGAGCACTCCCGCTCCACGAACGTGACGACCTTTCCGGCCCGGTCGCCCAGAATCTGGACTTCGATGTGGTGCGGGTCCCGGAGATACGTCTCCAGGTAAAGCCGCCCGTCCCCGAACGCCTGTTGCGCCCGCCGGGCCGCCTCGTCGAAGGCGCGGGCCATCTCTCCCGGTGCGTCCACCCGCTTGGTCCCGATGCCCCCGCCCCCGGCGGAGGCCTTGAGAAGAACCGGATAACCGAGCGCCTCAGCGCGCTTCGCAGCCTCGTCCGGGCCGGAGAGGACGGCCGTGCCGGGGGCGAGGGGGGCCCCGGAGCGCCGCGCGAGGTCCCGGGCCCGCTCCTTGTCGCCCAGGGCCTCCATCGCCTCGGGAGAGGGGCCGACGAACAGGATTCCTTCCTCCCGGCAGCGGCGCGCGAAAGGGGGTCTCTCGGAAAGGAAACCGTAGCCCGGGTGAATGGCCTCGGCGCCCGATTTTTTCGCTGCGGCCACGATTTTCTCGACGTCGAGGTAGGTCTCCCGGGGCGCGTTTCCGCCGAGGGGGAATGCGGCGTCGGCCTCCTTCACGTGGAGGGCTTTCGCGTCCGCGTCGGAGTGGACCGCGACGGTCCGGATTCCCATGCGGCGGGCGGTGCGGAGGATTCTGCGCGCTATCTCGCCTCGGTTGGCAACGAGCAGGGAGCGGATGGACTTGGATTCCATCGGCCCGCGGAGGGTATGCGGGGAAGAAGTGTTTTCCCCACGAGGAGTTTTAGGCAGATGGCCACCCTCGCCGAGTCCCTCGCCTCCTGGGTGGCCGACCTCCGGCTGAAGGACGTCCCGGCCCGCGTCGTCGAGCGGACGAAACTCCAGACCCTCTCGGTGCTGGCCGCGGTCTACCCGGGCACCGCCTCGGAGGGGGGGCGGAAGTTGCTGGAAGCGGTCCGCGGGTGGCGCCAGGAGGGGCCCTGCACCCTCCTCCCGTCGGGCGAGAATGCCTCGCCCCAGTCGGCGCTCTTCGCCCACGCCTCCTTCTCCATGGCCTACGACTTCGACGACTACTGCTTCATGGGCCACACCGGCCACTCGGCGGTCCTGGCGCCGCTCGTCGTCGGGGAGGCCCTCGGCTCCGACGGAAAGGCGGTCCTGGAGGCGATGGTGGCCGCCAACGAGGTGGCGGGGCGCGTCGGCGCGGCCTGCCTCGTCGGGCCCCACAACGGCCAGGCGTGGTCATTCATCCACGCCGCCGGGGCCTCCGTCGCCGCGTCGAAACTGATGGGCCTCGACGCCGAAAAAACCGCGGATGCGCTCTCCCTCGCATTCATGCAGCCGAACTACATGCTCTTCCCCGGCTTCTTCTCCGACGCCAAACTGCTGACGGCCTCGGTTCCGGCGACCACGGGGCTCCAGGCCGCGCACCTGGCGGCGGCGGGCCTCCGGGGCCCGCGCTCCGTTTTGGAGCCCGACGGGGGGTTCCTCCACCACTTTTCCTTCGCCCCCCAGACCTGGGCCCTCGGCGGCCTCGGGCGGGCGTGGGTCTCCGACTCTTTGGCCTACAAGCCGGTCCCGGGGTGCGCCTACATCGACTCGGGGGTCGAGGCGGCCCACTCCCTCCTCGCGGACGGGCTGAAGCCGGGCGACGTCGGGAGCGTGGAGGTCCGGGCCGGGAAATTGACCACCACCATGGAACATCTCGGCGAGACCTTCGCCCCGGAACTCAGCACGGTCCGCATCACCTTCTCCCTCCGCTACTCCCTCGCGGCCCTCTTCGCCCACGGGCGGCTGACCCCCCGGGAGATTGCGCGGCCCGACGCCGCCGCCCTCGAAAAGTGGGCCGAGCGCATCACCCTCAGATACGACCCGAGCCTGACGCTGACGACGCTCCGCGCCCTCCAGGAGTTCAACATCCACCCCCTCGCGGGCCTGGGGCTGCGCGACCTGGTCCGGGTGGCGCGGTTCGCCCGGGTCCTGGGGCCCCCGGTGGACCTGGAGCCCGGGGACCTGTTGCTGGGCCCGACGATGCTCCGCTCCTGGCGGAGGAAGGTGCCGGAACTGGAGTCCCTGGAGGGGTTCAAGTTCCCCTTCCCGGCCGAGGTCACCGTCCGCCTCAGCGGGGGCGGGACGCGGAGGGCCCTCGTGGAGATTCCGAAGGGGGCCCCCGGACGCCCGCTCGACGAGGTGAAGGAGACCGTGCGCCAGAAGTTCATGCAGGAGGCCGGGCCCGCCCTCGGGGAGCGGGCGAAAGAGGCGGTGGGCCTCGTCGAGAGGATGGAGAGCCTCCAGAACCCTGGCGTCCTGATGGAACTGCTCCCCGGGGAATACCGATAGCAGGAAGTTGGGTCAACCTTAATAACCGGGGGCCGGCCGAAGTCGGGCGATGCAACCGGAACGCCTGAACCTGCACGGGGTCAAGTGCCCCTACAACTTCGTGAAGACGAAAATCAAGTTGGAGGACATGGCCGCGGGGGCCCTCCTGGAGGTCCTCCTCGACCCCGGGGAGCCGGTGGAGAACGTCCCCCGCTCCTGCAGGGACCACGGGCACGAAGTCCTCGCGGTGGAGCCGGTGGACGGGGGCTCGATGTTCCGGGTCCTCATCCGGAAGGGGCAAGACTCCTGAATGGGCAGGCGGTCGCTCAAGGAGATTCTGAGTTCGGCCAAGACCATCGCCGTCGTTGGTTGCTCCACCGACCCGGCCAAGGCCGCCCACGACATCCCGAAATACATGAAGGAGGCGGGCTACCGCATCATCCCGGTCCACCCCAAGGCTCCCGAGATTCTGGGCGAGAGGGCCTATCCGGGCCTCGAAGCCATTCCGGAGAAGGTGGACATCGTGAACGTCTTCCGTCCCTCGGAGGAGACGCCAGACATCGTGCGCCAAGCCGTCAAAATCGGGGCGAAGGTGGTCTGGATGCAGACCGGCATCGAGAGCGAGGAGGCCTACGCCATCGGGTGGAAAGCGGGGCTGGAGGTCGTGATGGACACCTGCATCGGGGCGGAGCACCGGCGGATTTTCGGAGGGCGGTAGTTATCCGATTCCCCTCTCTTTCAACTTCTCCAGCAGCAGGAAATCGCGCTCCGTGATGCCCCCCTCGTCGTGGGTCACCGTCTGCAACTGCACCCGGTTGTAGTCGGTCAGGTGGATGTCGGGGTGGTGCTCGATGGACTCCGCGACTTCCCCGACCTTGTTGATAAACGCCAAGGCTTCCTGGAAGTCCTTGAACTGGAACGACTTCGTGAGTTTCCCGTAGGCCATCGCCCAGCCGGGGTGGACTTTCAACTGCTGCCGGATTTGGTCCTGGGTCAGGAGGGGCATCGGGGAACTCCAGCCCCCGGGCCGATTAAAGATTAACCCCGGGGCGCGCTTGTGGGCACCATGGAGTTCCTCCTGAAGCCCTTCGACTGGTGGCATCTCAACACCTTCCTTCGCGTCCTCTCCGCCTCGGTCATCCCCCCGGTCCTCTCGGTCTATGCTCCCGCGGGCAAGGAGGCGAAGTTCCTCAAGGTCCTGGAGCGCCCGCCCCGGGAGACCCCGGAAGAGCCCGACATGGGACCGGTCGCGGCGGCCCTCCGGAACGCCCTCGAATCGCACGGCCCGGTCCGCGGAATCCTCGCCCTCTTCGGCTGGAACCCCGAGGCCCCCACAGTGCGGGCCATCGAGGTCCCGGCGAAGTTGCGCCCCCTCTACTCCGCCGCCCCCGGGCCGGTCGTGGAGCCCCTGCGGGACCTCCTGGAGCCCCGCTGTACCTGGGTCCTCGTCCAGACCGACCACCAGGACGCGACGGTGCGCCGCTACGAGGGGCTCGGCATCGTCGCGCAGAAGAAGGTCCACTCCTACGTCGAGCGCCACCACAAGAAGGGGGGCGCCAGCGCGGCGCGCTACCAGCGGGGGCAGCAGGAGCAGATTCACCAGCACCTGACCCGGGTCCGGCAGACCCTCGACCGCTTCCTGCCGGGGGCCGACCTCCTCCTCGTCGGGGGCCCGGGGACCGCCAAGGCCCGGTTCATGGAACTGCTCGGGGCGGCCCTCGTCCCCCGGGCGCGCCTCGTCGAAGGGCTCGGCCCGACCACCTCCGGGGAGGAGTTCTTCCGCATCCTCCGGGGGGCCCTCGACCGGTTCCGGGGGGACGAAGAGACGGCCCGGGTGGAGCGGGCGGCGGAAGGGACCCGGGCGGGCCTCTTCTTGACGGAACCGCGCGCCGTCGCGGAGGCCCTCGACGCCGGCGCCGTGGAAACGCTCCTCGTCGCCGCCGACGCCAGGTTCGAGGGGGTCCCCGCGCTCATCGAAAAGGCGGGGAGGACCGGGGCCGCCGTGGAGTTCGTCACCCGGGCCGAGACGCGGGCCCTCCTCCGGCGCCACGGGGAGGTCGCGGCACGGCTGCGGTATCCCCGGTCGCAGAAGAAAGATTCATAGGCCCGGTTTCAGTCTCGGGTCGATGGACGTCGCCGTGGTGGGCTCCCCCACATTCGTCCTCGGTTTCCGCCTCGCCGGGGTCCGCAAGACCTACCCCGCCGAGGGGCCCCGGGAGCGCGAGTCCCGCATCGAGGAGGTCCTGAAGGACTCCTCGGTGGGCGTCCTCGTCCTCCACAACGCCGACTACCAGGCGCTGCCGCCCGGGCTGAGGCGCCGCCTCGCAGACTCGGTCGCCCCGGTGGTGATTCCCGTCGGGAAGGAGGAGGAGACCGATTTGCGGGAGCGCATCAAGCAGGCGGTCGGGATTGACCTGTGGAAGAAATAGACAGCAAGGGCCATCGCATCCTATCGCATTTTCTGCGCCTTTTTCGTAGATGCGGGAAGAGATAATCAGAGGCCGAAATCCAACTTCGCCCCGCGCCCCGCCCGGGCCGTGAACCGGAGCCAGGTCTTTCCCTCCGTCTCTCCGTGGGAGACCGCTTCGGCCCCTTCGACCTCCACCGGTTTCAGGGTCCCCGCGCCCCGGAGTTGCACCTCGTAGGTCCGGTCCCGGGGCCCCGGGCCCACGGCGACCCGGAGGGAGGAGCCCCTGCGGTGGAGGGATGCGGTCGTCTCCCCGTCGTCCTCCGAGAGGAGGAGGCGCGCGTTCTCGTCTCCGTCCGGGAACGCCTCCAGGAAGAGCGGGTCGGGACGCTCCTCGGCTCCCGCGCGGTCGCGCGCCATCGGGAGCAGGGTCCCTTCCCGGACGAAGAGGGGCAGCCGCTCCAGCGGGGCGGGGACCTCGGCCCACCCCGGCCCCCTCCGGACCTCGCCGCTCCACCAGTCGGTCCAGAGGCCCGCGGGGAAATAGGCCCGCTTCGTCGCCGCCCCCCGCTCCAGCACCGGGGCCACCAGCAGAGACGGGCCGAGCATGTACTGGGCGTCGAGTCCGTGGGTCTCGGGGTCGCCGGGGAACTCCAGCACCATGGGCCTCAGGAGCGGGAGGCCGGTCCGGGCCGCCTCGTGGGCGCAGGAGTAGAGGTAGGGAACCAGCCGGCAGCGCAGGTTCACGTGCTCCCGGAATACGGCCAGGGCCCGCGGCCCGAAGGCCCACGGCTCCCTCGGCGTCGTCCCGTGGCACCGGGCGTGGCTCACGAAGAGGCCGAACTGCGCCCACCGGATGTAGAGTTCCTCGGAGGGGGTCCCGAAAAAGCCCCCGATGTCGTGGCTCCAGTGGGCGATGCCGCTCATGGCGGCGTTGAGCCCGCCGCGCAGGACGTGGGGCAGGTCGAGCCACCGGCACCTCGTGTCCCCCGACCAGTGGACCGGGTAGCGCTGGGCGCCCGCCCAGGCGGAGCGGGCCCAGACCAGCCCCCGCCCGTGGACGCGCGCGACCGCCTCGGCGACCGCCCGGTTGTAGAGCAGGGGGTAGAGGTTGTGCACCTGGCGGCCGCTCCCGGCGGCGAACTCTCCCTCGGGAGGCGCCTCCTCGCCGTAGTCGGTCTTGAACACCGACACGCCGTTCCGGAGGAGGGGCTCCAGTTTGTCGCCGAGCCACGCCCGCGCCGCGGGGTTCGTGAAGTCGACGGGGACCGCGAAGGGGTTGTCCATCGAGGCGGCGGGCTTCCCGCGCGCGGTCGGCAGGAACCCCTTCTCCCGCGCCTGCCGGTAGATGGGGAAGCCCTTCGGCAGGTAGGGATTCATCCAGAGGCAGAGGCGGACCCCGCGCTCCCGGAGCCAGGCCGCGAGCCCCGGCGGGTCCGGAAATCGGCTCTCGCTCCACTCGCCGGGGAAGGCGTCCTTCGGCAGCCTCCGGCGCCCTTTCAGCCAGAGGGGGTCGAGGCTCACCACCTCGACCGGGACCTTCCGGCGGCGCGCCTCCTCCACCACCCGCTCCACCTCCGCGCGGTTCGGGTACATGCATCGCGATAGCCAGAGGCCGAAGGACCAGCGGGGGGGCACGGGGGGCCGGCCGGTGAGGGCGGTGTAGTGGCCGAGGAGGTGGGCGGGGGTGGGGCCCTGGAGGACGAAGAGGTCGAGGGGCCCCTCGACGAAGATCCGGAGGCGGGCGCCCTCCGCGTCCCACAGGGAGCGGGTGGTGGAGTGGAGGAAGAGGCCGTAGCCGCGGCAGGAGAGCAGGAGGGGGACCGGCTTGTAGGAGCGCGTGCCCACCGAGTTGGCGAGGGTGTCCACCGACCAGAGCACGTGCCTCCGGCCCCGGAGGTCCCAGGTCGCGAACCTCTCGCCGAGCCCCCAGAGGTGCTCGTGCTCCTCGAGGGCGACCTCGAATGCCCACCCCTCGATTCCCCGGCGCCGGGGGTCGGACCAGAGCCCGACGCGCATCCCGACGGGGGGTGCCGCAAGGAGGAGGCGCCCCTTCTCGACCCGGACCCCCGACGCGGGCGGGCTGCGGGGCTCCCCCGCGAGAATCCCCGGCAGCACCTCCCCCGGGCCCCGGACCCGCACCCAGCCGGGCGCGGCCTCCAAGGCGAGGTCGCCCGCCTCGGTCTCCACTCTTCCGCCGGGACCCCCCGTGGGGACGAGCCACCGGACCTGCGGCTCCGGGAAATCCAGCTCCCGCCCCTCCCGCCACCGCTGGAGGGGCAGCAGGGGAAGGCCGGGCACGAAGAGGGAGAGGTTGTCGAGGGTCGTCCGGAGGCCGCCTTTCACCATTGCCCGGAGTCAGGCCTCCGTGCAGATAAACCGCCCCGTGCTCCCAAGCCCTATTTCCGGCCCAGCCGCGCCGCGATGGTCTCCGCCATCTGGCTCGTCCGGGCCGAGCCGTTCAGGTCGTAGGTGACGACGCCGTCGGCGATGGTCCTCTCCGTCGCGGCCTCGACCTCCCGGGCCTGCTTGGGGAACTTGAGGTAGTCGAGGAGCATCGCCCCCGCCAGGATGGTGGCCGTGGGGTTCGTCTTGTCCTGCCCCTTGTATTTGGGCGCGGCGCCGTGGGCGGGCTCGAACATGGCGTAGGTCTCCCCGTAGTTCCCGGAGGGGATGAGGCCGATGGAGCCCACGAGGGCCGAGCACTCCTCGCTCAGGACATCCATGAAGAGGTTCGTGCTGAGGAGGACCTTCTCGTTGAACTTCTGCGGGTTCTTGACCACCTGCTGGGCCGCGTTGTCGATGTGCATCTCCTCCATCTCGATGGAGGGGAACTTCTTGGCGACGGCCTCCGCCTCCTCCAGGAAGAGGCCGTCCGACTCCTTCAGGATGTTGGACTTGTGGATGGCCACCACCGTCTTCCACTTCCGGGCCTGGGCGGCCTCGAAGGCGAACTTCGAGACGCGGCGGCAGGAGCCGCGGGAGACGCGCCGGAGGGCCAGCACCATGTCGTCGGTGACCCAGACCTCCCGGCCGAAGTAGAGCCCCTCGGTGGACTCCCGGACGCAGAGGAAGTCCACGTCCCCGAGGCGCTTCGGGGTCCCCGGGACTGTCCGGATGGGCCGGACGTTGGCGTAGAGGTCGAAGTGCTGGCGGATGGAGACCGCCACGCTCCTCGGGGACTTGTGCCCCCCGGGGGTGACGGTGGGCCCCTTGAAGCAGGCGTCGGCGTCCTCCAGGACCTCCCAGGTCGCCTCGGGGATGAGGGAGTCGCCCTTGTTCTTCTCCCACCACTCCGCCCCCGCGTCGCACTCCAGGAACTCCACGGGGGCCGCCACCGCCTTCATGACCTTCAGAAGGCCGTCCGTGAGCTCGGGCCCCACGCCGTCGCCCCGGATAAGGGCCACGGTCTTCGCCATGTCAGGGGCGGATTGGCGCTCCGCTCAAAACGTTTCCGGAACTCTGGGGAGAGGGCGGTCCCGGCCGCGTCAACTCCGCTTTCAGGGCGGCGACCACCTGGTCCACTTCCTTTTCGGTGACAGTGAGCGGGGGCAGGAGCCGGAGGACGTCCGGTCCCGTCACATTGATAATGATTTTTCTCTTCCGCATCCGCTCGACCACATCCTCCCCCTTCTCCCGGAGGGCGACGCCGGCGAGGAGCCCCCGGCCCCGGACCTCCTTGACCCGGTCGCTTTTGATGGAGCGGAGCCCCTCCATGAGCCGCTGGCCGAGTCTCGCGGCCCGGTCCACCAGTCTCTGCTTCTCGATGGTGCTGACGACCGCGAGGCCCGCGGCGCAGGAGAGGGGGTTCCCGCCGAAGGTCGAGCCGTGGTCCCCGGGGCCGAACTTCAGCCCCCACGCCTCCCGCGCCACCACCGCCCCGAGGGGCAGGCCGCCCCCGAGCGCCTTGCCGAGGGCCATGATGTCGGGCTGGACCCCCGCGTGGTCCTTGGCGAACCACTTGCCGGTCCGGCCGAGCCCGGTCTGGACCTCGTCGAGGATGAGCAGCGCCCCCTTCTCGTCGCAGAGCGCCCGGACATCCCGCAGGTAGTCGTCCGACGCGACGTGGACGCCCCCCTCCGCCTGGATGGGCTCCAGGATGACCCCGGCGGTGTCGGGGCCCACGACGAAGCGCATCGCCTTGATGTCGTTGTAGGGGACGAACTTCACCGACTTCAGGAGGACGTGGGAGAAGGGGTCCCGGAACCTCCGGTCGTGGGTCACGCTCAGGGCCCCGATGGTCCGCCCGTGGAAGGCGTCGTGGGCCGCGACGAACTCCCGGCGGCCCGTCGCCTTCGCCGCGAGTTTGATGGCCCCCTCGACCGCCTCGGCGCCGGAGTTGCAGAAGAAGACCCGTTCGAGGCGCGAGACCTTCGCGAGTTTCTCGGCCAGGGCCACCGGGGGCTCGGTGACGTAGTGGTTGGAGACGTGGAGGTATTTGCGGGACTGCTCCTGGATGGCCTTCAGGACGGCGGGGTGGCGGTGGCCGAGGGCGTTCACCGCGACCCCGGAGAAGAAGTCGAGGTATTTCCGCCCCTGGGCGTCCCAGAGGTAGTTCCCCTGGGCCCGGGAGACCACGAGCGGCTGGCGCTTGTAGGCGGGGATGAGGACCCTGTTTTCGCGGTCGATGACGCTCACGGCGACCCTTGGCGGGGGGGCCGGATAATACTTTCCAGATAACAGGGCCTACGAATGGAATAAACGTCCATGCCTCCCAAACTCTCCCTCCATGGCGAGATGCTTGTGGCCCGTTCTGGCGGGCCTATTACTCTTTTTCCTGGCGACTGGAGCGGACGCGGCATGTGTTAGCATCCCCCAGACCATCACGGGGAAAATCAATCCCTCCGCAGATGGAGTGGCGATTCCAACCACTGCAAATACCCAGGTCACTGCCTTGAATACGAACGGAAACAAATACGCCAACTCAACCAGCGATCCCAATTTCGTGATTAACAACAGTTTTTTCTGGTATGATGCTGGAACATATTGGGGCACATGGTGCGACGGCGACCCGGTTCAGGTCACAATCCGGACATCGACATCGCAGGGAATCTACACCGCAACCACGAGTAAGAACCTCGTGGTGGACCCGAACAGCAGCGTCCAGATTTTTCCCGACGCCACCCTCCAGCCGCCCCCTCCCCCACCGCCCGGCCCGCCCTCCATCACCTCCTGGTCCAACAACGCCACGGGCAGTTCGGCCACCTCCATCTCCGTTACGGCGGGCTCGGGCGTCCTCTTCTCCGCCTCCGCCAACCAGAGCGGGACCTGGACCTGGAAGGCGGGGGGCAGCATCGTGAAAACGGAGACCGGGACCTCAAGCAGTTATGCGGCGGCCTACCCCTCGACCGGCAGTTTCGACGCGAGCGTCAACGTGAGCAACGCCAACGGCGTGAGCGCGACCGTGGCATGGAGCGTGACGGTCACCGAACCGTCCTCCCCTCCGCCCTCCTCGCCCCCCTCGGCTCCCCCGGGAAACACCGGCCCGGCTGGAGGCGGGGGTGGCGGGGGGGGTGGGGGGCGTGGGCG
>CAZANW010000065.1:0-10911 GCA_964486625.1 uncultured Halobacteria archaeon
ACCACCCGTGGGTGGTCTCCAACGAGAAAATCAAGCGGGAGTGGGGGTTCAAGTTTAAGCACACCTCCATCGAGGCTTTGGAGAGCACCGCGGATGATTCAACAGGAAAAGTTCAAGGAGATTCTGGCAAAATACAAGGCCGATGAGGACTCGGTCTACAATACCTGGTTCACCGACGGCGAGCAAAGGCTGAAGGCGTTCCGAGCGATTCGCAGGGGCGTGGAACAGGTCGTCCAAGACATCCGGAACGGAACATTCGGAAACGACTTCAAGGGTTCTTCCCTCGAAGTGGTCCTGACCGCAATCACCGAACAAAAACAGGTCTTCGAGGGAGCCGCGCATCCGTTTTACTGGAAGCCGAAATTGAGGATACCGGACATCTACGAGAACGAACAGAACAAAAGAATCTTCGGCCAGTTCTTGGAGTCATGCCTGAATACGAACAGCGAAGACAGAATTATCCGAGAAATATTGACTCTTTCGCAACAGGGCATCAAGGGTCTGGGACCCGCCGTCGCCAACATCCTGTATTTCATCCATCCGACGATTGTCCCCCCATCCAACACGGCGATGATGCGTGGTTTCAACATGCTGTTCAAAGGGGCGAAAAAATTGGGTTCGTGGGAAGACTATTTGGAAGTGCGAGAAGCACTTGTGCAGGTGAACGACCAGTTCCGGGACCAACTGTCCAAGGACCTGGGGGCGGTCTCCGGGCTTCTCTTCGACGTGGGCAGCATGAACATCGTTGTGGACGAGAACGTTCAGCTCGTGATTGAAAGCGAACGGAAAAAGGTGGAAGCGGCCCGAAGGAAGAGGCATCAAGAAGCGCTCGCGGAGGGTGAAGAAGAAAACACGCACACCAAGATGCAGTACTTCCTGGTCAAAATCGGAAAATCCCTCGGCTATGACGTGGTGGTGGCCGCCAATGACCGGAGCAAATCGCACGAAAACGAAAAACTCTCGTTTTTGTGTCTTCCCGGTCTTCCCGCGATGGATGTCAAACCGGATGTTTTAAAGACAATCGGCCTTATTGATGTGCTTTGGTTTGAGAAGGGGACCGGCCGCATAGTTTGCGCGTTTGAAGTCGAGAAAAGCACGTCCATCTTCTCGGGCATATTGCGGCTGACGGACTTGGCACTGACCTCTCCCGAAGTCAAAACGTTGTACATCGCAGCACCGGACGCGAGAGAGAAGGAAGTGATTGCGCAACTCAAACGACCCTCCATTTCCACCGGAAAGGGCGTGAACATGTCCTACCTCCTGTTTTCCGACTTGCGCGAGCATTGTGAGTCCATCTGCAAATTCGGCAATGACCACACCATCCTGGAAAAGATAGCCAAGAAGCCGTAGTTTCCTTTTCGGCCCCGCTTTACCCGGTCCGCTTCACCGCCCCAGCAGCCACTCCAGCGCCTCGACCCGCCCGTGCTTGTGGAGTTTTCCCCGCAACTCCGTGGGGTTCCACCGCTTCGCCTGCTCCAGGGCCTCCCGGACCTCCCCTTCCGAAGGCTCCTCCCGGAGGAACCAGTCGAGGGTCTCCGCCCAGCCGCGCCCCTTCTCCAGAAGGTCCCGCTTGTTGGAGACCTCGGAGACGCGCCTCATCTCCGGGCCCCCGCTCCGTCGGAGGACGGGTGGAACCGGAGGTAGAAGTGGAGCAGCGCGAACAATTCCGCCACGCCCCGCCCTTTCTCCGTGAGCGAGTATTCCACCTGGACGGGGACCCCGTCCCGCACCTCCCGGCGGACATACCCGCTCTCCACCAGGGTCTGGAGTTTCCGGGAAAGGGTCCGCGAACTGATGCCCCGCAGCCCCCTCCGCAACTCGTTGAACCTCCAGGTCTCCCCGCAGCAGAGGAGGTAGACCAGTTCGAAGGTCCACTTCCCGGCGAGGGGCCGGACCGCCCGGAGCATCTCCTGGCGCTCCCGCTCGAAGAGGCGGCCCCGGACCTTCTGCTCCCGGAGGAAGTCGAAGACGGGCCGGGTGGCGGCGGAGGTCTCCTTGACGAGGCGGGCGAGTTCCCTGCGGGTCTCATCGAACTGGAGGAGGGGACTGGAAGCGGTTTCCCTGGTTGAACCTGGTGTCCCCGCCTCCACCTTCGATTTTATAGCGGCGGTTTGGGTCATTTTGTAAACCAGGTGTAGATAATGACCCAACCACCCTTGAATCTTTCCACGGCGCACTCCCGGCGATGAAGAACTACGACCTCATCGTCGTCGGCGGGGGGCCCGCGGGCTCCGTCGCGGGGATGACCGCCGCGCAGGCGGGCCTCAAGACCCTCATCCTCGAACGGGCCCGCAAGCCGGGGGAGAAGAACATCTCGGGGACCGGCCTCTCCCCCAAGTGCTGGAGGGACCTCCCCTTCATGAGGGAGTTGAACCTGCCGAACATGCGGCTGGCCGACATGGCCACGGTCCACCTCACCGACGAGCAGAACAAGGAGCGGGTGAACCTCTCCTTCACCCCCTCCGAGCAGGCCGACTACCCCGAGGCCCGGAAGTTCCTCACCATGAACGTCTACCGGAGCGAACTCGACCCCTGGCTCTCCTCCCTGGCGGTCGCCGCGGGGGCCGAGGTCCGGACCTCCGCCACCGTCACCGGCGTCTGGAAGGAGGACAAGAAGGTGGCCGGCGTCGTCCTAGAGGACGACGTGAAACTGGGCGCTGGCGCGGTCATCGGGGCCGACGGCATCCACTCCACCGTGGCGGTCTCGTCGGGCCTCCGGAAGCGGTGGGCCCCCTCCGAGTCGGGGCTCATCGTCCAGTACAACTACGCGGCGCCGAAGGAGCGCATCGACGAGGTCGTCGGGGGGAACGCCCTCCACTACTGGTGGGGCGCGACCTATCCGGTGGGATACACGTTCTTCGACGCCAACGGGTTCCACGCGGGCCTCGGCTGCTTCCCCGAGTGGTTCAAGAAGAACCCCCGCTCCTACCTCGACACCTTCCTCAAACTCGAAGGGGTCCAGCGGCAAATCAAACTCACCGGCGCGAAGCCGGTGGAGTACCAGGCCCACATGCTCCCTTTCGTCGCCATCCCCGGCCCGACCCACGCCCCCGGCGTGATGCTCGCGGGGGACGCGGCGGGCTTCGCCTGCCCCGTGGAGGCCGAGGGGGTCTACTACGCCATGGTCTCCGGCAAACTGGCGGCGGAGACCGCGGTCGAGGCCCTCTCCGACGGCGGCGCCACCGGGGAGGCGATGGCCGCCTACGAGGAGCGCTGGAAGGACTCCCCGGTCGGCGAGGAGTTCGGGCCGGGGCCCGAGTATGCGCGGTTCGTCCAAGACCTCGGCTTCAACCCCGACGCGGCCAAGTGGGTGGTCCCCATGCTCAACGACGCCCTCTTCTCCCTCTGCGGGGTCGCCGACGCCCACGCGGCCAACGCCCGTTCCCTGGAGAAGCGGCTGGAGAGGTATGCGCCCGAGATGAAGAAGGCGCTCCTGGAGGTGTTCCTCCCCCTCAACGCGGCCATCCGCCGGGGCGACTCCTCCCGCGTCCCGGAGCCCGCCCTCCGCATGCTCCGGGTCCTGGCGCCCCGCCTCCTTCCCCCCATCGGGCGGCTCGCGGGCTCCTTCAAGGACCCCCCGCCCGAACTGGCCGCCCTGATGGTGGAGCACTTCCTGACCCCCATGCTCAAGGAGAGGTTCCGGCGGAACGGGAGGGGGGGCTGAAATGGCGGACGGGTCGGCGATTTCCCGCGACGCCCTCGTTCACCGCCACGGCGACACCGGCGACTTCATCCAGGTCGTCGCGGAGAACTGCACCGGCTGCCGCGACTGCGCGGTGGTCTGCCCCATGCACCTCTTCCGGATGCGGGAGGAGGTCGCGCAACTGGTGGAGGACTACGCCCGGCGCTGCGTGGAGTGCGGCGCGTGCTATCAGGTGTGCGACGACGACGCCATCCGCTTCCGGATGCCCAAGGGCGGGACAGGCGTCGTGGTCGCGTGGGGATAGGCCGGGGCCCGACGTTTTTTCCCCGGCGGCCTACGGAACTTACCTACGGAACCTCCATCCCGCCGGCGGCGACGGGAGTCCATGGCCCGCTGGGAGGACCTCCGTGAAATCGAACTCCTGGAGGAGCAGGCCGGGAAACTGCGCAAGGGCCGCATCCTCCCGGACGCATTCAGGGCGGTGCGGCTCGACCAGGGCATCTACGGGATGAGGGGACAGCCCGAGGAGGGGGGCCACATCGTTCGCGTCAAACTGCCCCAGGGCGACGTCGAGCCCGAGCAGTTGCGGGTCCTCGCGGAGCTCGCGGAGGAGATGGGCGGCGGCGTGGCGCACGTCACCACCCGGCAGGGGGTGGAGATTCACGGGCCGCGGCTGGAGGAGTTGGGGCCCCTGCTCCGAAAACTCGCAGCCGCGGGCCTGACGACCCGGGAGTCCGCGGGCAACACGGTCCGGAACATCACCTGCTGCCCCCTGGCGGGTGTCTGCGCGAAGGAGGTCTTCGATGTCTCGCCCCACGCCCGGGCCCTCACCCGCCACTGGCTGCGGAGTCCCATGGCCACCGGCCTGCCCCGCAAGTTCAAGGTGGCCTTCTCCGGTTGCGAAAAGGACTGCGCCCTGGCGCCCATCCACGACCTCGGGGTTGTGGCGGTGACGCGGGGCGGCGAGCGGGGTTTCCGCCTCTACGCAGGCGGCGGCCTGGGGGCCCAGCCCCGCCGCGGAGAGGTCTTGGAGGAGTTCGTCCCCGAGGCGGACCTCTTCCGCGCCTGCGAGGCGGTCCTGCGGGCCTTCGCCCGCCACTTCGACCAGCACCTCGACCGGAAGAACCGGAGCCGGGCCCGGCTGAAGTTCCTCCTGGAGAAAATCGGCGTCGAGGAGTTCCGGCGGCTCGTCCGGGAAGAGAGGGCCGGGCTGAACGGCTTCTCCGCCTCACCACTCGACCCGCCCGAGAGACCTCCGAAGCCCCCCCGGCCCCAGGACGGCCCATCGCCTCTCCCGAAGACCCGCGACTGCTCCCGGTGGAGCGCCTTCAACGTCGCGGCCCAGAAGCAGGAGGGTTACTGCGCGGTCTTCGTCCGCCTGCCCACCGGGGACGTCACCGCGGCCCAGTTGCGGAGGCTGGCCGATGCCTGCCACAGGTTCTCCCTCCGGTGCCGGGCCACCGACACCCAGGGCTTCGTTCTCCTCTGGGTCCCGCGCCCCGCCCTGGTGGACCTCTACCGCGCCCTGGAGCCGTGGGACCTGGCCCTCCCGGGCCGCGGCAAGGCGGAGGACGTGACCGCCTGCCCGGGGGCCTCCGCCTGCCCCTCGGCCGTCACCAACGCCCGGGCCCTCGGGAAGGTCCTCTCGGAGAAACTGGCGGGGAAATTCGACGACCTCGACGGAATCACCGTCAAGGTGTGCGGCTGCCCCAACTCCTGCTGCCGCCACGCGGTCGCCTCCATCGCCCTCTACGGGGCCTCCAGGCGCGTCGAGGGGCGGGAGGTCCCCCACTACGTCCTCCTTCTCGGGGGGGAGTCGGGCGAGGGGAAGGTCTCCTTCGGGAAGCCCGCGGCCCGGATTCCGGCGAAGCGGGTCCCGGAGGCGGTGGAGCGGCTGCTGGAACTCTACCGGGGGCAAAAGCGGCCTGGTGAGACCTTCCGGGAGTTCGCAGAGCGGCTCTCCTGAGTCACTCGAACACCAGCACTTCGTCCGACTCCCTCACAATCTCCACGAGGTCCAGAATCGTGGACTCGACGCAGGCGTCCCCGCCGTCCCTGTAGCGCAGGCCGATGCAGGTCCCGACCGAGTGGACCACCCCGCCCCGGTCGAGGAACCTCCGAAGCGCCCCGGGAACGTCGTGCCTGTCGCTCCGGACCTTGGGGAGTTGGAGACCATCTCCGAGGGCGACGATTCGCGCGGGCCGGACTTCCGGGGGGCTCTCGCTGGCCGCTTCGAGGGCCCGCCAGACCTTGTCGGGCGCGCGGCTGGAGAGGAGGACCGCGGTCCGGGGGACGGCCGCCGCGTGCCGGGGATAGACGGGCCCGCCCGGAAAAGCGTCCTCCAGCAGGTAGTCCGCGACCCCCCGCGCAATCCCGGGTTCCTGGACCCCGCCCATGGTGGAACATGGGGTTTGGGACCGCTTATGGACTCCATATGTAGGCTACGTTCGCCTACGCATTTTACCATCGGAACGGGCATGCCCCTCACTTTGGAGGTTTAAAAATGGGTCAGACGATTGCCGAAAAAATCCTGGCCTCGCACTCCGGGAAGGGGGCGGTCTCGCCGGGGGATGTAGTGGACTGCTCCATCGACCTCGCCATGGGCCACATCGCCATGGCCCGGGTGGCAGCGAACTTCATGATGTTCCCCAAGGAGGTCCGCAAGGTCTGGGACCCCGACAAGGTGGTGGTCCTGGAGGACCACTTCGCCCCCGCGCCCGACGAGCGGTGGGCGATGGCCCAGAAAATCATCCGCGGTTTCGCGAAGGAGCAGAACCTGAAGCACTTCTACGACATCAAGGCGGGCATCTGCCACCAGGTCCTGCCCGAGAAGGGCCACGTCCTCCCTGGGAGCCTCATCGTGGGGACCGACTCCCACACCACCGCCTACGGGGCGCTGAACGCGGCCGGGACCGGCATCGGCTACACCGAGATGACTTGGGTGCTGGTGAAGGGCAGGCTCTGGTTCAAGGTCCCGGGGACCCTGAAGTTCGAGGTGGACGGAAAACTCGGGAAGGGGGTCTACGCCAAGGACCTCATGCTCCACCTGCTCGGAAAATTCGGCACGGAGGCCGCCCAGTATCGGGCCGTCGAGTACTCCGGGAAGGCGGTGGAGGGGCTCGACGTTTCGGGCCGCATGACCCTCTGCAACATGGGCCTGGAGATGGGGGCCAAGTTCGCCTTCACCCCTCCCGATGGGAAGGTCGCCGACTACGTGAAACGCGCCTCCGGGAAGAGGACCGAGCCGGTCCGGGCCGACGGGGACGCGCGCTACGAGGCGGTCCACCGCCTGGACGGCTCCGCCCTGGAGCCCCAGGTGGCGTGCCCCCACAGCCCGGGGAACGTGAAGCCGGTCTCCCAGGTCGCGGGGACGCCGGTGGACCAGGCCTTCATCGGCTCCTGCACCAACGGGAGGTTCGACGACCTGGAGATTGCCGCTTCCGTCCTCGACGGCCACAAGGTCCACCGGGACTGCCGGCTCCTGGTGACCCCGGCCTCGGCGGAGGTCTACATGGAGGCGGCCCGGGAGGGCATCCTGGAGGCCCTGGTTGGGGCCGGCGCCGTGATTCTCAGCCCGGGCTGCGGCCCCTGCTTCGGGGCCCACATGGGGCTCCTCGCCCCCGGGGAGCGGTGCATCAGCACGGGCAACCGCAACTTCAAGGGGCGCATGGGGGCCGACAGCGCGGAGATTTACCTGGCGAGCCCCGCCACCGTGGCGGCGTCGGCCCTGAACGCGAAAATCACCGACCCGAGGGGGTACCTGTGACCCTGAAAGGGAATGCCTGGGTCTTCGGCGACAACATCGACACCGACATCATCACCCCGGGCAAGTTCCTCTCAAACCCCAAGGAACTGGCCGAGAACGCATTCTCTCCCGCGGACAAGACCTTCGCCAAGAACGTCAAGCCCGGCGACATCGTCGTGGCGGGGCGCAACTTCGGGTGCGGCTCCTCCCGGGAGACCGCCCCCGAGGTCCTTCAGATTCTCAAGGTCGGGGCGGTGGTGGCCGAGAACTTCGCCCGCATCTTCTACCGGAACGCCGTCGCCATCGGCCTCCCGGTCCTGGAGTGCCCGGGGGCCGCGAAGGCGTTCCAGAAGGGGGACGAGGTGGAGGTGGACCTGGAGGCGGCCAAGGTCCGGAACGTGACCCGGGGGACGGAACTGGCGGCCCGGCCCCTCTCGCCCACGCTCCTCCAGTCCATCCGGGGCGGCGGCATGATGAAGGCGCTCCAGTCCGAGTTGCGGGAGAAGGCGAAGATCCTCCGCGCCCCGGCTCCTGGATGAGGGGCCCGTCCCGGAAGACTTCCTGCGACCATGATTAACCTGACCACCCTGTGGTGCGGCGGGAAGAGCGGAAGCGACTCCCTGCGCTACGGCCTCGGCTCCGGGGCGCCCAGAAGCGCCTCCGAGCGGAGGCCGGTCGTCGTGTGGAACCTCACCCGGGGCTGCAACCTGAAGTGCGTCCACTGCTACTCCGACAGCCAGGCGAGGAAATACCCGGGCGAACTCACCACCGACGAGGCCAAGGCCGTGGTGGACCAACTGGCGGACTTCGGGGTCCCCGCCGTCCTCTTCTCCGGCGGCGAGCCCCTGCTCCGGAGGGACCTCTTCGCCATCGCGGACTACGCCCGGCAGAGGGGGCTCCGCTGCACCCTCTCCACCAACGGCACCCTCATCGACGTGGCGAAGGCGAAGAGGGTGCGGGAGGCGGGCTTCACCTACGTGGGGGTCAGCATCGACGGCATCGGGAGGAACAACGACATCTTCCGGGGCGTCCCCGGAGCCTTCGAGCGGGCCCTCCAGGCCCTCCGGAACCTCCGGGCCGTCGGCCAGAGGACGGGGCTGCGGATGACCCTGACCCGCTGGAACTTCCGCGACCTGGAGGCGGTCTTCGACCTCGTCGAGAGGGAGTCCATCGCCCGGGCCTGCTTCTACCACCTCGTTTATTCCGGCCGCGGCTCCGACATCCGGGTGGACGACCTGAGCCACGAGGAGACGCGGAGGACCCTGGATCTCCTCCTCCGGCGCACCGAGGAGTTTCACGCGCGGGGGCTGGAGAGCGAGGTCCTGACCGTGGACAACCACGTGGACGGGGTCTACGCCTACCTGAAACTCCGCGAGCGGGACCCGGCCCGGGCCGAGGAGGTCCGCCGGCTGCTGGAGTGGAACGGGGGGGGAACCTACAGCTCCGGCGTGGGCATCGGCTGCATCGGCTGGTCCGGCGACGTCCACCCCGACCAGTTCTGGCGCCACCAAACCCTCGGGAACGTCAAGGAGCGGCCCTTCGGCGAGATTTGGACGGACACCTCCCACCCCCTCATGGCGGGGCTGAAGAACCGGCTGCCCCTGCTGAAGGGGCGGTGCGGCGCCTGCACGTTCAGGGGGTTATGCGGCGGCTCCTTCCGCGCCCGGGCGGAAGCGGTCCACGGGGACCCGTGGGGCCCCGACCCGGCGTGCTACCTGACCGACGGGGAGATTTCCGGCGGGGGGAGTGCGTAGGGATTGGAGAGTCGTTGCACTGCAGACGTGTCAAAAACAGATGGGCCCGCCCGGATTCGAACCGGGGAACTCCGCCATGTCAAGGCGACGTCATAGCCGCTAGACCACGGGCCCGAGGAACTACGGGGATGGGGGTCCCCCTTCAACTTTTCGGATGAAGAGTGGCATGACCGTCCCTCTCCCCCGTCCCCTGGGCTCCTTCACCCCCTCCTCACTCGTTTTTATCTCCGTTCCCGCCCCGGCAGCCAGCCGTTCAGGTCGAAGCCGAAGAGCTGGCGCAGGTCCACCCCCTCCTCGTGGAGATGCGCGATGTGGATGCTGATGCCGGGGAGGGATTCGGTCAGATGTTTCACAGCCCCCTTCTGGCCCTTCAGGGTGTAATCGAGCCACGCCGCCGCGTAGTGGAGGATGAGGGAGCGCGTCCAGTGGGGAAAGGAAGGGAGGTCGGAGATGGGGAGGAGGTGCTCGGAGCCGACGATGGAGACCCACATCTTCGGGGGGTCGGCGGCGCGATACATGGGAAGGTCGTTCAGGAAGTTGGGGGCGAGGACGAGGTCCAGGTCCCCCGAGATGAAGAGGGTGTTGGGGTGGACCCGCTTCGGGAAGGGGAGAAGAAAGTAAGCGCCGGGGGGCAGAATCCAGTTGAAGGGCTGGATGGAGACCCGGGCCTCCACTCGCTTGTCCCGGACCGTGGCGGCATGGTATCCTCCCCGGGAGTGGCCGACCAGGCCCAGCGGCCCCTCCACTTCCTCTTCCAGGCGGTCCAGGGCGGCCTTCACGTTCCGGGCGTTGCGCTTGTAGTGGAGGAAGCGGCCGGTGAGGAGAGTGTCGAAGGAGGTCCAAGTGGCGCCGGGGGCCCGCCCCTCCCCGATGAAATCGAAGGCGAGAACGTGGTAGCCCGCCGCCGCCAAGCCGAGGCAGAGGCGGGTGTAGAGGCGGTGGTCCACGAGCCAGGCGGGGCAGAAGACGACGCCCGCCTCCTCCCTCCGGCCGTTCTCGGGGGGCCGGAAGAGGCGGGCAGGCAGGGTGCCCACGTGGGTGTCCTCGTAGGAGACGCGCCCCAGGGCTCGCTCGGCCCGGTTCCGGAGGTCGGTGACGTCGGCAAGAGCCGCGAAGAACCGCTTCACCATCGTTTCCGGTTTTTCGGGAGGCTCTTTAAACACTTGTTCCCACGTCCCCCCATGGTGACTGAACGGTTCGGAATCTTCGGGGACCCCGTGGGCCACACCCTCTCGCCCCCCATGCAGGAGGCGGCCTTCCGGGCGCTCTCGATGGACGCGGTCTACCTCCCCTTCCGGGTTCCCCGGCCACGCCTCGGTGCCGCGCTCGCCGGGGCGCGGGACGCGGGGTTCCGGGGCCTCAACATCACCCTCCCCCTGAAGGAGGCGGCTTTCCGGCTCCTGCGGCCCACGCCGGCGGCGCGGAGGATGAAGGCGGTGAACGCGGTGGACCTCCGCCGGGGCCTCGGCCACAACACCGACGGCGAGGGGGCCCTCCGGGCCCTGCTCCGCGCGGGGGTCGAGCCGCGGGGCCGCCGGGTCCTTCTCCTCGGGGCCGGCGGTTCGGCGCGGGCCATCGCCTGCGCTTTGGCGGAGCGGGGCGCGGAGGTGGCCGTCGCCAACCGGACCCTCTCGCGGGCCCGGACTCTGGCGCGGGAGGTCGGGGGCAGGGCGCTTCCCTTGGGCGGACTGGTCCAGGAGGTCCCGAGGGCGGACATCGTGGTGAACGCCACCTCCGTGGGGATGGAGGGGGGCTGCCTTGTTCAGGCC
>CAZANW010000066.1:0-10883 GCA_964486625.1 uncultured Halobacteria archaeon
TCGCTCCCCTCCTTCAGGATGAGGACCGGGGTTCCACCCATGCCTGCCATGTCGGAGTTCCTGGGAACTAAAAGTTCTATATAAACGTTTCGCCGCGGGGTTTTGGGGCTGCGGGGAACCCGGGTGGATGGCCGACCCCCACCCCATCTCGGGAGGCAACCTGGGGGGGCTCGCCCTCCCCGGCTTCTGCGGCAGGTGCTTCTGGCTCGGGCTCCACCGGGACCTCCCCTTCCAGATGGGCCTCCCCGGGGTCTTCTCCTCCATCGACGCCTTCACGAAGAACGCGGTCCGGGTCCACTTCGGCCGGGAGGGGCGCCTCCCCCCCTGGTTCCCCGACATCGGCCCCGTGGCCGGATACGAGCCCGCCCTCTCGTCCCGGAAGTTCCGGTCGGCGGACCCCGGGACCGGGGTCCTCCTCACCGGAGTCCCCGACGACATCTTCCGGCTCAGGGACAACTCCCTGCACATCGTGGACTACAAGACCTCCCGGTTCACGGAGACCCAGGACTCCCTGCGGCCGAAGTATGACGTGCAACTGAACTCCTACGCCTGGATTGCGGAGCGCCTCGGCATGGGCCGCGTATCGGGCCTCTCCCTCCTCTACCTCGAGCCCGCGACCGGCGGCGACGCGGGTGTTCCCGGGGCCCCGGGGCCGGCGATGAGATTCACGCCCCGGAGGGTCGAGGTGAGACTCCAGCCCGACCGCCTCCTGCCGCCGCTCTTGAGGCGGTTCCGGGACCTCCACGCCGCCCCCTCGCCCCCGCCGGGGGCGCCGGGATGCGAGGACTGCGCGGCCCTGGAGGGGCTCCTCGGGGCCCTCGGGAAGCAAGGTTGAAAAGGTCCCTTCCCCAGGTGGACCATGCTCCAGATTGTCGTCGAGCCCACCCCCAACCCGAACTCGATGAAGTTCACCCTGAACAAGACCGTCGCCCAGAAGGGGGAGTTCTACTCCACACCCGCGCAAGGGGCGAAGAACCCCCTGGCAGCGACGCTCTTCTCCCTGCCCGGGGTCGCGGCGGTCTTCTTCCTGAACAACTTCGTCACCATCACCCGCCAGCCGTCGGCGGAGTGGGAACCCCTGATTGCGAAGGTCCGGGAGACGCTCCAGCAGCACTTCAGCGAGTAGCGCGCCCTATTTCTGCGGCGACGGCCCTTCGACCCGCTTCCTGAGCTGCTCGATTTGCTCCTTCAGGGGCCCGACCGCCTCGGCCACCGCCCGGGATGCGGCCCGCCCGGCGGCGGTGGCCTGCAACTTCGCCTCGGCCGGGGAGCGCGGGGCCGTCGGACCCTCCATCGCGGCGACCCGCTTCTCCAGGCGCGAGAGTTGCTCCCGGGCCTCCTCGAGCCGGTCGCGGTCCATCTCCCGGACGAAGGTGCGCAGTTCCGCTTCCAGCACCCGCAGGTCGCGGGCGAGCACCTCCTTCACCCCGTTCTCGAACCCGGTCTGCATCTTGTCCACGCCCTTCTCCAGGTTCAGCAGCCTCGCCGCCGCCTCCTCCAGCCGGGGCTCGATTTCGCCCTTCTGCGCGAACGGCTTGACCCCGGTCTCGAAGTCGTGGAACTTCATGTACTGCGAAATCCGGCCGTCCATCTCCTGCCGCAGCGAGGCGAGCCACTCCTTCAACTCCGAGCGCAACTGCTGGTCCCGGGCGTCCAGGCTCTTCAGGAGCTGCTCGAACTGCTGGGCCCCCTTCCGTTCCATGACGAGGAGCCCCCTCTCGACCAGCGCCCGGTCGGCGTTCCCGAAGTCGCGCATCATCTTGGTGAACTCGCGCTTGAGCGCCTCCCGCTCGGACTGGAGCCCCTGGATGGAGGTCTCCGCCACGGCCAGCCGTCCCTCCAGGGCCGCCAGCGCCTGTCTCAATCCCTCCAGCGCCTGGGAGTGGATGTCTTTGTCCGCCGCGCGTTCGAGGGTGGCCGCCTCGCGCTCGCGGGCCGCCGCGGCTTCCCGCTCCAGCACCAGTTTTTCGAGCCCCTGGCCCGCGCGCTCGACATCCTTCCTCAATTGCGCCACCTGCTGCCCCAGGTCGGCGTGGGCCCGGGCGAGGTCGTCCCGGAGGAAGAAGAGGTCCTCGCGCAACTCGGGGGCGGGCTTCTCTTTCGGCTTCTGGGTCGTCATCAGGCGGGGGCGGGCGCGGCTGCGCCTCTCAGGAACGTGGAGCGGGGGCCAGCATATAGTTGACCGGGCGCGTTATTTGACCGGCTTCAATCCAAACTCATCCAGCCGCCCCTCGGCCTCCCCGCGCCTCTCCGCGTGCTCCTCCAGGATGGCGCGCATTCTCTCCCCGGCCCACTTCTTGCAGGGCCCGCAAATGCGCTTGCCGGAGACGCACTGCAGATACATGTCCTTCAGGCCCGCCTCGTCCTCCAGGTGGTAGCGCATCAACTCGTGGACCGCGCACTTGTCGGGCTCGCCGCCCAGTTTCCGCTGCTCCTCCTCGGTCGCGCGGCCGCCGGTCTTGGCCCTGAGGACCTTCGCCTCGGCCTCCGCCGGGGGCTCGGAGAGCGCGATGTGGGATTCGGGGACGCTGGAGGACATCTTGCCGCCGGTGAGGCCCGACATGAAGCGGTGGTAGAGGCCGGCCGGGGGGACGAACATGGGCAGGTTCCGGCGCGCCGCGTACTGGAGGAGGGCACTCCGGGCCTCCGCCTCGCGCAGCCCGAAGAACTCGGCGTGGAGTTTGTGGACCATCGGCTTCGCCCCCCGCGACCCCGCGCGCTGGAGCGCCTCCACGAGCCCCCGGGGCTCGAACTCCTCCTCCTTCCACCGGACAATCACCGAGCCCGCGTGTGGTTCCAGGACCAGGCCGCTGGCCCGCGCCGCGAGGTCCCGCGTGAGCCGGATGTGCGGGTCCTGGTCCACCCCGACGGGGACGACCAGCGGCCGCGGCCCGCCGTTCTCCGGCAGTTGGGGCGCGAGGATGTCGGCGGCCTGCACCGCGGGGCAGAGCATGTGGGCCAGCGTCGTCTCGCCGGCGAACCCGTAGATGGCCTTCAACTCGGAGTAGTTCGCCTCCTTCGCCAGTTGGAACGCGAGGTCTTGGACCTGCCGGTTCTCCGACTGGAAATAGACCTTGGCCCGGTCGGGCTCCAGGCCCAGCGCGATGAGCGAGAGCACGTATTCGTTGATTCCCCACTCCCGGCACTTCTCCCACGAAATGCCCCGCACGGCGTGCGCCTCCATGTCGGCAATCGCCACGGTGGCGTCGCCGCCCGCCTGCTGGTGCCACACAATCTCCTCCATCACCATCTTCGCTCCGAGGTGGGCGCGGCCTGAAGGCATGAAACCGCTCATCACCCCGAAGGGTTTCCGGTCGCGGAGGGCGTCGAGGACCCGCCCGTAGTCCCGGTGGCCGAAGATGATTTGGCGCGCCATGAGCCGGTGGGGCCGGGGGGTCCGCGGGAGCAGCGGCGTGAAGGGCTCGATGCCGAAGTCGCGGACCAGTTGGTCGTAGTCGGCAATCTGGGCGCGGCCCCACGGGTCCAGTTTGACCTCTTCCGGCATTGAGGGAGGGTGCTTCTGACCGGCGAAATACTTACTTCTCCCGGTCGCCGAGGGCGGCTTCGGCCCGCTCCTCCCACTTCCGGGCCGCCGCCTTGAGCATCTCGACGTAGAACCCGAGCCGGAATGCGCCGAGGTCGAGTCGCTCCCGGTTCTTCCCGTTCCACTCCCGGACCGCCTCCTCCCGGAGGGCGGGCTCCAGGTCGGGGGGCTCGTCCTCGCACCCGAGGAGGTCGGCGGCGAACCGCGCGGCCCCCTCCAGCTCCGCGAGCCGGGCGGCGAACCGGGCTCCGAAGAGGTAGGAGCGACTCCGCCCCGGGATGCCCCGGGCCCGCATGCGCTTCAGCGCCTCCTCCAGTTGGGGGCCGAGGGCCGAGGTCGGGTCCATAGGGTCTTAGAAGACCCCCCGACTCAAAAAGATGGGACCGCCGCTCCGGTACGAACTGGTCGGCCAAGTGGCCATCGTTGACCTCGACGCGCAGGACTTGGGCGCCCGGGCCCGGGCGGTGGAGGCGGTCCGCTCCCGCCACTCCTCGGTCCGGGCGGTCCTGCGGAGGGTGGCCCGCCCCTCGGGTTCCCGGCGGGTCGGGGCCTACGAGTTCCTCTGGGGGGACTCCGCCGAGACCCTCTACGCGGAGAACGGCGCCACGTTCCTCCTCGACGTCACCCGCGCCTTCGCCTCCCACCGCATGGCGGCGGAGCGGGCGCGGGTCGCGGCCCGGCTCCGGGGGGCGGGCCAGATTTTGTGCTCCTTCGCGGGGGTCGGCCTCTTCCCCGTCGTCATCGCAAAGGCGGGGGCGGGGGATGTGACCGCCGTGGAGTCGAGTTCCGCGGCTTTCCGATATTTGCGGGAGAACATCGCGCGCAATCGCGTTTCGGACCGCGTCCATCCCATCCGGAAGCGCTTCGAGACCTTCGCACCCGGTTTCAAAGGTCCCCCGTTCGACGCCGCGGTCCTGACGCCCCCCAAGGAGAGCCCAGGCGGGAAACTGGTCCACCTGGAGCGCGCCCTGCGACTGCTGCGGCCGGCGGGGCTCCTCTGCTACTACACCTTCGGCTCGGAGGAGGAGATGGCCGGTTGGCGGGACCGGGGGTGGGGCGTCCGCAAGTGCGGGAGTTACGCGCCCGGAATCTGGCGTGCGTGCGTGGAGGCCCGGAACCGCTGAAAGCGTCCGCTGGGGCCGTCAGGGGGCGGCTGCGGGAAGGGGAACAATACTTGGGGCGTGGGAACTATGCCTGTGCCTCGAACGACTGCCCGCAGCCGCAGGAGCGCGTCGCGTTGGGGTTCTCAATCTTGAACCCCGCGCCGGTCAGGTCCTCGACCCAGTCGATGCTGGAGCCCTTGAGGAACCGGAGGCTGTTGGGGTCCACGATGAGTTTGAGGCCGTGCTGCTCCGAGACCTCGTCCCCGTCCTTGGGCTCGTCGAAGGACATGCCGTAGCGGAAGCCGGAGCAGCCGCCGCCCGCGACGAAGAGCCGGAGGCCCGCCCCGTTGCGCTTCTCCTGGGCCATGACCTCCTTGACTTTGGTCGCGGCGTTCTCGGTGATGGTGACGGGGAGCATCGCATATTATCGGGTTCCGGAGGTTGAAAAACCTTGCGCGGCTCCCCGGGGGCGGAATCCCTCCCCCTCCAGCGGCCGCCGGGAAACGATTTGACGGGGGGCGCCCAAAGTCCACCATGGCCACTCCCATCACCGACTCCCTGGTCCCCTTCACATGGTTCCTGGTCCCGGTCTTCATCGCGGCCCTCGCCCTCGCCCTCCTCCTCCTCTTCGCCTTCCAGACCTCCCGGACCGCCAAGTGGTTTACCTTCTGGCTCGACTCGCGGGGCATCCGGAGGCCCGAGGGGCGGCTGCGGGAGTTCATCGCCCACCGCGCCCGGCAGCGGGCCGCCCGCCCGGCGAAGGCTGCGGAGGCTCCGGCGGCGGGCGGAGAAATCCGGGGCTTCCTCAAGTCCCGGGCACGCAGGAGGCTTGAGGAGAAGGTCGGCGCCGAGCCGAAGAAGACCGTCGCCGAGAGGCTCGACGCCCTCTCCGCC
The DNA here is from genome assembly GCA_964486625.1 of uncultured Halobacteria archaeon. Taxonomy (GTDB): domain Archaea; phylum Halobacteriota; class Syntropharchaeia; order JACQPP01; family JACQPP01; genus JAWCQZ01. The sequence goes on from CAZANW010000066.1 coordinate 5,542, forward strand.
AGGCCCGCCGAGGCCCCCCTGGCGCCATCGCTCCCCGAGGAGACCCTGCGGAAACTGGAAGCCCGGGCCCGGGTGGCCCCCCCGGGCGGGGCGGGGGCCGGGACCGCATCTCTCCGGCCCGCCGGCTCCCAGGCCCTACAGGCCTCCCGCCAAATCACCGAGTCCATGGTGCGCGCCCTCGAAGAGCAGGTCCGCCAGGGGCTCCTCGCCCCCCAGACCTTCGAGGAGTTGAAGGCCCGGCTCGTCCCGAGGCAGCCGCAGGCGTAAAGGATTTAAATGGCAGGGGAGGATGCAAGGGTGCGCCATGGCTGGCCAAGAAAAACAGCAAAGCCAGAAGCCGCAAACCAAGCGAGAAGACGGAACCATCTACATCGGCAACAAGCCCGTGATGAGTTACGTCCTGGCCGTCGTGACCCAGTTCAACAACGGGTCCGGCGACGTCAGCATCAAAGCCAGGGGCCGCGCCATCAGCCGCGCCGTGGATGTCGCGGAAGTGGTCCGGCGGAAGTTCATCACGCAGGCGAAGCTCCGGGCCATCAACATCGGGACCGAGCACCTCGCCGGTGAGAGGGGCGAAGTCGACGTGAGCACCATCGATATCCAGCTCACGAAGTGAACCCCCACATCCCCCGCAGCCATCCGAGATTCCGTTCTCTCGTCGGGCGAGCCCGGCTCATCGACGGATGGGAGCGGGGCCTCGTGGCCGACGCGGGGCTTCTCGCCCACGGCCGGGGCGAGGCCTTCGACTACCTTCTGGGCGAGCGGACGACCCCGGAGGCCCGGCGCGCCTCCCGGGCGGGCGTCGCCCTCCTGCTTCTCGCCCGCCGACCGGTCATCTCCGTCAACGGGAACGCGGCGGTCCTGGCGGGGCGCGACCTGGCGCGCCTCGGCGGGGCCGTCGGGGCCCCCCTCGAGGTCAACCTCTTCTACCGCGGCGGCGGGCGCGAGGAGCGCCTGGCGCGCCACCTCCGCTCCCTGGGCGCGGAGCGGGTCCTCTCCGGCGGCGGCGCTCGCCTCCCGGGGCTGGAGAGTCCCCGGCGGCGGGTCCACCCGGAGGGCATCCTCCGGGCCGACGCGGTCCTCGTCCCGCTGGAGGACGGCGACCGGACCGAAGCCCTGGTCCGGCTCGGCAAGTCCGCGGTGGCCGTGGACCTCAACCCCCTCTCGCGCACGGCCCGGGCGGCCACCGTGACCGTGGTGGACGATCTAGCCCGTTGCGCGCCCCCCATGGTCTCCATGGCGCTGGAGATGCGGAGGTGGCCCCGGGCCCGGTTGCAACGTGCGGCGGCTCTCGACAATGTGGCGAGCCTGCGCCTCTCGGTGGTGCGGATGGCAGCGGCTGCGGCCCGGGAGTTCGGCCGGGAAACGAAAAAGAGTAAGAGATAGGAACGACAATCCGCACCCAAGCTCCGGTAGTATAGTTCGGCCAAGTATTGCGGACTTTCAATCCGTAGACTCGGGTTCAAATCCCGACCGGAGCATTCGAAGAGAGCGCAACCTTTCGGGCTTCATCGCCGTGAAGCGGCCCGGCCCCCTCCCCGAGGTCCCGGTCACCCCAACCCCCAAGGCCACCCCGGGTCCGGCGGGTCCCGACCTGGGCGCCCTGCTTCCGGTCGGCATCGGCGCCGCCGTGGCGGGCGGCATGGCCGGAGTGCATCCCCTCGGGCGGCGCGGCGGCCCTGAGCCGGCGAAGGGCTTAATATGGGGTTTTTGAAAATCCCATAAGGTTTATTATTGAGTTTCCAGAAATCAGATTCTGATGGAAAAGCGGCGTTGGTGGGCCGAGGGGCAGGGGGAGGAGGACCTTCTGCTCCTGGACGGACCCTCCGGCCGCGTCGAGGTGTTCGAGGACAAGGAGGGGGTCACGGCGGTCGTGGCCATCGGGGACGTGGACAAGAAGGAGATCAAACTCACCGCCCGGAGCAACCTCCTGAAGGTCCGGGCCGGGACCCGGATGGAGCATGTCTACCTCCCCGTGGAGGTGGACCCCGGCTCCGCCCGCGCCACCTACAAGAACGGCGTCCTGCAGGTGGCGTTCAAGAAGAACTGAGCGGAAGGTTAATAGCCGGGCATCCATCCCCACACTTCCCCAATGGGCTACCTCTGCCTCAAGTGCCGCGCTCCCGTGGACCTCGACCGCCACGGCGCCACGGTCCGGTGCGACCGGTGCGGGTCGCGGATTCTCCTGAAGCAGCAGCCCACGACGGTCCGAAGGGTGAGGGCGGTTTAGGAGTTCCACTCGTTCTCGTATCGCGCTTCCCACTTCCCATATTCGGGCGTGAAGTAGGAGACTCGCACTTTCTTGTACTCTCTCGTCGAGTAGAGGGACTCGCGCTTGCGCACGCCGGTCTTCTCCGCGATGGCCCGGAGGACCGCCTCGCAGTCGGCCTTCTTGCGCCCGTGGACCATGGTGAAGATGTTGTAGGGCCAGTCCTCGTAGGTCGGGCGCAGGTAGCAGTGGCTCACCGCGTTGAAACCGGCCATGAGGGGCCCCACTTCTTCGGCCCGCTCGGGGGGGACGGCCCACACCCCCATGGCGTTGGAGATGTAGCCCGCCCGCCGGTGGTGGAGGACCGCGGCGAAGCGGCGCATCTGGTTGCTCTCGACGAAGCGCCGGGCCGCGGCCAGGAGGTCCTCCTCGGTCATGCCGTTCCCGTCCACGAGGGCCCGGAACGGCTGCGCCACCAGGGGCAGGTCCTTCTGCAGCAGCAGGATGGCCCGGACGTCCTCCTCGGTCACCGGGTGCTTGACCGCGCGGTGCTTCTCGCTGAAACCCTCGTAGTTCGACTGGGCGGTCACGTCCTCGGAGCCCTCGATGTCGAGCTTGACCCCGATTTTGAACAGTTTCAGGGTCGGCATGAGGCGGGTGCGGACCGCCCCTGACTCCCGGTGGAGAATCTCCACCGTCTTCTCCAGGCCGAGGCGGCTATCGGGCGGGACCGCGACGGTGTACCAGAGGTTGTACCGGTGGTTCCGCCGGTAGTTGTGGGAGACCCCTGGATGGGCGTTGATGACGGCGGCCCCGGCATCGAGTTTCGGGGGCCCGTAGATGGCGGCCACCAGGCTCGACCGGTAGCCCAGATTGCGGGTGTCGAAGATGGCGCTGATTTGCCGCACAATTCTCTCCGCCTTCATCTTCGCCACGCGCTTCAGCACCTCCTCCTCCGTGGTCCCGAACCGCTCTCCAAGGGTGTGGAACGGGCGGGAGTCGAGGGGGAAATCCCACTGGATGGCGTTCAGGACCTTTCTGTCGAGGGCGTCCAGTTCGACGGGCATCCCTCTCCACTTCGCACAGATGTTTATAAAAATCGCGCGATAGAAGATAGACAGCCGATGGCAGTCCAGACCCGCACTCTCTCCCTGCAGACCCGCGGCCGCAGCCACATCCTGGATATCACTCAAGCCATTGCCAAAGTGGTGGCAGAGTCGCGGCTCGGGGAGGGCGCTGTCACCCTCTTCGTCCCCGGCTCCACGGCCTCGGTGACGACGATGGAGTTCGAGCCCGGCCTGGTGAAAGACATGGCGGGCCTCTTCGAGCGCCTCGCGCCTTCCGGGGACGACTACGCCCACCACAAGACCGGCGGCGACGACAACGGACCGAGTCACCTCCGGGCCTCCGTCTTCGGCCCCTCGCTAATCGTGCCGTTCACAAACGGAAGGCTGACCCTGGGGACCTGGCAGCAAATCGTGTTCATCGACCACGACACCCGGCCCCGGACTCGGGACGTGGTGGTGCAGGTCGCTGGCGAGTGACCGGGATGGAGATTCGATCCCACGGCATCTCCGTTCGGGGGAGCGCGCATCCGCGGCTCGAGGACGCCATCCTCGTGGATGACGAGCGGGGGCTCTACGCGGTCGCCGACGGGGTCACCCTCCCCGCGGGCGGCGCGGAGGCGTCGAATCTGGCCGTCGAACTCCTTCGGCGCTTCTATCCCGAGGGGCGGGATTTGGAGCGGTCGCTGAGGCGGGTCCACGCAGGGGTTCTGGAGGAGCGGGAGCGCAGGGCGCGGGAGCGGGCCCCGTTCATCGGCTACTCGACGCTCACCGCCGTGGCCCTGGGCGGGAACCACTATCGGCTCGTCCACGCGGGCGACAGCGCCGCGCTCCTCTGCCGGGAGGGACGCGCCCGGGTGCTGACCCCGGAGCACCACGACGAAGCGGGGGCCCTGACGCAGTGTGTCGGGATGGAGGGGGCGTTCGCCCCCTATGGGGCGGGCGGCGAGTTGCGGCCCGGCGACCACCTGGTCCTGGCCACGGACGGCGTGACGGCCTGCGTGGACGGGGACTCGATTGGGGCCGCGGCGGCCCGCCACCGCGACCCGAAGCGAGTCGCCGAGAGGCTGATTGCGGCGGCCTCGGTCGCGCCGGTCTACGACGACGACAAGTCCGTGGTCGTCCTCCATGTCGAGGGAATGTAGATGAAGAGGCAGCGTCCATCTTCGACCATGACGCCGGCCCTTCGGCTCTTCCTCGGCCCCATGGCGCTTTTCCTCCTGGCCGCAGCGGCCTCCGCCCAGTCCATCGACCTCTCCAGCCCGCGGCCCGGGCAAGAGGTGGCCCAAGGGGACGACGTGATTCTCCGGGGAAACCTCACGGGGGGCGGGGCGAACGCCTACGCATGGGTTTTCGACATCTTCGCCGCCTCCCCCGGCGGCCGGTGCCGCTCCGTCGAGATGAACGTCACCGGTGGCACCTTCCAGGCCGCCCTCTCCGGGCTCGCCAACCGGACGGGCAGCCTCACCTTGGTGGTTCAGGGCCTCGGCGCCGACGGGCGCTACTCCGACGGCTACGTGACCGGGGACGGGAAACTGTTCGGGAACGAGGCGAGGAACCTCCGGTGCGACGACGGGCGGTGGGTCGCCGGAAGCTCCATCATCGGGATGAACGGGAACGACATTCTGGACCTCCTGAAAGGCAATGCCCGAAAATCGGGCTCTGACGACTCCCCGGTCCTTCAGACGCTCGCCTTCCGGGTGGTCGCGCCCACCCTCGCCGCGGGGGACTGCCCGGCGGTCCCCCTGGGCCAGAACATCACCGCCTCGGGGACGACGAACCGCGCCGACGGGACCGTCATCCAGGTCCGGGTGACGGGGCCCGCGCCCGTGGAATCGCGGACGACGGTGGCGCAGAACGGTTCGTTCTCCGTCACCATTCCCGGGGCGGAGATTGCCGCTGGCGGGACCTACACGGTCACCTTCGACGATGGCCGGGGGAGCCCGGTGCCGGTCACGTGCCAGGTGACCCGCGAGGCGGGCTCCGGCGCCATCGCGACGCCCTCCCCGACCCCCATCCAGACCACCCCTCCGCCCCCGAACCCCGCTCCGACGACCCCGACTCCGGAG
>CAZANW010000067.1:0-10429 GCA_964486625.1 uncultured Halobacteria archaeon
GAGTGGCTCTCTCAAGAGCGGTTTTAGTGGCCAGGTGACGAGAACCCCCCGGGCTTTAGCCCGGGGGGTTCTCGTCACCTGGCCACTAACTGTCGCCGGGAGGGGGGAAGGGCTCCGCCCCTCCCCCCTCCCGTCCACAGGCCCGCTCTCCCCCTCCCCCGAAAGTTTCAGATTATTTCTCCAGGACCACGGTGAGTTCCCCGCGCCCCGAGAGGTCGAAGGAGGCCTTCGTCCCCGGCGCCAGGTAGGCGAGGAGCCCGGTCAGGTAGGCGGTGGTCGCCTCGACGAAGACCTCCCCCTGCAGCCCGGCCAGAAGGTCCAGGGAAGGGAGCCCGCGGACCCGGAACTCCCACCGCCGGGGCCCGCGCTGGGCGAACTCAATCTCGGCGCCCGCCAGGAGGGCGGCCGTCTCCAGCATCGCGCCGGGGTCGCCCGGGGTCCCCTGGGAGCGCAGGGCCGCCGCCACCCGCTGCCCCTCCTCGGCCCCCGCCTCCCGGTAGGTCTCCCGGACCCGCGCCCGGGCCTCGGGGCTCGACTCGGCGGCCCGCTGGAGGGCCCGGCCCGTCAGGTCCGAGCGGCCCGCGGCGGGGGGTCGGCGGGGGGCCGAGATGCTGGCCCACGCCTCCGCGAACCGTCGGTAGCGGGCTTCACGCTCCCTCATCTCTTCAGCGCGGACCAGAACACGAGGAAAATCCCCGGCAACTGGAAGACCAGGGAGGTGAAGTAGCCCTCCTCGATGGTGGAGAAGACCTTCACGTTCAGGAGGACCTGGAAGAAAATCCAGTAGAAGACCCCGAGGTTGCTCCCGAAAATGAGGAGGAAGAGGCCCATCGCCAGGAGCAGGAGCCTGGATTCCTTGGTCGTCTTGTAGGCGTTCCAGATGAAGATGAGCAGGGCCCCGCCGACGAGGTAGGTGACGGCCGCCAGGGCCGCGACGAACTCCGCGGCCATCACGTCATCCCTACTCCAAGTGGCATGGGACCTCCTTGTGCCTGCGGGTCGTCAAGAAGGTCGTGGCGTCGAGGACGCCGTCGAGGCCCGAGAGGACCCGCAGGACCGACTCCTTCAGGGCCGGGACGGAGTCGGTCCGGACCTTGGCCATGAGGTCGTAGGGCTCCAGCATCTCATAGACTTCGAGGACAGGCCCCATCTCCTTCAGTTTCTCGACCACGGCCCCCCTCCGGTCGGGGCGGACCCGGATGCCGAGGAAGGCGGTGAGGGGGCGGTTCACCTTCTCCGGGTCCACGACCAGGGTGAAGCGCTCGATGACCCCCGAGGCGGCGAGGCGGTGGACCCGCCCCATGACGGTGGAGGTCGCCACTCCGGCCTCCTTGCCCATCTCCCGGTAGGTGGCGCGCCCGTCCCGGGCCAGCCGCCGCAGGATGATCCAGTCCACCTGGTCGAAGCGGGGGAGCTTGGCGCGGGGGGCCCGGGCGCGCATGGGCCCCGTTGGGCGCGGAGGGGATAAATTTGTGGATTCCTGGAGTTTTCAAAAAATAATTCGGCTGCGGTTCCGGCCGCAGGGCAAAACCAAAGCCGTCCCGCCCCATGGGCGGCTCATGGCGCCGGCGCCCCCGCTGGGTCACCCGTGGCGCACGTTCCCCGAGGTGGACTCGACCAACCGCGTCCTCCGGGAGATGGTCCGCAGGGGGGACGCCTCCGAGGGGGCCGTGGTGGCGGCGGAGCGGCAGACCTCGGGGCGGGGACGGCTCGACCGCCCCTGGCACTCACCTCCGGGGGGACTCTACCTCTCGGTGCTCCTGGAGCCGGTGCCTCTCCTCTCCCTGCGCCTCGGCGTCGCCGCCGCGCGGGCCGTGGAACTGGCCTGCGGGTTCGGCCCCGAGTTGAAGTGGCCCAACGATTTGCTCGTGGAAGGGCGGAAACTGGGCGGAATCCTGGTCGAGATGGAGGGCTCATGGGCCGTGGCCGGCGTCGGAATCAACGTCGAGAACGAGGAGTTCCCGCCGGAGGTCGCCTCCGTCGCCACCTCCCTGCGGCTCCTCGGCCACCGGGTCTCGCCGCACGACCTGGGCCGCCTCCTGCTGCGGGAACTCGAGAGCCTCTACCGTGGCTCGTTCCGCCTCGCCTACTACGAGGCGCGATGCGGGACCCTGGGGCGGAGGGTGAGCGTGGAGACCTCGGCGGGCGTCGTCGCGGGAGTGGCCCGCCGGCTGGACCACGACGGGGGCCTTGTGGTGGAGACCGACTCAGGGGAGGAGCGAGTCCTCGCCGGTGACGTGGTTCACCTGAGATAATCCGGGGCGTCTCAGCGGACCCGGGGCTGGATGCGGACGACGAGCGCGTAGCCGACGGCGCCTCCAATCATCAGGATGTCGAGGACCACCGCCTCGGCCAGCCCCAGCCCTCCCGGAGCGGCCGCCGGGGCCGCCTCGGGGGCTGCGGCCGGAACTACGGACGGCGGGCTCCAGTCAATACTCGGGGAGAAGACGTTGAAGAGGCCTCCCGGCGAGAGGCCCGCCCCCGGGGGCGCGGCCGGGGCCGCCGGGGCCGGAGGGGGAGGTGCGGCGGGCGGGGCCTGCCCCCCTCCCGGGCCCCCCTGTCCCGGAGGCGCGGGAGGGGCGGACGAGGCCTGGGGAGCGGGGTTGGTGGCGATGGGCTCGACGACGGGCGGCGGTCCCGGCTCCTCCCAGGGGGTCGAGGGCGAGGAGCGGACCTGGATGTGAATGAGGGAGGGCTGGACGTCGGTGAGGAGGGGGAGGGCGGCTAAACCCGTCGAGTTGGTCGTCTCCACGCTGGTCACCTGCTCCCCGAGGGCGGTCCCCCGGGCGCTCCACCCGGATACGGGGGCCCCGTTGCTGGTCAGGTTGATGGTGATGTAGCCCTGCCAGAGGGTGAATGTGGAGCCGCCGTAGGAGACGGTCGTCGCGCCGATTTTACTGGTGTCTGTGGACACCTCGAGGGCCGAAGCTGTGGACGCCAGGAGTGACACGGCCATCACAAACGGCAGGATGCGCCTCATGGCACCACCCACTCCATCTTGTTCTTCAGCAAGGAGATTTCCCTCGCCAGGGCGGCCGTCAGGGCGCTGGCGTCCTGGACGTAGGCGGAGGCCGGGGAGGCCGAGGCGACCGTGACGCCCATCACGAACTGCTCCCCGCCGCCGTCGCTGACATAGACCGAGATGTTGTAGGCCGCCGAGCCCTTCCCCCGGAGCCAGTCGCTCCACGGGCTCCGGGTCGGGGTGATGGTCAGGTTTGTCCACCCGCCGGCGTCGGTCACGCCCGAGATTTCCGCGGTCCCGTTGGACTGGCCCGCCCCGGCGAGGAGGCTGTGGCCCGAGGTCTCCACGATGCGGACGGTGAGGTTCGCCCTCGGGCTCCCGCCGGAGTCGGTGGTCCGGACCGCGACGGTGGCGGGGACCCTGCGGTCCACCGTGGAGGGAGTCACGCTGACCGTAGTGGAGCCGACGCCCAGGGTCACGGTGGCTTGACTCCCGCCGTAGGAGGGCGCGGAGGCGACGGCGCCGGTCAGGTAGTTGATTTTGCTGACGGCGGCCGCAATCTCGCCGGGGAGGCTGGTGAAGAGGCTCCAGTAGTCCTCTCCGGGGAAGGGCGCACCCGAACCCCGCGAGACCGGCGCCGTGTCCACCGCGAGGACCGACTCGGGGCTCGAGTTGCCGCTCCCCGAGGCCACCACCCGCAGGGAGTAGCCGGCGAGGGTGGAGGGGGCGGGGACCACCGTCAGGTTCGCGTAGCCGGTGGCGCCGGTGGTGCCCGAGACCACGGTCTTGGTGGACTTGGCCTGGGTCGGGGCGGCGAAGAGGCCCACGCCGTTGTATTCGGTCACGTTGACGATGGCGCCGCTCACCGGGTTGGAGCCGTTCATGACCCGGATGCTCAACTGCACGGGCGTGCCCGCGCTCGCGGAGGAGGGGAGGCCGCTGAGGGTCCAGCCCTGGGCGAGAGTCTGGGCCGTGACCTGCGCCAGGACGGAGGCGTTGGCGTTGGAGCCGTTCCCGTAGCCCCGGAGGGTGTAGGTCCCCGGGGCGCCGGTGACGTTCAGCCGGAGCGTGTAGGAAACGTTCTCCCCCGTCGCTCCGCCCGTGGCATAGGTCCCGTTCAGGACCCCGGCGCTTGGAGTCCCGGACTTCACCGTCCCGTTCATCGCGTCGCCGCCCGCGTAGGAAACGCCGACGGGGAGCGTCACGTTGTAGGTGAGGTTGTTCACGTTCCCCGCCCCCGTGCTCTCCAAGACGAGGGTGAAGTTGAACGTGGTGTTCGCGGCGACCGTTGCGGGGACCACGGCCGAGACCCGGAGGCTCGGGCCGCGGGCGGTCACGCCGTCGGCGCTCCCGCTGGCGGAGCCTCCGTTGGCGGAGGTGGCCGAGACCTGGATGGCGCCGGTCCCGGAATAGGTCCCCGCCGCCATGGCCACGAGGTAGAACCTCGACAGGTTGGAGGCTCCCGCGGCGAGGCTCCCGACATTGGAGGTGTTGGAGCCGTTGTTCATCTGGATGCCCGCGGGGAGGGTGATGTTGGTCCAGACGCCGGTGAGGGCGGCGCCAGCGCAGCCAGCGCAGGGGTTGGAGTTGGCCACGTTGACCTCCAGCAGGAACACCTGCCCGACGGCCACGCTCGTGAGGTTGGGGGCCGCGCTGGTCAGGGAGAGCACGGACGAGGAGACCACATCCGCCCCATCGGTGAGGTCGGAGGAGGTGTCGCCGGCGCCGACCTGGGTGGTGTTGTTGCCGTAGGCCTTGAAGGTGCAGGTCGAGCTGGCCGAGTTCAACTGGTAGGTGTAGTTGGTGGAGTTCGACGCGCCGGAGCCGCTCGTGGTCAGGTTGCCGAGGGACCGGTTCACGCTCCCGCTGAGGAGGGTGGCCCCGGCGGGACAGGCGCCGAGGGTCATGTTGGCGGTCACCCCGGTGGCGATGGTCTGGCCGCTGTTGGTCACCGTGACGGTGACGTTGAAGGGCTGGCCCGAGGCCACGGAGGTCCGGTTGGGCGCGGCCGTCACCGAGAGGCTCGGGCCCGACACGGTGACCGACTGGCTGGCCGTGAAGGCGGTGGAGCCGATGGTGGGCGACGCCGCCTGGAACGGGACGGAGTAGGTGCCGTAACCGCCGCCGGCCCGGAGGGTGAAGTTGCGGTTCGCGGAGGCGCCGGGGGCGAGGCTGGAGATGACGCTCCAGTTGCCGCTGCCGCCGCTGTCGTTGGCGGTGAGAACCAGCCCCGCGGGCGGGTTGAGGGTCACGTTGACGCTGCCGACCGTCCTCGTGTCGTGACTGTTCTTCACCGTCACCGTGACGTTGAAGGAGCCATTCAGCCCCGTGGTCTCCCCGCTGCTGTTGCCGAACGTGAGGGCGAGGGTCACGGGGCTGCAGAGGACGAGGCAGATGGAGGCGGAGCCCGAAGGGGTCGTGAGGTTGTCCTGGGCGGTCACGTCCAGGGCGTAGGACTGGTTGGGCCCCGAGTTGAACTCGAGGGTCCAGTTCGCCCACACCGCCTGGCCGGGGGACAGGTCTCCCACGAAAATCGAGTCGGACTCGGTGTAGTTCACCCGGACCCAGACGGCGGTCACCCGGGCCTCGCGGGCCTCGAGCTGACGGTGCCGGACGCCCGCCTGGAGGGCGTTTGCCTCCGCGATGGTCCACGGCTGGGTGGTGACGGGGTTGGTCTCGTGGACGAAGGAGTAGTTGGCGTACGAATCGCTCAGAGCGGTGTCGACGGAGGACCAGTCCCCGCCCCCGGGCCCGTTCCGCAGGTTCACGTTGAAGCTGACCGGGTTGAGGTCCGCCTTCCGCGCCTGCACGATGACGGTTACGTTCTGGACCGTGGCGGCGTCGGCGGGCAGGTCGCCGAGGTCGTAGAGGTCGCGGTTGTTCTGGACCGTCGTGTTCACGTAGGTCGCGTCCCCGTCGCCGGCACCGTCGTCCACGGCCGCGTAGTTGGAGGCCGCGCCGGTGACCCCCCACTGGGTCAGGTCCCCGGCGCCGTTCGGGAGGAGCGTCGTCTGCCGGGTCGGGCGCGTCCCGGAGGAGGCGAGCCAGGTGATGGCGGAAATGGCGGTCCGGTTCACGTAGACGTTCGGCGCCACCGCTTGCCCGTTGTTCTTCACGCGGACCGAGAGGTTGAAGTCCTCCCCGGTGGCGGCGCAGGGGGTCGTCGGGCAGTCGGCGGAGGTGGACTTGTTCACCTGCACCAGTTCGACGGCGAGGCTCGGGGTCTGGGCGGGCTGCGGGTTCACCGTGATGTTCCACACCTTCGTGGTGCTGGTGCCGTTGGGGTTGCTCAGGTTCACGCTCATGTTGAAGTTCCCGATGGAGGAGTAGGCCGTGTTGTTGGTGCTGGTCGAGCCCCCGACCTGCCACTTCACCACGGTGGTGTTGGACCTCCAGGTCCAGTTCCCGCTCTGGTTTCCGGTGGCCTGGAACTGCACCGTGGTCCCCGCCGTCACCGCAATGTCCGTCGAGGAATCGGACGTTGCGTTGTTCGTAATCGCGGTGACGTTCGGCACTCCGACCGCCGTCACGGTCCAAGTCGTGGTGGCGCTCGTCCCGTTGGCGTTGCTCACGTTGACGGTTACGGAGTATGTTCCAGAGGAGGAGAAGAGCCGGGCGTAACTGCTGCTCGCCGCGTTCTGTTGCGTCTTGCCAACGACCCCGTCCACCTTCCAGGTCCAGTTGCCGGTCTGGTCCGCGGTGGCCGAGAAGGAAACGTTGGTGCCGGGAGCGACGGTGATGGAGGTGGACGAATCCGAGGTCGCGTTGTTGGAATTGGTGGTGATGGACGGGCCGCCCACCTTGCTGACTGTGGCGCTCACGGTGGCCGTCGTGGCGTTCTGCCCCGTGCCGTTGGAGACGGCGCTGCTCAGCAGATGGTCCGTGTTCGTGGCGGCCTGGAGCGTGTAGCTGACCAACGCCGACCCGGAGGAAACGTTCACGCTCTGGTTGGGGTCCGCCGGCGAGACGAGGGTGACGTCGGACGGGACGGTGGTGTTCACCCAGACCTGCGTCCAGATTTCGGCCGTGCCGGTCACCGTGACGTTGTAGGTGAACTGCTGCCCGGGAGCCGCGCTGCTCCGGTTCGTGGTGGTGGAGGCCGAGTGGGTGGAGCCGACGGTGTAGGTGGCGTCGGGGCTGGCCGCCTTCAACGACCCGTTTTTCACGCGCACGAAAACGGTGTGGTCGCCCTTGGCCGGGCTCGCGGTGATGTTCAGGCTGTAGTCCCCGCCGGTCGCGTCGCCCGTGAAGTTGAGCGGGGTCACCAGCGAGCCGTCCTGGTAGACGCGCACGTCGCCGGACTGGAGCCCGGCCACTGGGACGTCGGTGAGGAGTTTGCTCGCGTTGAATTTCACCAGGACCGGGATGTTGGCCTGGGCTGAGGATGGGTAGTTCAGGGTCGAGGCGTTGGGGACGGTGATGGTGACCTTCACGAGCCGCTCGATGCGGCTCATCGCCCCCAGGACCCCGGCGGTCCCGTTGCGGCCGCTGGTGAACTCGCTGCCCGAGTCCCGGTCGCGGCAGCGCAGGGAGCCCGAGCCCGTGCTGGCGAAATCCCCGTCCGAGGACATGCAGGCCTGGGGGTTCTTGAGCCTCCGGATGCCCTCCTCGGCCGCCTTGCGGTAGGAGTCGCTTCCCAGAGTGTCGTAGGCGTCGGCCAGGGCCCGGACGACGGAGGCGGAGCCGCCCGCCTCCGCGCTGTCGCCGGTGTAGAACCGGTCGGTGGCGGGCTCATACCTCCAGCGCAGTTCCCCGGTCCCGTCGATGGAGCCGCTGCCGTCCACGTCGTCGGCGGCCTTGCCGCTGCCGGTCCGGGTGAGCCAGGCGGCCGCGCTCTGGGCCGCGCTCTTGAAGGAGGCCGCGCTGGCGGTGTAGGTCGCATTGTCCCGGGTCGCGTTGTAGAGCGAGAGGAGGACGTCGAGGACGCCCGCGGCCCCGTAGTCGTAGCCGGTGAGGCAGGGGGTCCCTGGGTTCGACGCGGTGGAGCAGGACGCGCCCTGGTCCATCAGGAGCCAGGCCCCGTCCGAGGTCTGGCGGTCCGCCAGCCACTTCCCGCCCTTCACCGCCTGGTCGAGGTAGGTGGCGTTGCCGGTGGCGAAGTAGAGGTCGAGGAACGCCTGGACGACGCCCGCGGTTCCCTCCTGGACGCCGGTCAGGTACTCGGGGCCGTCCGCGGGCGGGGGGAGGGCCCGGGGCCACTTGGCCTGGTCCGCGCCGACCGCCACGGCCTGGGAGACGAGCCAGTTCGCCGCGCTCTTCGCCGCGTTCAGGTAGGTGGCGTTCCCGGAGGCGTTGAATGCTTCGAGGAGGACCTCGATGGCCCCGGCGGCGCCGGTCATGGAGGTGGCCCGCTGGGCCGACGCGGAGCAGGCGGAGGCGGTCGGCGCGAGGCAGAACGACAGGTTCGCGTTCCCGGTGGTGTAGGCCAGGGCGCTCGCGTTGTAGGCCACCGTGGTGTTGTTCAGGAGCCAGGCGAGGCCCTCCTTCGCCGCGTTCCAGTGGGAGCCGTTGCCGTTGAGTTCGTAGGCCCGGATGAGCCCGTAGATGGGCCCGAGGGATCCGCCCGGCAGGTCGCTCCGGAGCGCGGCCGCGCCCGAGGACTCGGACTGCATCCACCAGCGGCCGGTCGCGCCGGTCCGGGAGGCGGGACTCATCAGGAGCCAGTTGGACGAGTTGTTCACCGCGTTCAGGGTGGAGGCGCCGCCCACGGCCGCGTAGGCGTCCGCGAGGGCGAGGAGGGCCCCCGCACCGCCCTCCGCGAATGTGGTGGAAACGTTGGAGTCGTTCATGGAGATGCTCCACTTCAACTGGCCTCCCGCGGAGACCGCCATGGGCCCGGAGGCGACCTCGCGGGCCGTCTCCAGGGCCGCGATGGTCGGGGTCCCGGGGACCGAGAGGGTGAAGGCCCGGCTGACCGTCTGCCCGACCGGGTCAATCGTGCTGTTGGCGAAGACGTCGAGGGTGTAGGCGCCGTTCTTGCTCAGGGTGAAGGTGGTGTTGCAGGTCGTGCTCCCGGCGCACCGGGGGGTCAGGTTGGTCCAGGGGTCGGAGTTGATGCGGGCCTGGATGAAGGCGATGGACTGGCTCGACGTGACGTTCACCGGGACCTCCGCGTAGTCGAGGGTCGCGCCGTTCGAGGGGCTGGTGACGGTGAGGGTGACTCCAATCACCTTGACGACCGACCCGCCGCCGGTGATGTCGCTGGAGTTCGCCCCCGCGCCGTTCTGCGTCCGCATCTTGAACTGGTAGCACTTCTGGGTCTCGAGGCCGGTGGCGGTGTAGGGCGAGGAGATTCCCGAGGTCAGGTTGGTCCAGTTGGAGCCGAAGGAGTTGCAGGCGTCGGTCCCGTTGTTGTAGGCGGTCTCCAGGCGGTCGAGGAAGTTGGTCCCGACCCCCGACTCGGGGTCGGTGGCGTTGGTGAACGTGAGAACCACCGCCTTCGTATCGTTGATGCCGTTGAAGTAGGAGAGGGAGCCCCCGGTCGGGGCCGAGGTGTCCACCTTCTCCCCCCCTCCGGAAACGTTGCTCCAGTAACCGTCGCCGTTGCTCACGTTCACGGCGAACCGGTAGCATCTCCCCGAGACGAGGCCGGTGGCCGTGTAGGGGGAGGAGAGGTTGGTGGCGTTGATGTTCCAGGGGGCGACGGGGCTGAAGGTCCCGCACTGGCCGCTGGAGAGGGCCGCCTCCTGGCTCGTGACGTGGTTCCGCAGGATTCCCGATGCGGCGGTGCCGTTGCTGAAGCCAATCCACACGGAGGTCGAACTGTTGTTGCCGGCCGCGTAGGTGATGGAGGTCCCCGAGGGCGGGGTGGCGTCGGAGATGTGGGCCGAGGTGGTGTTGCCGAAGGACTCCGATTCGTAGTCCTTGCCGCCGACGAGCATCACCTTCAGTTTGTAGAACTTGTCGCCGTAGGCCAGGCCGGTGTCGTTGTAGTAGAGCGACGCGTTCGGGGCGGCGGAGATGTTCGCGATGCGGGTGTAGGAGGCGCCGCCGTTGGTGGAGCTGTAGAGGGAGTAGTTCGCGACGCCCTGGTTCGGGTCCTTCTGGGAGGTGAAGGTGAGGTTCACCCAGTCGGCGCCGGTGGTGGCGGACAAGTCGGGAATCTTCTCGAGGAGGGAGGCGTCGAAAACCATCGGGTTGTTCACGCTCAGGTTGCGGCGGGCGACCGCCGTGTAGTTGGCCCCGTTCAGGGAGGTGGTGCTGTTCGCCTCGGTCAGGACGACCGCCCGCTCGCACTTCGCCCACCCGGCCCCCCACTGGGTCCCCGCGTCCCAGAAGAAGCGGCCGTCGAACATCTGCTGGTTCGGAGGCGAACGGGAGTCCCCGATGACCCCGTCGGTGATTTCGAAGGCCCGGGCGAACCCTTTGTTGGTGGCGCTCACGTTGGCGTTCGGGTGAGTGGCGTTGAACATGTCGGTGGAGTTGAAGACCTTGCCAATCACGTTGGTCGCCACGCCGCCCCCGCTC
>CAZANW010000068.1:0-9888 GCA_964486625.1 uncultured Halobacteria archaeon
GGGTGGCGCCGGAGAGGGAGACGAGGTAGCAGAGGCGCTGGACCGTGCCCGCGACGCTCAGGGTCCCGGTGCACTCCTTGTATCCCGCCAGGCTCACGGTGACCGAGCGGTTGCCGTACCGGACCCCCTGGATGCGGACCGGGGTGGTTCCCGCGTCGGCGCCGTCGAGGGTGACCTTCGCTCCGGATGGGACCGAGTCGAGGTCGAGGGTGGGGAGGGGATAGAAATAGAGGGTCCCGGTCGTCGTGCCTCCGGGCCCGGGGGGGTTGTTGGCGACCAGGACGGCCCCGTCGTCGGCCACCGCCACGCCGCCCGGGTCGGAGACGTCCGCATCCCATAGCTTGCTCCCGTCGTCGGCGTAGAGCCACACCTTCCCGATTTGCTTCGAGGCCGCGGCCGCGAACTTCCCGTTGGAGGAGAGGGAAACCGAACTCACTTGGGCGTTCAACTTGGCATCGACGACGTCCTTCCCGCCTCGCGCCCAGATGAACTCCTGGGTATCCTTGGTCCCCGCGACGAAGGCGTCCTTGCCCACGGCCCAGGAGAGAACGCTCTCGGCCCGCCGCTTCCAGAGGGGAGGGAGGGTGTTGTTCGGGTAAACCGTCCCCGTGTCGAAGAGGCGGACCTCCCCCCCGGTCTTCACCGCCAGCTTCCCGTCGGGGGTGAACCGCAAATCGCTGACAGGGAAGAGCATCGGGTCGGTCCAAAAGCCCTGCTGGTCAACCTTGGCAACCCGGGTGGCGTCGCTGTAGAGCTCCAGGGTCGTGTTCCCGTATCCTGCGACCAGGGTCTTGCCGTCCGGGCTCAGGTCCACCACCGAGGCGCTCGACAGGCTGGTGTTGACGGTGATGTTGTCCCGGGTCCGGGGCTGGCGGCTGGCATCCAGCCACCAGGCGGTGGTCCCCGCGGCCGTGACGTTCACGAAGGAGCTGCCGTCGGCGGCGGCCAGGAGGGCCCAGGGACCGCACCTTCCGTCGGAGGAGACGTTGTTCCAGACGAGGGTGCCCGACCCCGAGAAGAGGGCGTCCACCTGGACGCCGGGGGTCGAGGAGTCGCAGCCGCTGACCCGGAATTGCTGGCTGTCGGAGGTGAACTCCATGCGGAGAATCTTGAGGGTGGAGATGCTGGACCAGATGGTGGAGTTGGAGTTCTGGGTGTTCCCGGACCGGTCGAGGAAGAAGAGCCCCTTCGGGGAGGCCATTGCGAGGCGCTGGCCGTCGGGGGAGATGGCCACCCGGGTGATGTCGGACGCGGCCCCCTGGATGGTCCGGTGGAGCTTATTCCAGGCCGCCGAGACGGAACCGGGGACGTAGAGCACGGTCCGCGCGGGGGTCCCCACCGGCTGGTCGAGCAGTTCGCTCTCCATCCGGGGCGTCGGCGTGGGCGCCGGCGTGGCGGCGGGGGTCGGCGTCGCGGCCGCGGCCCCCTCCGGCTTCGCCTCGGCCGCGTTGGTCCTGTAGAGGTGGAGGACGGACTCCCGGCTTCCGACGGCGGCGAAATAGCCCCCGTCCGAGAGGCCCACGCCGGTGAAAGTCTCGTCTGCCTTCTTGAACCTCCAGAGGAACTCCCCCTTGGAATTGTAGAGGGAGGCGTCGCCCGCCTGGGCCGCCGCGAGGACGAGGGAGCCGTCGGCGGTGGTGGCGATGGCCCGGGCCGGGCTCCCCAGATTGGCCGGGAACTGGACCTTCCCGTCGTAGGCGAGGACGACCACCTTCTCGTCGGTGGCCACCGCCAGGGTGGAGGAGGAGATATCGACCGCGTTCACTGGCGCGCCCGCGTTCGTTTCGAGAAGAGTGTTGCCGCTCTTGTCGAGCAGGAGGACCTTGCCGGATGGGAGCCCCACGACCGTCCTGTCGCCCGTGGTTGCCACCCCCCGCGGGACCTCGCCGACGGAGACCCTGGCGAGTTGGTTGCCGGAGCCGTCGAAGAGATAGACGTATTTGTCATCGGCGCCCGCCGCTACGACATGCGCGGCCCGGTCCATCCCCACGCCGGTCACCGTGCCCCCCAGGGGCATCTCCTTCAGGGTCCTCCCCGCGTTGTCGATGAGATAGACCGAGGAGCCCGTGCCCGCGGCCACCTTGATGCCGTCGGAAGCGATGCGGACCGCGGGCGAGAGGTAGGCGGGCTGCTGGAGTTTCTTGCCGCCGGCGTCGGTGAAGGTCAGGAGCCCGTCCGAGGTGGCGATGATGGTCCGCCCCGAGGAGGTGATGTCCACGTCGAGGACCCGGCCCTTGAGGTCGGCCTGGGACCACTCCTCCTTCGGCTCGGCGGCGAGGGCGGCGGGGACCGCGGAGAGGAGGAGGCAAGCGAGGGCGATGCCCACGAGCCCGCGCCTCCGCTCTCCGTCCCTCTGGCCGCCCATGGGACGAGGACGCCCTGGAATATAAAAGAGTTTGGTCGGAGAGTCGCCCGCCGAAACCGCCCGGAGGAAAAAATGGAGCGACTCATGGCGGTTTTACACTTTCACCGAAATCGGTGGGGACTCTCTTCAGCGACCCACGGAAACCTTTTTACCGGTTTTCCGAGGAGTGACCGCGCGACGATGAGTGGAGGCCTCTTCGATGCAACTCCGCCGGCCCACCCGCTCTTCGTCCGGAGGGAACTCCTGCGTCCGAGCCACATCCCGTCCCACCTGCCCCACCGGGAGGAGCAGATTCACCAGATTGCGTCCGCCCTCCGGGACAGCGCGGCCCGGGGCGAGCCGACCAACGTCCTCGCCTACGGGAAGCCGGGGACCGGGAAGACCGCGGTGGCCCTCCACGTGCTCCGGAACCTGCCCTCCGCGTCCCCCGCGGCGCCGGGGGGCCGCCGGTGCGTCCCCACCTACATCAACTGCCAGCAGGTCTCGACCCCCTACTCCATCTACGCCAGCCTGGCCCGGGTCCTGGGGGCCCAGGTCCCCCCCACGGGGCTCTCGGTGGAGCGGGTCTTCCAGAAGTTCCGGTCCGCCCTGGATTCCGAGGCCCGGTGCCTGGTGGCCGTCCTGGACGAGGTGGACATGGTGGCGGACCGGGACGGGGGCGTCCTCTACAACCTGAGCCGCCTGAACGGCGACCTGGAGCGGAGCGCGGTTGCCATCGTGGGCATCTCCAACGACGTGAACTTCACCCGCGGGCTCGACGCCCGGGTCCGCTCCTCCCTGGGAGAGATTCCCGTGGTCTTCCCCCCCTACGACGCCCGCCAATTGTTCGACATCCTCATGGCCCGCTCCCGGGAGGGGCTTGCGCCCGGGGCCGTGGACGAGGGGGCGGTTCGCCTCTGCGCCGCCGTGGCCGCCAGCGAGAGCGGCGACGCCCGGTGGGCCCTGGACCTGCTCCGGGTCACGGTGGAGATGGCCGAGGAGGAGGGGGCGGAGCGGGCCGCCGAGGCCCACGTCCGGTCGGCCCAGGTCCGGCTGAAGCGGGACTGCCTCGCCGAGGTCGTCCGGAGCCTCCCGCCCCACGCCCGCATCTTCCTCCTGGCCCAGGTGGAGCGCAACGGGAGCCACGTCATCACCACCGGGACCGCCCTCGAACTCTACGAGAAGTTCTGCCGCCGGCAGGGGATGGAGCCGGTGGGGCTCCGGTCGGTCCAGGACTACATCGGGCAGCTCGACCTGCTGGGGGTCATTCGGGCCCCCGTGGTCCACGGCCGGACCGGGGGCCGGACGCGGGAAATCCGGCTGAACGTTTCCTCCTACGAACTGCGGAAGATTCTCCTCGAAGACGGCGACCTCCGGGAATTCCTGGTGGGGCAGCCGCGGTTCCAGGCGAGGCTGCCGGTCGCTGTGGGGGAAGGGGGAGCCATGGCGCCCCCTCTCCTTCGTCCACAGGTCCCACCAATCACCTCCGGCACAGAGATGGCAATTCACGCCAGAAGAGGCGGCGAGATACCCGGCCGCGGATAGACCGGGGCCATCGCCGGCCATATCACTTCTCTGTCGCCGCATCGCGCAGCTATGAGGCGAGGCGCACCGCAGGTGCGCCCCGACTCTTCTACGCCCGCGGCGAGGAGCGAGCCGCGGGCTTATTTCCCGAACCGCCGCTTTCGGCTCTGGTAGTCCCGAATCGTCCTGAGCAGGTCCATCCGCCGGAAGGCGCGCCACGGGACCTCGGTGAAGTAGAGTTCGCTGTAGATGGATTGCCAGATGAGGAAGTCGGAAAGGCGGCCGCCGCCCCGGATGATGAGGTCGGGCTCCCGGCGGACCCTCAGGTGGGCCTCCACCGTCCGGTCGTCAATCTGGTCGGGCTTGAGTTCCCCCGCCTTCACCCGCCGCAGGATGGCCCGGATGGCGAGGAGCAACTCCTCCCGCCCCCCGAGGCCGAGGACGAGGGTGACGCGGGGCTCCCCCGTGCCTCCGGAGCGCTCGCCCTCCCGCGTCAGGAGTTGCCAGGAGAGCCCGTCGAGGCCCCGGACCAGGGGTTCCTCGATGGAGGGGACCGCCCCGGAGACCGACACGATGGGGTGGACCCCCAGGCCCGCGCACCATCCGACGAGGGAGCGGAGGACCTCCACCCCCCGGTCGTCGAGTTCCCGGGCCTCGGTCACGAGGAGGAGGTTCCGGGGCATGGGGCCCCGGGAGATTTCCCGCTCGACGCGCCGTTCGTAAAGGCGGGTGAGGAAGCGCCGCATGGGCTCTCCCCTCCGCCGGGGCGCCCAAAAACGCTTCCCAACATTTCACACGGATTCCTCCGGGACAAAGTATATGTGCGGACCCCGGCCCTACCGCAGACCATGCGGTGCGAAATCTGCGGCCGGTCCCGGAAGGTCCGGTTCTTCGACCTCGCCGAGAAGACCCGCTTCCTGAACCACGCCCTCCACCACATGCTGACCCTCTGCCAGGGGTGCGCCGAATCAGTCCAGGGTCTCGCCGGGCAGAGCGAGGGGCTCTACGCCCTGGCGGAGATGGACATGGACATTCCCGTCCCGCCCGCGGGCTTCCCCTGGGCGCGTCCTGCGTAAATCGCGGAAAACCGTTTTAACGCCGTTCCGGCAGACCGGGCACCGTGGCCGCCGATTTCGATGTCGTCGTCGTCGGGGCGGGCCCCGCGGGCTCCGCGGCCGCCCGGGCCGCCGCGCGGGAAGGGGCCCGGACCCTCCTCCTGGAGGAGCACCCCCGGGTCGGGCTCCCGGCCCACTGCTCGGGGCTCCTGAGCGCGACCGGCATGAAGGAGGCGGACCTGCCCCGCTACAAGGCCCGGCGCACCTACCGCTCGGTCTTCGTCCAGGGCCCCGGGGGGGCCTCCGTGGAGGCCCGCTCCGTGGTCCCCAAGGCCTACACCGTGGACCGCCCCACCTTCGACTCCGCCCTCGCCGCAGCCGCGGAGGACGCCGGAGCCGAGGTGTGGACCTCCGCGCAGGCGCTCTCCTGTTCCATCTCCAACGGGTCGGAAACGCCCCGGGCGGTCCTGGAGGTCCGCCGCGGCGGGGAACGGAGGAGGCTCTCCGCCGGGGCTGCGGTCATCTGCGACGGCCTCAAGTCGCTGCTCGGCCGCCAGGTGGGGCTCCGCCCCCCGCGGCTCGCCCTCCCCGCCGCGCAGGTGGAGGGGCCCTACGAGCCGGTGAACGGGGACGGGGTCGAACTTTATCTCGGCCGCGGCGTCGCCCCCGGCTTCTTCGGGTGGGCGATTCCGCTCGATGACGGGACCGCGCGCGTCGGCCTCGCGGCCACCGGCGAGCCCAAGGCCCACCTCGACCGCTTCCTGAAGCGCCACCCCGAGGTCTCGAAGCGGTTCAAAGGCCCGGTCTGCAGCGGGTTCACCTACGGCATCCCCCTCGGGTTCCCGCCGGCGACCGTGAACGGTCCCGTGGCCGTCGCGGGAAACGCTGCGGGGCAGGTCAAGCCGACCTCGGGAGGCGGCATCTACCTCGGGATGGCGTGCGGCGCCATTGCGGGCCGGGCGGCGGCGAGGGCGGCCCGGGCCGGGGACCCCTCCCTGTTCCAAGAGTATGAGAGGGGCTGGCGCCGGAGGTTCGCCCCGGAACTCCGGCTCGGCATGGCCCTCCACGAACTCCTCGGGCGGCTCCCCAACGAGGGGCTCGACCTCTTCGTCAAAGCGCTCGACAACGAGGAGAGTCGGCGGCTGATTGCGGAGCACGGGGACATCGACTTCCCGTCGAAACTGGTGGAGGAGTTGCTGTCGCGGCCCCACCTGCGGGGGGCGCTGGAGGGGCTCTTGCGGGCCCCTGCGGCTGCCGCTTCCGCGCGCTAAACATTTTCCATCGCAGGGGTATTGGAAGGGGATGAAGCCGGAGTGCAACATCGGCACCGCGGGCCACGTGGACCACGGGAAGACCAGCCTCCTCCAGGCCCTCACCGGCGTCTGGACCTCCCGCTACAGCGACGAGATTCGCCAGGGCATCACCAAGCGCATCGGCTACGCCGACGCAACCTTCCGGAAGTGCGAGAAGTGCACGGCGCCCGACGGCTACACGACCGCCGACAAGTGCCCCGTCTGCGGCGGCCCGACGAAGGTCCTCCGGACCGTCTCCTTCGTGGACGCCCCGGGCCACGAGAGCCTGATGGCGACGATGCTCTCGGGGGCCGCCCTGATGGACGGGACGATGCTCGTGGTGGCGGCGAACGAGAGGTGCCCCCAGCCCCAGACCAAGGAGCACCTCATGGCCCTCGACCTCATCGGCAACCGGAACATCGTGGTGGTCCAGAACAAGGTGGACCGGGTGTCGGGGGAGGACGCGAAGAGGAACCGGGAGGAGATTCGCCAGTTCGTGAAGGGGACGGTGGCCGAGGGCGCGCCGGTCATCCCCCTCTCGGCCGCCTACAAGGTGAACCTCGACGCGCTCGTCCAATCCCTGCAGGAGCGCATCCCCACCCCCGCCCGGGACCCGTCCAAGCCGCCGCGCTTCCTGGTGGCCCGCTCGTTCGACGTCAACAAGCCGGGGGCGAAACCGGAGCAGTTGAAGGGGGGCGTCCTGGGGGGTTCCCTCGTCCAGGGGCGGCTCAAGGTGGGCGATGAGATCGAGCTGCGCCCCGGCTTACCGAAGGACGGGAAGGGGGAGTTCCAGCCCCTGGTGACCGAGGTCGCCTCCATCGCCTGCGGGGGCGAATATCCGAAGGAACTGGCCCCGGGGGGGCTGGCGGGAGTGGGGACCCTCCTCGACCCCGCCTACGCCCGCCGCGACCAGCTCATCGGCCAGGTGGCGGGCAGGCCGGGGAGCCTCCCGCCCGTCCGGGCCCGGGTGGCCCTCGACCTCCGCCTGCTGGAGCGGGCCGTGGGGGTCGCCGGGGAGGCGAAGGTGGAGCCCCTGAAGCCCAAGGAGCCCCTGGTCCTCAGCGTGGGCACGATGACCACCGTCGGGTTCGTGGACGCGGCCAAGGGGGGCCGGGTCGAGATGACCCTGAAGCGCCCGGTGTGCGCGGAGGAGAAGGCGCGGGTCGCGGTGAGCCGGAAGTTCGGCGACCGGTGGCACCTGATTGGCGTGGGGAACGTCCAATAAAATGCAAAAGGCAAATTGCAAAGTGCAAAAGTCAAAATTTTGTATTTTTCATTTTGCATTTTGCAATTTTCACTGTTCCTGAGAGCCGTGCCCCCGAAAGAGGTCCTGCTGGACACCAACGTCCTCCTCCTGCCCCACCAGTCGAAAATCGACATCTTCGCCGAACTGGAGCGCCTCGGCTTCGGGAAGCCTCTGGTGCCCAAGGGGGTCTTGCGGGAATTGGAGTCCATCGCCGCCGCGGGGAGCCCCCGGGACCGGACGGCGGCCCGCATCGGGATGGAACTGGCGACGACCCGGTGCGAAATCCTCCCCGGGGAGGGGGAGGTGGACGACCTGCTGGTGAAGACGGCGGTGGAGCGCGAGCTGGCGGTGGCGACCAACGACAAGGAGTTGAAGAGGCGCCTCGAGAAGGCGGGAGTGGTGCTGGTCTACCCGCGCAAGAAGACGCTGGAGATGGCGGGGATGGAGTTCTGATGCAGTGCAAATTGAAAATTGAAAAATGCAAAATGCAAAATTTTGCACTTTGCAATTTGCATTTTGCTTTTTGCAATCCAGCATGACTCAAAAACGCCTCTGGAAGTGGGCCGCCCTCGCGGCCCTCGGCGCCCTGGCGGCCCTCGTCATGGCGGGCTACCTCCTCGCCGGAATCCGTATCTCCCAGGCGTCCGGCGACGCCATCCCAGACATCCGCCTCCCGCCCGGCTTCCGCATCGCCCTCTTCGCCGGCGGGCTCGGAAGCGGTGCTCCTGCCCCCGGGCCCAACACGGGGCCGCGGATGATGCTTCTGAAAGACGGAGTGCTCTACGTCACCCTGCCGAGCCAGGGGAAGGTGGTCGCCCTCTTCGACGCCGACGGGGACGGGAGGAGCGAGCGGCGGGCGACGCTCATCGAGGGGCTCCGGAACCCCCACGGAATCGACTACGCGGGCGGCTGGTTCTACGTGGCCGAGGAGACGCGCGTCGTCCGGTTCCGCGACTCGGACGGCGACTCGGCCGCGGACCCGGGGAGCCTGCGGGTCGTGGTGGACGGCCTTCCGGCCGGGGGGCACTTCACCCGCACCGTGAAGGTCCGGAACGGGTCTCTTTACATCAGCGCGGGCTCGTCGTGCAACGTGTGCGAGGAGAGCGACCCGTGGCGGGCGGCCATCACCAAGTGCAATCAGGACGGGACGAACTGCACCCCCTTCGCCCGCGGCCTGAGGAACGCGGTGGGGATGGTCTTCGACCCCGCGGGCCGGCTCTACGCCACCGAGAACGGCCGAGACCTGCTCGGGGACGACCTGCCGCCCGACGAAATCAACCTCGTCGGGGAGGGGAAGAACTACGGCTGGCCCCACTGCTACGGGAAGCGGGTCCACGACACGGAGTTCGATAAGAACGTCTATTTTCGCGACCCGTGCGCCGACACCGAGCCGAGCCTCGTGGACCTCCAGGCGCACTCGGCACCACTCGGGTTGGCCTTCTACGACGGGAGGCAGTTCCCGGAATCGTACCGCGGAAATCTCTTCGTCGCGTTCCACGGCTCGTGGAACCGGGCGGAGCCGACCGGATACAAGATTGTCCGGGTGAACCTGACCACGGGGAACGTGAGCGACTTCGCGGTGGGATGGCTGCAAAACGGCAAAGTTCTCGGGAGGCCCGTGGACGTCATCGTGGACGCGGACGGGGGGCTGCTGGTGAGCGACGACAACGCGGGGAGAATCTACCGCATTGCCTACGTCGCGCGGCGCTGAGGGAGCCCCGCGAATAGTTCATCTCTGGACCGCAAAAGGGAAGTCCATGGCCGACGCGGCCCCTTCCGAGGGCGCTCCCGAGCCCGAGAAGGCCAAGGAGGCTTCGGGCCGCCCTTTCGTGGCCCTCCTGGCAATCCTGTTCACGGTCGCCCTTGGCCTCTCCAGCGTCCAACTCGCCATCATCGCCGTCCAGAACATGGTGGCGCTGGCGCCCGCCATCTCCGCCGCCGTGCCCGCCGGGACCGACCTGAGCGCCATCTACCAGAGGTTCACCCTGAGCCTCATCAGCCTCCTGGTGATGGCGGTGTTCGCCACGCTCTTCGTGAAGACCGCGCTCGCCCTCCTCGAACAGAAGAAGCAGGCCCTGCTGGGGGCCATCATCCTGGGGGGCGTCTCCATGCTCTACGCGGCCATCTTGTTCAACATCTCGCTGGCAAGCCTGGCGGGCCGGGGGGCCCTGACGGGGGCCGCCATCGTCCTGCTGCTCCTGCCCGCCAGCCAGGCCCACTTCAACAAGGAAGGGGCGGTCTACCGCAAGCCGAAGGAAGTTCCGCTTCCCGCCGCTCCGCCCCCCACGGTCCCCGCCCCGCCGCCGGTCGAGGTCCCCCCGCCGCCGAAGGCCACGCAAATCCTCTGCCCCTCGGGCCGCTCCACGGGCCCCGCCGAGTTCATCTTCTGCACGCGGTGCGGGGCGGACCTCCGCGTCAAGGCTCCTC
>CAZANW010000069.1:0-9354 GCA_964486625.1 uncultured Halobacteria archaeon
ACGAGAGGGTTTCCGAGTGGCCCGGGACTTCTCGCGCTGCGGCCCTTGCACTTGCAGCAGCCATTTTTGAATTCCGGGTTGCATGGACCGCAGCGAGCGCAGCGCGAAGGCGCCGGTCAGCGCCAATATTGCGACGAGCCCCGAGCGAAGCGAGGGGCGAGGAGCGGCGCTGGCGAGGGCGAGCGCAGCGAGCCCGAGCACCGGCGCCGAGCGCGCGCGAGCGTTCAGATTTAAACCGACGGAATCGATGCAAATCACAGTTTGAACACCCTCTTCGCGTTCTCCCGCAGCAGTTTCCTCTTCGTCTCCGGCTTCAGCCCCAACTTCTCAATCTGCTCCAGGGTCTCCTTGTGGTCCAGCACGGGGAAGTCGGTCCCGTAGAGCACCTTGTCCCGCCCCCGGCTGTTCAGGAACTGGACCAGTTTCGGGTCCCAGTATTTCGGCGCGTGGGCGCTCGTCCCGATGTGGACGTTGGGGTGCTTCCAGGCCATCGCAATCAACTCTTCGACCCACGGCCAGCCGGTGTGCGCGGCGATAATTCGCAACTCGGGG
Organism: uncultured Halobacteria archaeon; assembly: GCA_964486625.1. Classification (GTDB taxonomy): domain Archaea; phylum Halobacteriota; class Syntropharchaeia; order JACQPP01; family JACQPP01; genus JAWCQZ01. Next base: position 553 of record CAZANW010000069.1, read on the forward strand.
AAGTAAATCGCGACGTCGTCGAGGAGGAGGGGGCGGCCGCAGGAGGAGGGCATCCGTTCCGCGCTGTGGCCGATTTGAATCTCCACCGGGACGTCGAGTTCGACGCACTTGGCGTAGACCGGGTAGTAGGCGGGGTCGTTCACCGGCAGGCCGTAGCCGTAGGGGTGGATGTGGGCCCCCTTGAACCCGTGGTTCTCCACCGCGTCCTCCAGTTCGCGGACCGCGTCCATCCTCTTGAACGGGTTGATTCCGCAGAGGCCCACCACCCGTTCGGGGAACTTCTCCACCAGCGCGGCCACCTCCGCGGTCTGGACGTCCTGGACCATGGGGCCCTGGAACTTCCGCACCTTGAACGTGGGGACGCACACCTTCTCGACCCCCAGGGCATCCAACTCCGCGAGGAACTCCTTCGGGGGCTTTCCCTTCAAGCGGTCCTCCCGGCCGAACAGTTTGAACGCGAAGCGAATCTCCTCGACGTCGGCGAAGTTCTTCTTCAGCCCCTCCGGGGTGAAGATGTTGCACCAGACGTCAATCGCCCGGGGCTCCTTGACCATGGTCCCGAGATGGAGAAGGTTCTTTAAGGGTTTCCGCCGCGTTCGCGGGATGGGCCCGCTCTCCGGCCGCGTCGCGGTAGTGACCGCCTCGGCGGGGGCGGGCATCGGCCAGGCCACGGTCCGGATGCTCGCGGCCCGGGGCGCGTTAGTGGTGGTCAGCGACATCGCCAAGGCGGAGAAACGGGTCCAGGAAGTCGTCCGCGACCTGCGGGCTGCCGGGCACGAGACCGCGGGAATCCTCTGCGACGTCAGCGACCGGGCCCAGGTGGAGAGGCTGGTCGGGGAGACGGTCGAGCGCTTCGGGCGCCTCGACATCTACGTGAACAACGCGGGCTGGAACCAATTGGGCCCCGCGGCCGAGATTCCGGAGGAGGTCTTCGACCGCGTCCTGGCCGTCAACCTCCACGGGGCGTTCCACGGCGTCCGGGCCGCCCTCCCCATCATGGCCCGGCAGCGGTGGGGCCGCATCGTCCTCGTCTCCAGCATCGCCGCCTACATCGGCGCCGCCAACGGCCAGGCCGCCTACTCGGCCGCCAAGGCGGGCATCCTGGGACTGGTCCGGGCCGCGGCCCGGGAGGCGGCGTCCCACGGCGTCACCGTCAACGCCGTCGCGCCGAGCATCGTGATGAATCCCTTCCTTCTGAAGCAGTATGACGAAGCATACCTCAAGGCCCGGGTCGCCGAGGTCCCCGCGGGCCGGGCGGGCAGGCCCGAGGACATCGCGGCTGCCGTGGCGTTTCTCGCATCCCCCGAAGCCGAATACGTCACCGGGGAGGCCCTCTGCGTCTCCGGCGGCTCCGTGATGCATTGACGGAAAGTTAAAAGAGGAGCCCCCGCATTGATTCGATGGCGGATGACGCGCTGAAGGACAACCTCCGGAAACTGGCCGAAATCGAGACCGACATCGAGGAACTGACCCGCATGGAGAAACTGTTCGACCGCATCTCATCCGCCGAGGCGGCCATCCACCGGTTGGAGGAGGGGCTCCGGGGCCAGGCGCGGGCCGCGGAGGTCCAGGAGGTCCGCCGCGACGTGAAACTCCTGTCGGAGGGGCGGGCCGCCATCGAGCGCGGGCTCCAGTTGCTGGAGCAGCGGATGATGGACCAGGCGGCCCGGCTCGCGGCGGCGGACGCGGCGACCCTGCGGGAACTGGAGGGGTTCCGGCGGTACTACGAGAGGCTCCAGGCCCTGGAGACGGCGGTGGACAAGATTGGGGCCTCCGGGTTCGTGACCGAAAAGAGGTTCGACGAGTTGCGGGACGCCCTCGACACCCACGCCGAGGAGGCCCGGAAGAGGGCGGATGCCCGGCTCGGGGCGCAGGAGGCGGTCCTCCAGAAGCTCCGGGACGAACTCGACCGCCGCACGACCCGCGAGGAGACCTCCGACCTCGCCGCGGAGGTCCGGGCGCTCCAGGCGCGCCTCGACTCCCAGGAGCGGGGGATGCGGGCCCAGGTCGAGGTGACCCAGGGCTCCGTGGAGCGGCTGAGCGAGGTGGACGCGAAAATCATCGACGACGTCTCTAAGGTCCAGCGGGGCCTTGAGCGGGTGGGGGAGGTGGAACGGCTCGCCAAGCGGGCCCTGGAGGCGGCCTCGGAGAGGGTCGCCCCGGCGAAACTCGACGAGGTCCGGAACGACCTCCTGGAGCGGATCGAGGCCGCGGCCCGGCTCGGCGAGCGCATCAACGCCGTCGAGGCCGCCGTGCGGCGCATCGAGAACCAGGGCGCGGGCGGCCTGCGCCGCGACGACCTGGAGCCCCTCCGGCAGAGCGTGAAAGAACTCCAGTCCCTGAACGTGCCCCTCGCCCTGGAGAAGCGCGACGCCCAGTTGCAGGCCCTCCGGACCGACACCGAGCGGCTCTCCAAGGTGGACGGCGAAATTATCCGGGAGATGGGGCGCCTGGCCAAGGCCTACGGGCGGGTGGCGGACTTGGAGCGCGAGGTGGCCCGCTGGTCGGGGCGCCCCCCACCTCCCCCGGCGCAGGAGGCGCACCCGCCGGAGACTCCGGCCCCTTCCCGGGCCGACTCCGACTCGGCAAGGCGGGAACGGGAGCAGGCCCTCCAGGCCGCGGCCCTCCTCCGGAAGGAGTTCGCCGAGGGGGCCATCTCCGCCTCCGCCTTCGCGGAGGCCCTGAAGAGCACCCTCGCCCACCTCGAGGAACTCCGCCAGAGGCGCGGGGAGCCTCCCGACGAGGCCGAGGCGAAACTGCGGGCGGAACTGGAAGGCCTCAAAGGCCCCTGAGAGTCCGCTCCAAGGCTTGCCGGACCCTCCGGGTGACCGCCGGGGAGCCGCTGGCCACGGCTGCAACGAAGCCCGGAGCGCGGACCACCGAGGGGAGAATCACGTCCCCCGCCCGGTCGGCCCGGTTCACGAGGATTCCGCGGGCCCGGCAGTGCGCCTCGATGGCCCCGTTCAGGCCCGGGTCGTCGGTGGCGGCCACTGCAAGGGTGGCTCCCCTGATGTGGGGCCCGACCGCAGGCCTCCGCGGGTCGAGGTCGGCGCGGACCAGCCGGATGGGCCGGGAGCGGGAGAGGGCCCGCAGGCGGGGGGTGAACTCCCGGCTCACGACGACCACCGGGGCGGCCCGGGAGAGGGTCCCGGCCTTCCGGGTCCCGGCGCGCCCGCCGCCGAAAACGACGACCTTTTCGAGCCGGACGAGGAGCGGGTAGTGGCGGGGGTAGAGGCCCTTGGAACGGCTCGCCATGGATGACTAGTCCGTCGCGGGCGGGTGCTCCTCCGCTTCGCCGATGATGGCCCGGAGGGTATGGACCTCCCCCAGAAGGTCCCGGAGGGAGAGGACCCCCTTCAGGCCCCCCGCCCGGTCGGTGACCACCAAGTGGCGGATTTTGTGCTCCCGCATGAGCCGCGCGGCCTCGCCGACGCCCGCCACCTCGCTCACCTTGACGACGTTCCGGGTGGCGACCGACTCCGCGGGCCCGTCGAGGTCCATGCCGGAGGCAACGGCGCGGATGATGTCGCGCTCGGAGAGGACGCCCGCGACCTCCCGCGGCCTCTCCGGCTCGGTGAGGACTACGAGGCCGATGGAGTGTTTGGCGAGGAGGGCCGCCGCCTCGCGGAGGCTGGCCCCCTTGGGCAGGGTGATGGGCGGCCGCGTGACCAGGTGGCCCACGGGAATGACCATCTACACCCGTTCCCCCAGGGGCTTGTACTGGAGCCCCGTCGGCCCGGTGTAGTAGGCCTTGGGCCTCAGGAGGCGGTTCCGCTCCCGCTGCTCCAGGATGTGGGCCGACCAGCCCGCCGCGCGGCCGATGGCGAAGACCGGGGTGAACACGGTCGCGGGGAGCCCGAGCATGTGCATCACCAGTCCCGAGTAGAAGTCCACGTTGGGGAAAATGGCTTGCCCGGTCAGGCGCGCGAGGGCCTCGTTTTCGATGGCCGCGGCGGTCTCGAAGAGGCCCACCATCCCCTTGCGCTTCGCCAGGGATTCGGCCATCTCTCGCAGCACCCGATATCTGGGGTCGAAGTTCTTGTAAACCCGGTGGCCGAAGCCGGGGAGGCGCCCCTTCTGGTCGAGGACCCTCCGCACCGCCTCCCCGGCCCCCTCCGGGCCGCCGACGCCGAGGATGAAGCGGAGGGCGTCCTCGTTGGCCCCCCCGTGGAGGGGCCCTTTCAGGGCGGCGATGCCCGAGGTGAGGGCCGCGTAGAGGTCCGCGAGGGTGGAGGCGGTGACCATGCAGGCAAAGGTCGAGGCGTTGAGTTCGTGCTCGGCGTGCAGAATCAGGATGGCGTCCATGGCGCGGGCGTCCTCGGGGTCGGGGGCCGAGCCGGTGAGCATCCGGAGGAAGTCCGCCGCGTGGCCGAGTTCTCCCCGGGGCGCGATGGGAGTCTGGCCGTTCTGAAGCCGCTGGAGACGGGCGACGAGGGAGGGCATCGCCCCGATGGCCCGGGCAGCCTTCCGGAGTTCGACGGCCCGGTCCACCCCCTTTTCCGGGTCGGAGGCCCCCAGGGCTGAGACCGCCGTCCGGAGGCCGTCCATGGGAGAAACGGACGGGCCGAGACCGTCGAGGACGCGGGCCACGCTCTCCGGAACCAGACGGGACTTCGCCAGCAACGCCGAGAACTCCTCCAGCCGCGCCCGGGTCGGCAGCCGCCCGTCGAGGAGGAGGCAGGCGACCTCCTCGTAGGTCGAGGAGCGGGCCAGGTCCTCGATGCTGTAGCCGCGGTAGAGGAGGCGGCTCTTCTCTCCGTCGATGAAGCAAATCTGGCTCTCCTTGACGTAGATTCCCTCCAGCCCGCGGTAGATGACCGGGACCGCGACCATCGGCCCTTCTCTCGCCGGGGCCGGGAAAAAGAGTCCTACCCCCCGAGGGACAGCCGCCCCTCGACGTAGCGGAGGTAGAGGAAAAGCCCCGCCCCGATGGTGGCGACGGAGCGGCCCCGCTCGGTCAGGGAGTAGCGGACCCGGATGGGCCGCCCCGGCTGGACCGAGCGTTCGACGTAGCCCAACCGTTCGAGAGTCTTGAGCCGCTCCGAGAGGGTCTTGGAGGAGATGGTCCCGAGGGTCTTGCGGATGGTCTCGAAGCCCATGGGGCCGCCCATGTAGAGGAGGAAGATGATTTCGACGCTCCACTTGGCGGTGACCCGGCGGGCAATCTCGGAGTTGACCTTCGCCTCCCTCCGCAGGTCGAGGCGGCGGCCCCGCGCGACCAGGGCCTGGACCTCCCGGAAGAACCTCTCGGAGTAGTCGAGCAGTTCCTGGAAACGGCGGCGGAGGGCCTCGTCCACGTCGTCGTCGCCGGGGACCTGCTCCTGGGCCGGGAGGACGGCAGTGGTGGCCATCCCGCGAGATTGGAGGCTGGAACGGTTAAGCCTTTCCGAAAGTAACCTACTTCATTGAGGAAAGAGGGGCCCCTCTTCTCCCGCGCGGACGCGATTCTGAGCTGCAACCGGCGGGTGGCGTTCTCCGCGCAGAGAAGGAGCCTGTTCCTAAATCAGGGCCCGCGGTAGTGCTCGAAATTTTCGTCGCCCATGGAGTCACCCGGAACTCGCAGGAATAAGCGCGTTTGCGGCGGCGCCCTGCCCCGGGTTGTGCAACAAGGTTTTTTCCGGGCGGGCCCTCTTGCCCGCGACATGGGACGCCCCCGATTCGCGCTGGCCGTAGCCCTCGTGCTCATCCTCGCGCCTCTGGCGGCGGCACAGGAGGCGAAGGTGCTGACCGGCCACACCGGCGCCGTCTTCTCGGTAGCGTGGAGCCCGGATGGGACGAAGATTGCGTCAGGGTCGCAGGACGGGACGGTGCGCATATGGGACGCGACAACGGGAGGCCTTTTGAAAACTCTGAAGGGGCACAACTTCAGTGTTCGCTCGGTTGCCTGGAGCCCGGATGGGACGCGATTGCTCTCTGCATCCGGCGACGGAACGATTCGAATCTGGGACCCCTCTACAGGTTCCACCATGCAAACCATGACGGGCCACAGCCTCGACGTGTTCGGTGCTGCGTGGAGTCCCGATGGTGGCCGCATTGCTTCAGGGTCTGGAGATATGACCGTTCGAATCTGGGACGCTGGAACGGGAGCCCTGCTTCGGACCCTGGAGGGCCATACCAGCTCCGTCAACTCCGTCGCATGGAGCCCCGACGGGTCCCGCATCGCCTCGGCGTCCGACGACCTCACGGCTCGCGTCTGGGACATAGCCACCGGTTCCCTTCAGAAGACGTTGAAGAAGCACAACAACTGGGTGACCTCGGTGGCTTGGAGTCCGGACGGGACCAGAGTGGTTTCGGGGTCCCAGGATGGGAGCGTAATCCTCTGGGACTCCTCCACGGGGGCCTATCTCGGAACTGTTGCATTTCACTGGGACGCTGTGAACTCCATCGCTTGGAGCCCCGACGGAACCCGCATAGCCGCCGCGTCCAGGGACAAGACGGTGGGCATCTGGGACTCCTCCAGAGCCCTCAACTTGAGCCTCCTCGCAGAGCCCGCGACCAAGTATCTGAAGAAACTGAGTGGCCACACCAAAGAGGTGCTCTCGGTAGCTTGGAGCCCCGACGGGACGAAGTTGGCCTCCGGCGGCTTCGACAACACAGTCCGCATCTGGGACTTCTCGGAGAGGGCGAGCCCCGCCCCGGTGGGAAGCCCGACGCCCGCCCCGGCTTCCGCCCCCCAGTCCGCTCCATCCCCGGGCACCGGGACCGAGACCATCGTCCTGATTGGCATCGGAGGCGCTGCGGGTATCGCCACAGGGGCCTGGGCTATCAGCCGCAAAAAGAAGTGACTACTGCGTCCAGATTGCAAGGACGATCCGGGCCCGGTTGACGTGGAGTTGCTCCACCTTGAGCCACTCTTGGGCAACTGCGGAGACATCGGCGTCGCTGACGCCCCGGAGCCTCTGGGCCAGTGCGTCCTTCGCCAAGGTCCAGTAGTCCTGCCGGACTTCCCAGGTGCCGGGCTGGAGGTTGATGTCATTGACTTCCGGGAATCGCCCCTCCCGGGACTTGGAGAAGTTCCACTGGTCGTTCACCACTACATCGAAGACATCCTCGTTCACTGGCACCAGGGATACGTGCCCGCTGCGTTTCAGCCGCTCATCCAGCCCCTGCTCCAGTTTCTCGGCCTGAGCGCGGTAGCCGCAAGGCTCGGGAACGCAGTTGTAGTAGAAGATTTTGACCCGGGCCAAGCTCAGCCGAACCGCTTCGACTGAGGCGTTCAAATGCTTACTTGCGTCCCTTCCTGCTTTGCCGATGGCATCCTCCATCAACTCACTGAATCCAAGCCCCACCGGCAGCGTCATCACCCTCTCCACCTGCGTCGCCCCCTGCGCCACCGGCGGCCCCACGGCAAACCTCCACTCCGGCCCCGCCCATGGAACCGGCCTCCAGACCGCGGTCAGGTTGAACCGGTAGCGTGGTCCGAGGAGGCGGGCCAGCGTATCGTTCACCGTTCCTTCCAGCCCGGGGTCCCAATCCTTTTCCTCGACCATCTGGGCCAGCAATCTGTCCCCGATGTGCATGCCGAGGTCCCGACCGTCGGGCCTCGTTGCCAGCATGGCGTCGATGGCCGCCGAGTCGAGCCTCTGGCTCCTCAGTTCCGTGGCCGCCCGGAGGCTCGCCGAACGGGAGAGGGTGCTGAACACCAGGGCGGCGGCGATGGAGACGAGGACGAGGAAGATGAGGGCGTCGAGGAGGGTCGCGTAGCCGGAATTGGAGCGGGAGGCCATCGGAGCAGAGAGAGGCGGCGGAAGGAAAAAGCGCTCCGGACGGACCTGCCTTCAGGTCCAGTTCCGCACAATTTCGGTCCGGCAACAGAGGGGGGCCCAGCGCCTGCTTCATCCCCGGGACGGGGGCCGTCCTGGGATGGAAGGGAAGACGATGAGTCGAGGCGCACCACTGTCTCGTGAGACTCCGCAAACCCGGACGCTCCGAGTCGGGTCGGCGGGCATCCATGGACGCTGGATTATCCTGGCGCTGAACGTCACCGACACCCTTCCCGCCACTGCCACCCACACCCGGGTCACACTGCTCCGCCGGAGATCGGGGTACGTGCTGAAGTTGGACCCGGTGGAGTTACCGGTGCCGGTTTGAAACGAATTGTATGGCCTAACTGCGCTACCTTACCGTTTTGGAGTAGTTGTCCGGAAGTGTGCAAGGGCCAGGTAGTGGGACCGAGCATGTTTTTAATTTTCGGCTGCGGGAGAGCCCGTCTCCGGAAGAGGTTTATACGGGGGAACGGGAGTTATGCCAAACACGGGTACGAAGCCCCGTGGGGTAGTGGTCAATCCTGCGAGGCTCTGGTCCTCGCGACGTCGGTTCGAATCCGGCCGGGGCTAAACCCAACAAGGGGACTATAAACCCTTCGGGAGGGCCAAGGAGGTCCTCCCGCGGGGCCCGCATATCGTCTCCCGTAAGAGGCCAGGGTAGTCCAGACGCTACCGAAAGATGGCAGGGCTGCCGCGACCCGCTCCCGATGGCGCGCCCGGAAAAACGCACGTCCGATGGGACCTATGTCTAGGATAGATGTGCGAGGGGATGGACGAATTGCGCCGGGAGAACGGGGAACTCCGGCGAGAACTGGCAGAAGTCAGCGAGCAACTCGCGAGAGCCCTGCGCCGAAGAGGGGCTGGGCGCCTCCGCCCCGCCGAGAGCGCCGAGGCCCGCGAGAAAGCGCGCCCCGAGGAGGGGGTTCGTCCCGGCCTGGGTCAAGGCGACCCTCCACAAAATCGGCGACTACGCGTGCTTGGGGGGCTGCGGGACCTTCTCCGCCCCCGACCCCGCCATCCACGGCAGCCCCTTCGG
>CAZANW010000070.1:0-9277 GCA_964486625.1 uncultured Halobacteria archaeon
GGTTCGGGAGGCCCTGCGGGCGGGTGGGGGCCCCTCAGGGGCCTGACCTTTTACCTAGCGTATTATTGCGGAAGGAGGCGCTTTATGCAATCCTTCTCGTCCTTCTTGCCACATTCATAGTGCAATTCGTGGTTCTGTCACTCAAAGACGCTCTCCGGTTCAATGCCGCAGGTATCGGTTTTGTGGCAGTCGCGTTTATGTTGCGGCTTAGACGAGAGGGAATAATAATTGGTGGAATAATAATCACAGCGGGCGTAGGAATGTTTATCCTCTCCGATATTCTTTGAAGGGAGAACTCAGCGTCCGTCCTACACGGGCGTAGATTCCGGCCTACGCTTCATGTAGGACGCAGACAGGCAATCACCCGCCCCTCAGCCTTCCGAACTCCTCCAGCACCTCCGGGTTCTCCGGCGTCGAGACATCCCCCGAACGCCGCGATGAAGCGCACGGTGTCTGCAGGCCCCAGCCCCTCTATCCGGGCGCCCGTCCCCTCGCGCATCACGTCCCGGGTCGCCGCTCTCTTCGCCGCCATCGCCTGTCCTATTTGCGCGAACTTCGCTCCCGGGCTTGCACCCTCCGGATCAACTCGTCCAGGGTGCTTTTTCCCCGCATCTCTCGGACCTCGCGCACGCTGTCGCCCTCCCCCCCCATGGCCGCGATGAACCGGGCCGCTTTGGCAGGCCCCAGGCGATCCACCAGGGCGCGGACCCCCTCGCGGATGACCTCCGCAGGGGCTACCGACTTGGCTTCTGCCATCGCCCCATGAAGTCCACCGGGCTCTGGACCCGGAGACGATACCCGTTGCTGGAGAGGACTTCTTCGACCATCTTGGCTCGCTTCAACAATTCGTCGTCGCACGTTAAAAACGCTTCTGCCGCTCCCGCCGCCAGGGAAACGTGCAGGGCGTCTTCCGGGTCCAAGTTCAGGGAAGTCATCAGTTCGCGGGCGAGGCGGAAAGCATCCGGACTCGACACCGCCTCTACGCGGCACAACGCCAGCAACTCGGCGGCGTCCCGCTTGCGCTCGGAAATCATGCCCGACATCTCCTCCCTCAGAAGAGCCGAGACCGCAAGGTCGAGATCACCCCTCTCAGCAGCCTCCAGAATTCCGAGCGCGGCCCGGGTTTCCCTTCGAATCCTCGGCTGGTTCTGGTCGTCGTAGGGCCTCAGCCAGACGCAGGCGTCGAGATAGACCCGCATGGGCGATGGGGAGAAGGGGCGGAGTTAAAACCTCTGGCTCCCGGATGTTCGCCGGACCGGCGAACCGCGCCCATCCCGCACCGGGCAATCACCCGCCCCCCAGCCTCCCAATCTCCTCCAGCACATCCGGGTTCTCCAGCGTCGAAAGGTCCCCCGGCGGCTGCCCGGTATAGACGCGCTGCAGCACCCGCCGCACAATCTTCGCGTTGCGGGTCTTCGGCAGCGCCGCGACCACGTGGACCCGCTCCGGCTTCAGGGCCTTCCCGAGCCGCGAGGCCACGTGCTCCGCCAAGGCGCCCCCGTCTGGAACTGGTTGCCCCGGCCTCGGGATGGCGAAGCATACGATGGCTTGTCCTTTGACCTCGTGGGGGACCCCGATGGCGGCCGCCTCGGCGACGGCGGGGTGCTCCACCAGAACCGACTCCACCTCCGCGGGCCCGACCCGCTTCCCGGCGACCTTGAGCGTGTCGTCGCTCCGGCCGAGCAGAAACCACTGCCCGTCCTCGATGCGCGCCCAGTCGCCGTGGACCCAGACGCCGGGCCAGCGCGACCAGTAGGTCTCGATGTAGCGCTCCGGGTCTTTCCAGAGCCCCCGGGTCATGCCGGGCCACGGTAAGCGGCAGACCAGTTCTCCGGTCTCGTTGCGGACCGGCCTGCCGTTCTCGTCGAACACCTCCACGTCCATCCCCGGCGCGGGTCCCCCGAGGCTGCAGGGGACGAGCGGCTGGACCGGGAGCGGGGAGAGGAAGCAGGCGCCCACCTCGGTCCCGCCCGAGATGTTGATGACCGGGCAGCGCCTCCCTCCGACCCTCTCGAAATACCACTTGTAGGGCTCCGGGTTCCAGGGCTCCCCTGTGGAGCCGAGGAGGCGGAGGGAGGAGAGGTCGTGTAACGCGGGGTCGGAGCGCCCCATGAGCGCCCGGATTGCGGTGGGGGAGATGCCGAAGATGGTGGCGCCGTGGGACTCGGCGAGCCTCCAGAGGCGGTCCGGGTCCGGGAAGTCGGGCGCGCCGTCGTAGAGCAGGACCGAGCCCCCGAGAGCGAGGGCCCCGACCAGTTCCCACGGCGCCATAATCCACCCCGGGTCGGTGAGCCAGAACAGAACGTCGGGGTCCTTCAGGTCGAAGGCGTAGGCCACCTCGCTCGCAATCTTCACCAGGAAGCCGCCGTGGACGTGGACCGCGCCCTTCGGCTTGCCGGTGGTCCCGGAGGTGTGGATGATGAGGAAGGGCGCCTCGGAGTCCATGGGGCGGGCTGCGCACCTCGATTTCTGCCGCGAGACCATCTCGCGGTAGTCCACGTCCCGCGGGGTCCGGGGCGCGTCGAGCCCCGCCCGGCGGAGGACCACGACCTTTTCGACCCCCGCCTGCGCCGCCGCCTCGTCGGCCACCGGCTTGAGGGCGACCGGCTTCCCGCGCCTCGGGAATCCATCGGCGGTGAAGAGCACCTTCGCCCCCGCGTCCGCGAGGCGCGCCGCCGCCGCGGAGGCGCCGAAGCCCGAGAAGATGGGGATGTAGACGGCGCCGATTTTCGCGGTGGCGAAGATGGCCGCCACCACCTCCGGGACGAAGGGCATCTGGATGCCGACGCGGTCCCCCTTCCGGACCCCCAGTTCGAGGAGGCCGTTGGCGACCCGCGACACCTCGGCGTCGAGGTCGCGGTAGGTCCACTTGCGGACCGCGCCCTCCTCGCCCTCCCAGGCAATCGCGACCTTGTTCCGGCGCGGCCCCCGGGCATGGCGGTCCACGCAGTTGTGGGTGACGTTCAGTTTGCCCCCGACGAACCACTTGGCCCAGGGGGCGCCCTTCGAGTCGTCCAGGGTCTTCCGGTAGGGCGCGAACCATTCGATTCCGAGGTCCTTCGAGACCGCGTCCCAGAACCAGGCGATGTCCCCGGTGGAGCGGCGATGGAGGTCGCGGAGGGTCCGGATGCGGTGTCTCCGCATGAAACGGGTGATGTTGGCCCGCTCCACCATCTCCCGGGAGGGTTTCCAGATGGGGCGGGCCATTTCCGAGGACCATGGGTGGGTCGGGAATCAACTTTTCTTCGACAGGAGACGGTGAAGCGGGACGGACTCTTTTTAATCCCGCCCCCGTTTTGGCGGGATGAACCCGCGGATTCTGCTGGTGGCGAGTTCCGCGGCCCTGGCCCTCCTCCTGCTTCTCGCCTCGACCCCCCGTGGCATGGTCCCCGCCGTGGGCCCCCTCCTGGGACCGACCACCGGCCTCTTCGCGCCCCCGGACGAGCCCAAGAGCGGGACCCTCCGCTTCGAGGGGCTCTCGGCCCCGGTGACCGTGGTCCGGGACTCTTACGGGGTCCCCCACATCTTCGCCTCGGGCGACGGGGACGCGGCCTTCGCCCTGGGCTACGTCCAGGCGCAGGACCGCATCTTCCAGATGGTCGTCCAGAAGCACCTGGCGGAGGGGCGCCTCTCGGAGATTCTCGGGAAGGACACGGTGGTGCTGGACAAGTTCATGCGGACCATCGGCCTCCAGCGCTCCGCCCAGGCCTCCCTGGAGAGCATCTCGCCGGAGGAGGAGCGCCTCCTCGGCTCCTTCACCCGGGGCGTCAACGCCTACCTGGCCCGGGTCCCGGACAGCGGCCTGCCGACAGAACTGAAACTCCTCGGCTACCGTCCCGAGCCCTGGCGGCCCGTGGACTCCCTCGCCATCGGGAAGTTGTTCGCCTACTTCCTGGCGGCCGATTTCTCCGACCTCCAGTTCGCGGACCTCGAACGGGCCTTCGGGCCGGAGAGGGTGTGGGGCGACCTCTTCCTCCTCGGGAACAATCTCACCCTTCCGGTCATCCCCGACGGGGAGTGGAGTCCGACCGGGGTCCCGGGGCTCGTCTCCCGGCAGCCCCAGGTCGCGGGGGCGAGCTCCCCGGCCCGCGCGGGGTCCAATAACTGGGCGGTCGGCCCCAACCGGAGCTCCACGGGCGCCCCCATCCTCGCCGGGGACCCCCACCTGCAACTGCAGTTGCCGAGCGTCTGGTACGAGGCACACATCGTCACCCCCGGCGCCAACGAATATGGCGTCGTCGTCCCGGGCGTCCCGGCCATCCTCATCGGGTTCAACGACCGCATCGCCTGGTCGATGACCAACGTGGGCGGCGACGTGATGGACCTCTACGAGTATTCCTGGGACTCCCGGGGGCGCTACCTCTACCGGGGGGAGTGGGTCGAGCCGAAAACGTGGACCGAGACCCTGAAGGTCCGGGGCGCGCCCGACCAGGTCCTCACCCTCCGGGAGACGGTCCAGGGCCCCCTCCTCGAGAGGTCGAACCGAACGGTGGCGGTCCGGTGGACCTGCGCCCAGCCCACCCGCGAGGGGCTCGCCATGCTCCTCATCGACCGCGCCCGGAACTACTCCGACTTCCTCCAGGGGCTCCGCTACTGGCAGTGCCCGCCCCTGAACTTCGCCTACGCCGACCGGGACGGGAACATCGCCATGTGGGCCGCGGGGACCTTCCCGGTCCGCAAGGGCCAAGACGGCTACACCCTCACCAACGGCTCCAACCTCACGGAGGAGGACTGGGCCGGGACTGTCCCCTTCGAGGCATACCCCCACGCGTTCAACCCCCGGCAGGGCTTCCTGGCGAGCGCGAACCAGATGTCGGCCCGCAACTACACCTATTGCGCCGACAACGTGACCTGCGAGGGGCTCGGTTGGGACCTCTCCGACGGCTACCGCTCGCGGCGCATCAACGAGGTGCTGCGGAACGGGACCCAGAGCCCCGACACCTTCGCCCGGCTCCAGTTCGACAAGGTGGCCATCGACGGCCGCGAGTTCACGCCTTATCTGGTGGCGGCCTACGACCGCAACCCCGGAGGAAGGACTCCGCGGATGGAGAGGGCCGTCGCATACCTCCGCGACTGGGGGGGCGAGATGCTCCCCGACCTCGTAGCCCCGACGCTCTACACCCGCTTCCTGAAGGCCTACCGCAACCTGACCTGGGCCGACGACTACGCGGCGGCGGGCCTCGACCCCGGCGCCCTGAAGCCCAACATCGAGAGGCTGGAGCACCTGACGAAGTTCGAACCGGACTCGCACTGGTTCGATTTGACGTGGACGCCGCAGCGCGAGACCCGGGACGACATCCTGCTCCTGGCCTTCGACGAGGCCCTCCGGGACCTGGAGAGGGAGTTCGGCCCCGACATGACGACCTGGACCTGGGGCCGCGCCCACCTCCTGGTCCTGAACCACCTCTCCGGCCTCCCGGGGCTGGGCCGGGGCCCTTACGCCATCGGCGGCTGGTTCTTCACCGTCTCGCCGGTCTCCATCGAGAGTGAGCTCCCGGTCCACCGGGAGAACGACCTCCTGCCCATCCCGGAGAACGCCCCCCAGGCCCGGAACCTCGCCAGCGGCGCTTCGTGGCGGATGGTGGTGGACCTCGCGGACCCCGCCCGGAGCCGGGTGGTCCTGCCCGGGGGCGAGTCGAGCGACTTCAGCGGGCCCCACTACGACGACCAGTTGAAGTTGTGGCTCAAGGGCGACTACCACCCGGTCGCCTTCGGGACGAGGCCCGAGGAGATTCCCAGCCCCGAGAGCAGGCTGGTGATGTCGCCATGATGGACAAGCGGGCCTTCAGCGTCGCGTTCCTCGCCACCCTCGCGGGCGCCGCGGCGGGCCTCTGGCAGGCGGCCGCGCTCGCCGGAATCGCCGGCGGCTGGCTCGCCCGGGAGCGACCCTACCGCTCGGCGGTCTGCGGCGCCCTCCTGGGCTGGTTCCTCCTTCTCGTCGTCCAGCTGGCGGCGACGCCCGCGGGCCGGGTGGTGGGGGCCTTCGGCTCGGCTCTTCTCGGGGCCGCGGGCCTGCCGGTGCTGGTCTTGGCGAGTCTCCTCTTCGCCGGGCTCCTGGCGCTCCTGGGGGCCCTGGCGGGGCGCAGCCTTAAAAGGGTCCTCTCAAAGGAGGGGGCGTGAGCCTCCTCGACCGGCTCCGCCTGCCGCAGAGCCACGTGCGCCACGCCCGGGTCCTCGTCGGCGCCCTCGCCGCCTTCGATGTCTGGCTCGGGGGGAGCGCGCTGCTCGCCCCCGGATTCTACGTATCGCTGCTCCACCCCGGGACCGCCGGGGACCCGACCTACCTCCTCCAGAGGACCGGAGTCGTCTGGCTCGGGTATGCCTTCTTCCAGGCGGTCGCCGCCCTCCGCGCCCCGAAAGAGCCCGCATGGCTCCTGGTGGTCGCCGCGCTCCGGCTCATCGAGGTCCCGGCGGACCCGGTCTACATCTCCGGAGTGCGGGGGTTGAGCCAGATGGGGCTGATGGGCATCGGCGGGGCGCCCGTGTTCAACCTGGTCGTGGGGCTCTACCTGGTGGCGGTGTGGCGGGGCGCGGAGAAGTCCTCCCCCTCCTGACTCATTCGACTTCGACCCCGACGCTCCTCAAAAACGCTTCCGGCTCCGCCGCCTGGGCTGGCGCCAGGGCCCCGGGCTCCGGCGGCCCCTCCCCGGCCAGGTGGAGGGCCATGCGGGCGACCATCCGGCCCGAGAGGTCGTAGACGGTCCTGCCCTTCAGGAGCGCCTCCGCCTCCTGCCCGCCCCCGCGGACCACCGCCCGGACCCCCACGCGGGCCCGGGAGTCCGCCTCCGCGTCGGAGAGCCCCGGGAGGCGGTCGGCGAGCCGGACGAATCTCCGCGCCCAGGGGGTCCGGGCCGGAATCTCCAGCCCCTCCAGCAGCCGCCCCGCGGGGGCCAGCAGTGGCGGAAGCGAGACGGCAGCCACCACCCGCCGGACCTTCAGGTGGCGCGGGACGGTGAGGACCTCGCAGGAGGGGAATTCGACGCCTGCGGGGGAGACTCGGAGGCTCGACTTCTCGAAGTGGTCGCCCTCCCGGAAGCCGTACCACGGCTCGCCCATCAGTTCGAGGAGGCTCCGGAGGGTCCCCCGGCCCACGTTGAGCCCCCCCGCCCCGGAGACCCACTGCCGCAGGCGGATTTCGACCTCCTCGGGCCTCCTCACCGACCGGGCCGCGAGGGCGGCGGCGAAGTCCCCGAGGCCCGGGATGATGGCGACGCCCGGGACGAGGGCGCACCCTTTCCGCCGGGCCGCAGCGTGCTGGTCGTGGACCCACTTCACGAAGGGGGGCTCGCCGGTGGTGTCGGTGTAGTGGGTCCCCGCCTCCAGGCACGCCTCCACCACGGGGGGTCCGAGGCGGAGGAAGGGGCCCGCGGTGGACGCGATGGACTCGACCCGTTTCACCAGGGCCCGGAGGCTCGCGGGGTCGGTGGCGTCGGCCTTGAGCACCTCGGGCTTCGACTCCAGCCCACGGCTCACCTCCTTCAGGGCCCCGACCCGGCGGCCCGCGAGAAAGAAGGGCTCCCCGGAGAGGTCGAGGGCCCGGGCGGCGAACCCCCCGGTGAATCCGGTGGCGCCGAGGAGGGCCACAGGAACGCGAGGCACGCGAACCCTTTTGGCTTCAAGAAGAAAAATGCGAGCGTGTCTCTGGACGGGAAGGCGGTCCTCATCACCGGCGGCACCGGCGACCTCGGCCGGGTGGTGACGGGCGCCTTCTGCCGGGCCGGAGCGAGAACGACCACGACCTACATCTACGAGCGCGAGGTCACGGCGCTGGAGAAGGAGGCCCGCGCCCTGAAAAACCGCCCCGCGGCGGTGAAGTGCGACGTGACGAAGGAGCGCGAGGTCCAGCGCGCGGTCCGGGAGATTGTGAAACGGCAGGGCCGCCTCGACGTCTTGGTCTGCCTCGTCGGCGGCTACCTCGGGGGCCCGCCGGTGGCCGAGACCCCCGAGCGAGACTGGGACTACATGCTCGACCTGAACCTGAAAACGGCCTTCCTCGCCTGCAAGGCGGCCGCGCCGGCGATGGCCCGGCAGGGGTCGGGCCGGATTCTCTGCGTTTCCTCCCGCGCGGGGTTCCGGGGCGAACCGGGGGCCGCCGCCTACTCCGCCGCCAAGGCGGGGGTGCTCCGGCTGGTGGAGGCGCTGGCCGAGGAACTCAAGGAGTCGGGAGTCACCGTCAACGCGGTCTGCCCGAGCATCCTCGACACCCCGGCCAACCGGAGGGTGATGCCCAACGGGGAGTTCTCGGCCTGGGTGAGGCCCGGGGAGGTCGCAGAGGTGCTCCTCTTCCTCGCGGGGGACCGGGCGAAATCGGTCAGCGGGGCGGCCATCCCCATCTACGGAAGGGCCTGAGGAGGCTCCCGTGCAACTCTCCCGGCGCACCCTCGAAATCGGCTACCGCATCTACTTCCCGGCGATGTATCTCTTCGCCGGGGTGATGCTCGGAATCGCGGCGCTGCCCTCGGCGCTCTTCCTCCTCGGGGTGTGGGGCTGGGTCCGGCCCCTCGCCTGGCCCCTGCCCCTGAAACTCCTCGTGGTCACGACCTCCATCGCCTGGGCCTACTTCCTCTTCGGCTTCGTCCTCCTCTTCGTCCTCGCCGGGGCGCGGCTCGCGATGCGGTTCCGGGGGAAGGAGGGGGCCATCCCCATCTGGAGCCTCGACGCGGCCCAGTTCGCTTCCTACAACGGCCTCCTGATGGCCGCGCGGCTCACGATTCTGCCCTGGTTCCGGAACGGGCCGCTGCTCCCCATGTTCTACCGGATGATGGGGGCCAAAATCGGGAAGAACGTCATCATCAACACCACAGTCGTCCACGACTGCGACCTGCTGGAAATCGGGGACGACGCGGTGATTGGCGGCGACGCCTGCATCATCGCCCACTCGGCGGAGAAGGGGCACATCCACCGGAAGCGGGTCCGCATTGGCAAGGGGGCCACCATCGGGCAATACGCCACCATTCTGGCGGGGGCGGACATCGGCGACGGCGCGGTCGTCGGGGCCAACTCGGTGGTTCCGAAGAACGAGGTCATCGCGCCGGGCGAGGTGCGGGGCGGGGTGCCGGCCCGGAGGTTGAACCGGGAGAGCGATGCGTGGTCGTGAGATTTATTCCGAACGGGGAGTAGTTCGACCTGCAATGTCCATCCCCTTCGCCAAACTCCACTCCTCCGGGAACGACTTCATCCTCATCGACGAGCGCCGCCGCGACCTCGTGAAGCGCAAGGCCAACTTCGCCGCCCGGGTGTGCGACCGCCACCGCTCCATCGGGGCGGACGGGGTCCT
>CAZANW010000071.1:0-9129 GCA_964486625.1 uncultured Halobacteria archaeon
CTCCCGGCCTCGAAGTCGAACTCCAGGGCCGAGTAGGTCCCGCTCCGGTCCACGAAGGCGAGGGCCGCGGGGACCAGGAACACCCCCTGGGGCCGGAGGTCCACCTCCCGGAAGAAGGAGGCGCTCCCCGCAAGCCTGTGCTTGAAGTTGTAGGCGTCGCCGCTCTCCATTCTCCGCTGGACCTCCTGGAGGTTGGGAAACCGGTCGTGGGAGGCGAGGGTCTCCCGGGCCGCGGCGGCGTAGGCCTCCAGGAAGGCCCGGGCCACCCGGTTCATCTTGTTGGGGTAGCGGCTCTGGAAGAGCGCCTGGAACGACTCCAGGCTCACCTCGGTCCGAGGGGGCGCCGAGGCCTTCCACGGGGAGTAGCGGACCTCCTCCATCCCCCGAAATCTTGGACTTCCATAAAGAACCTGACCTCCGCGGAAATCTCCGCGGGGATTCGGGAGCCTCCGCGGATGAAAAACGGGCTTTATTGGAGTCGCCGTCAGATATCTGAATGGGGAGCGCCGGGAGGAGGGCCCTCCTCCGCTTGAGTTCGAGGACTCGGACCTTACCCCCGTCTCTCGCCCCCTCTCGGCCCCCATTCGCCCTGCAAGCGCCTCCGCCCGGCCCTGCCGCAAAAAGCGCGGCGTGGGACCACGACGGGCGCCGCGGGACCCGGCGGGGGCGCTTGGACGACCGGGCGGCCGCTGCGTCCCTGGATTTCCTCATGGGGTTCCTGGTCTTCACCCCCGCCCTCTTCTTCGTCCTCCAGGCCGCCCCCTTCCTCTACACCTCCTACCAGCAGCAGGAGACAGTACTCCACCCCGTGGCCTACCGGACTTCGGTCACCCTCGTGGAGGACCCCGGCCTCGCCGTGAGCGGCTCCCTGAACACCTCCGACTGGGAGAACTACGCCTCCAACGCCACGGCCGTGGCCCGTGTTGGGCTCGCCAAGAGCCGCGACAGCCCCAACCTCCTCACCCTGCCGAAAATCGGCGCCCTCCGGAACCTCTCCAGCGCCCTCTCCCCGGACAGCCTCCGCATCGAACTCGGGATGAACGCCAGTCTGAACAACCCCCGCTACAACGTCTCGCTCCAGCGGCTCGACAGCAACAGCAGCCGGCCCCTCTACGCGACCGACCTGGCCGGGACCCGCCTCCTGGCAGCGGGCCGCGCGATTGTATCGGTGGAGAACCGGGAGCGGGTGGAGAGGGTGGTGGCCATCGACGACCCCTCCGGCAACCTCTCGGGCACGGGAGGCATCACCACCAACGGGCCCGCCGCCGACCTCGACATCCTGCTGTCGGCGGCCCTCCCGGTGGCCTCCTTCACCGTGACCGTCACGGGCTACAATTCGACGCCCCCGCCCCCAGCCTACGTGAAGATGAAGCTGAACGAGCCGGGCCCGACCTGCGCGGGGGCCCCGGCGGACTACGCCTACATCGCCGAAGACAACGGCGCCGACCCCGACATCACCTACACCCACGACCTGACCTCCATCCTCAACGGCGGGGGGGCCCCGGAGACCACCATGAAGTTCTGCCTCCGGGTCAAGAACGTGGCCGGCTCCTACCTGCTGGCAAGCACGGACAGGACCGGGGCGGGCCGGCCCGTGGCCAAACTCGTCGTGGAGGTGTGGTAGATGCTCCGGGATGACCGCGGCGCCTCCCAGGTCCTGGAGGGCTTCGCGGCGGCCTCCCTGGTCGTCCTCGCCCTGGTCACCGTGGCCCAGACCAAGACCATCCTCGTCCCCCTCTCGGAGCAGACCCTCGACGTGAACCTGGAACTCCTGGGCAAGGACGCCCTCTACGCCCTCGGGGATGCCCGCCTGGCCCAGTTGGTGGCGGAAATCAACACCACCTACCGGGTTCCCGCCAACCTGAGCGCCGAGGTCGGAAACCTCCTCCCCGCCCGGGCCCGTGTGAACTACTACTTGGGGTCGGTGAACGACTCCACCGGGGTGGTAACCTACCGGAACCTCACGCCTTACGTGCGCCCGCCGGAGAACGGGGTCACCGTCCGCCATTACCTCGTCCTCTACAACGACCAGCTCACGAACTCCTCTCCCCTCTGGCTGAATCTGAGCGGCGAGTCCTCGGGGGCGACGCGGCCCCGGGCGGCCCTCCTTGGGCTGGAGCTCTGGTGGCTGTGACCAAAACCCCTCCTCGCCGCGTTCGCGCGAGCCATGAGCGAGCCGGGGGGTGGGGAGAGCGGGCCTGTGGACTGGAGGGGAGGGGGACGGAGCCCCCCTCCCCTCCCGGCGACAGTGGCCAGATGCTCATCCTCATGGGCCTGGGCCTGACCCTGGGCCTCGTCGCCGCGGCGGTATTCCTGAATGAAATCGCCTTGGCGGGGTTCCTGACGACCCAGTCGGAACTGACCTTCCCGAAGAGCGCCATCCGGGACTTCCGCCTCCAGGCGGTGGCGGCGGTGAAGTCGGCGGCCCAGCGGAGCGCCTACGACCCCGCCACCTTCACCGCCGTCATGGCCAACGCGAGCGCTCAACTGGGGAAACTCGCTGCCCTCCGGGGAGCCTACCTGGAGCTCCGGACCAATCCCGTCGTTTTCGAGGGGCAATCCACCTTTTCCGGCGTCACCCTCACGGTCATCTTCGACGACGCGGGCGTCCTCTACGAGTCCACGGAGGCGGTGGCGGTATGATGACGGAACCATCGTCCCGGCGAAGCGAGAGAGTTCCCGACGGGACGGGAGGGTTCCCGAGGGACCCGGGACTTCGGCGGAACGACCGGGCCGTCTCCTCGGTCACGGGCTACATCATGGTCCTAGGCATCATGGGGACCTTCGCCGCCGCGGCCATGCTGGGGAGCGGGGGCGCCCTCCGTCCCGGGACCCTCGCCATGCAGAGCGAGTTCGCGGACGTGGCCAACTACGTGGCGGCCCAGGTCATGGACACCTACGTCGTGTCGCCGCCGAGCAAGGGAAAACTGAACTCCACCATCCGGGTTCCGCTGAGCATCGGAAACAACCTCTTCACCGTGAGTTTCGCCAACTCCGGGAGCGACAAGGAGGTCCGGGTGACCGACCCGGGAGGGTCGGTGGACGCCCGGGTGACCCTCTCCGGCGTGGCCCGGAGCGTCCCGGTGGACGGCTCCCTCACCAGCTCCTCCGGCGGAGGAAAGGTCTCCTTCTCCATCTCGAAAACGTCGCCTCCAGTGGCCGTGGCCCTCGTCCACCCCCTCACCGTTAAGGTGGGCCGGAACGTCACCTTCGACGGGACCCTTTCCAGCGGGGACGCGCCCCTCTCCTTCCTCTGGACCTTCGGGGACGGGAGCAACTCGACCCTCGCCAAGCAGGTCCGGAGCTACCCGGCGGCCGGGAACTACACCGTGACCCTCACGGTCACCGACGGCAACGGGGCGCAAGCGAGAGACGCCGCGACGGTCCAGGTGGTGGCCTCCGACCCCGCCCCCTGCCTCGAATACGACAAGGCGGTGACCCCGACCAACATCACTCCGGGCGGCACGGCGACCGTCACCCTCTCCCTCTTCGGGTGCGGGGAGTCCACGACCCAGCGGAGCGCCGACGTGGTCCTCGCCCTCGACACCTCGGGGAGCATGTCCGACTACACCAACGTGAACACGACCCTCGGGACCGTCGCCCCGAGCCAGTTCCTCTACAACTTCACCGTTCCCTCGGGCGCCAGCAACCTCGACGTGACGGCCCAGCACAACGGGGCCGCCACCTGCGGGACCGGCCTCTCCTGCGACATCGACCTCTGGGTAGAGGACCCGAGCGGGACCACCACCCGGGCCCAGACCACGGGCATCACCTCCGAGACCTTCAGCCTCGCCAGCCCGGCGGCGGGGAACTGGACCGCCCATGTCGTCGGCAACTTCCCCGTGGGCGCCCAGAGCGTGCGGGTCTACGCGAACGTCACCACGCTCGCCCTCACCCAGACCCTCTCCGACACCGTGAGCGCAGGCTCCACCAACACCCACTCCTACAACCTCGCCGGCCCCCCCGCCTCCTTCCGCATCGAGGTCGTCGACACCGGGGGCACCAAGAACCTCGACGCCTGCCAGAACCGGACCGGTAGCGCGACCTGGGGCTCCTCCTGCACCTCCTCCGGGAGCGGCTGGACCCACTTCGCCAACTCCTTCTCGCCCCCCACCTACGGCGAGTACCAGGACTTCGCCTCCCCGCCTGCGGGGTGGTGGGGGGTGAAGGTCCGCGGGAACTTCTTCAGCGGCTCCCAGGCTTACAACCTGAATTTCTACACGGGCTCCACCACTTCCAACTCGACCACCGGCACCATCAGCGCCTCCGGCGCCACCGTCCTCAACCGCAACTACACCTCGGTCCAGCAGAGCCTCAGCAGCCTCGAATACTTCAACATCGAGGCTCTGGCGGTGAACGGGAGCAAGGCGCTGGTCCTCTGGGCGCGGCCGGGGGGCACCAGTTCCTGGAGCAGCGACTCCGGCAGCCCCTACGACTACGCCCGGACCTCCGCCAGCGGAGACTACGAGGCATACGTGGTCGCGGACTTCCCGACCGGGACCCAGGACGCGAGCCTCACCATGCAGGAGGGCAAGATTGATGGGGCGAAAACCGCGAGCCACGTCTTCGTGGGGCTCCTGAACAACTCCACCGACAAGTCGGGCCTGGTCCAGTTCCCCGACTCCCAGAGCGTGAACGCCAGTTCCATCCCCGACTCCTGCGACGCCCCGAACCGCACCCTCCTTAGCGGCGACCACGCCTCCACGCGGGCGGCCATCCTGGGGCTGTCCGAGGGCTCCTACACCCCCACCGCCTTCGCCCTCCGCCACGCCCAGAACCAGTTGACCGCCCTCAGCCTCTACTACCAGGGGACGCAGGCCCAAAAGAACAACACCAGCGCAGTCATCATCCTGCTCTCCGACGGCGAGCCCACCCGGGGCCTCCCCACGGCCTGCAGCGGCTCGGGGACCACGCCGGTGGTCCACGCCCTCCAAGAGGCGACATACGTCAAGTCCAATGGAACGGTTGTCTTCACGATTGCCTTCGGGACCGACGCCAACACCAGCCTGATGCGGGACATCGCCTCCGACCCGGCCTACGCCTTCGTGGCGGCGTCGGCGGAGGACCTCGCCAGCATCTACAACACCATCGCTAGGACCCTGAAGGAGATTGCGGCCTACGACGTCACGGTCCAGGACACCCTGCCGGTCGGGGTCGCCCCGGTGAACTCCGCGCTCCCGGCCAACACCACGGTCATCAGCAACGCCAACGGAACCACGACCCTCAAGTGGGCCTACTCCAACGTAAAAATCAACGAACTGAAGACCCTCCAGTTTCAGGTCACGGTGACGGACTCCTCTCTGACGACCACGAACGACTATACCAACTCCTGGGTCTCCTTCGACCCGTGGCCCCAGGGCGGGGGCTACCAGACCTCCAACTTCCCTCGGACCAACGTCACCATCACGACCCTCTCCGGCGGGGGAGTGACCGTGGGATGATGCCGCCTCCCCGCGTCCGTCCCGCTCCGGCCGGCGACGGGGCCGTGTCGGAGGTGGTGGGCCAGCTCCTGATTCTCGTCATCGTGATGCTCTCGGTCGGCATCGTCTACAGCACCGGCCTCCCCGTCCTCGGCGGCGCCCAGGACGCCATCCAGTTCGAGGCCACCCGCCAGGGGTTCCTGGTCCTCCAGTCCGACGTGAACAAGGCCCTCTACGACCAGTCTCCGGTGAAGACCACCGTCCTCCAGATGGGGGGCGGGTCCCTCGGCCTGGGGACCGGCGGAACCCTCGACGTCCGGGCGGTCAACGCCTCCGGGGTGGCCATCTACTCCACCTCTCTGCCCTTGACCCAGGTCGAATACCTCCAGGGGGAGAACCGGCTCGCCTTCGTCAACGGCGGCGTCCTGCTGATGCAGGGCGGGGGCGGCGCCGTCCTGTCCCCGCCGAAGCTCTTCGTCTACGAGGACGTGAAGAACGGCGAGGTGGTGCTGGCCTCCTCCCTGAGCCGCCTCCGGAACGCGACGAACACAGCCACCTCGTTCAGCGGCAAGGGGACGGTCCGGGTCCAAGCCACCTACAACACCACCAACGTCACCCTCTTCGAGAGCGGGGGCGGGCGCGTCTATTTGAACTTCACCGCCCCGGTCTACTACCCCGCCTGGAGGAACTTCTTCACCGAACTCCGGGGCAAGCTGAGCGACACGGCGGCCCTCGTCGTCGGAGGGGTGGACGAGGAGATTAACGTGACCGTCTATTACGACAAACTCCAACTGACGGAGCATGTGGTGGACCTGCGGCTGACCTGACGCTCATCCCGCCGCCAGCCCGCCGAACGCCCCGCGGGAGACCGCCAGCGTCGCCAGATAGACCCCCGCCGCCACCGCCCACCGGGGTCCGAGGGCCGCCGCGAACCCCTCCCGCTCCGAGCCCTCCTCCACCGCCCCCTCGAACCGGACCAGGATGGCGGCGAGGGCGAAGAGGTAGAGGCCGATGGCGGGGGCGAGGAAGTCGAGCCCCAGCGGACTCGATGCGAGGGCGGGCGCCTCCTCGCCCGGGAGGCTGGCGGCCGCCGAGGCCCGGACCAGGATTTGCCCCACCGTGTCGGAGAGCCCCACCGTGACCCCGCCGATGAGCGGCGCGAAGACCCCGCTCGTGGTCCGCATGGTGGAGGTGACCTCGGAGAGCATCCTCTTCATCCGCTCCTCGACGCCCCTCAACTCCCGCAGGTGGTCCGCGAGTTTCGTGATGGCGGCCCCGGCGGCCTCGGGGCTCCTCCGGACGCAGACCGCGAAGAGGCGGAAGAGGGCCCGGACCCGGGCCGATGGGAGGCGGGCCAGGGCGCCCTCGGGGCCCAGCAGCGCCCCCTCCAGGTCGGTCCGGGCCGAGAGGAGCCGCGCCGAGCCGTCGGCCAGCGCGCCCGCCAACTCCCCGCCCTCCAGGGTGCGGGCCGCGAACTGGAGCGCCTCCTCGGGGGAGCGCCCCTCGCCGATGCGCCGGCCCAGGACCAGGAGGGCGTCCGGCAACTCCCCCTCCATCCGGTGGACGCGCTGCCGGAGTTTCTGCCGGGGCCCGGCCCACCGGACGGAGAAGAGGGCGCCGCCCGCGGCGAGGGCCGGGAGCAGGGCGGCGGAGGCGGGAAGACCCGCCGCGGGGAGCAGGAGGATGGAGGCCGTCCCGGTCCCCGCCCCGGCAGCAGCGGCCTCGGCGAAACTGCGGCGGGCCCCGGGAAAGTCGGGGAGGTCCCCCGGCAGCGGCGCAGGGGCGAATGCGAAGGGGCGCATCCGGAGGACCCGCTCGGAGTAGAGCAGGGTGGCCAGGGGGAAGAGCACCAGGTAGAGGAGGGCCACTTCGGCGGGGCCGGGGCGGAACCCCACGATTCCCGCGGCCGGGAGCATCGCAACCAGGGCCAGGGGAATCATCACGAAGACCGAGAAGAGAATCGCGGCGGGCTGGCGCAGCCGCTCCGCCATCTCCTCCATGAGCCCCTTGCTCCCCTCCAGGACCACGTCGAGGGCCCGGTTCAGGGTCATCACCCGCTGGGCCTCGTCGCGCTCGGCGGTGGAGGCCCGGAGGAGGTGGAGGGCGCGGCGGAACGACTCGGAGCGCCGGCCGAATTTGTCGGCGAGGGCCGCCAGCCCCTCCTCCACGGTGGCGTGGGCCCGGAGACCCACGTCCCACAATGTCTTCCGGAGTTCCCGGGCGAGGCTCCGGTCCGACGATTCCGCCGCGAACCGGACCGCGGCCTCGGGACTCGGGACCAACCTCAGGGCCATGACCAGGTAGGCCGTCACCTCGGGCACGTCCCCCAGGGAGCGGAGGGCGTCAAGGCGGGCGAGCCGCTTGGGGTGGTCCGAGAGGAGAACCATGGCGGAGGCCGGGAGGAGCGCCGCCGCCAGCGCGGGGACCCACGCCCCCGGGAGCCCGAGGAGGACGAGGAGGGCGGACGACGCCAGCAGGGGGAGCGCGAGGAGGAGGGCGGCGCCGTAGGCGGCGAGGAGGACCTGGCCGGGCTCAAGGGGCAGCCGGGCGAGCCGGAGGGCGTCCTTCAGCTCCGCCGAGGCGCGGGTCTCGGCCCTCCGGGCGAACGCTTCATAGTCCCCGACGAGCCAGGCGAGGCGCCCGCGGCAGAACCGGGCGAAGGCGACGTAGAAGGAGGCCCCCGGGACCTCCCCGGTCCTCAGCCCCTCTTCGAGGCGAACTCCCTGAACCAGCTCCGCCATCCCTCCAGCACCTTTCCGTAGTCCACTCCGTTCCCGTTCCGCGACGCGTCCACCAGTTGCCAGAACCGGGTGTTGGAGGCCGCCACCGCCCTCGCCTCCAGGAGGTCGGGCCGCCCCGCGGCCACCAGGGCTTCGAGCGCCGCGCGCCGGGCCCGCAGGCTCTCCAGGACCTCTTCGCGCGGAACAGACCACTTGGCGGCGATGCGGCCCAGGAGGGGCGAGACCCGGAATTCGGCCTCCGAGGCGGCGCCCCGGTCGAGGCGATGGAGGTCGGCGAAGAGCAGGTCCCCGGGCCGGCCCCGGACCACCTCGGCAATCTGGAGGACCCTCCGTTCCCGGGCCAGGCCGCCCCCGGTCCGGACCCGGGAGCAGACCACGACCGCGTCGGTGATGAGGAAGGAGTCGTGGGGCACGCCCAGGGTCCGCACGATGCGGTCGTAGACCGCCTGGGCCGACGCCCCGTGGATGGTCCCGAGGACGACGTTCCCCGCGCTCCCGACCTGCATCGCCTCGTAGAGCGTCCGGACCTCCGGCCCCCGGACCTCGCCCATCACCAGCGCCGAGTTGCCGAGCCGCAGGGCGGCCCGGAGGGCGGTCTCCGGGGCCACCTCGGCCGCCGAGCCGCCGACCGCCCCCTGGGTCCGGAGCCCCTGGAGGCGCCACCCGAGCCCTTGGAGGGTTTCCACCGGAATCTCGGGAGTGTCCTCGATGGTGAGAATGCGGGTCCGCTGGGGAATCTCCAGGAGGAGCGCGGTCAGGAGCGACGTCTTCCCCGCCCCCACGTCCCCGGCCACCAGAAGGGAGGACTGGCCGTCCACCAGGAGGCTGAGCAGCGCGGCGGCCCCCGCGGGGAGCATCCCCCTCGCCACCAGCATGGGGAGGGTCCAGGGCTCCCGCCGGTGGCGGCGGAACGCGTAGGCGACGCCGTGGCCGCTGACAGGGGAGCCCACCGCCGAGATGCGGGTGTG
>CAZANW010000072.1:0-9122 GCA_964486625.1 uncultured Halobacteria archaeon
CTATGCGCTTTCCGGTTCAAAACAGCGACAACCTTGCTGGCCGGGCCACTAAGCTACCGCCCAGAACCTCCCTGCAAAGCCGCCTCTCGATGACGAAAGAGACCCGGCGGCCATCAGTGAAGTATTCCCGAACATCCCCAGGTTGTATTTTGAGTGCCCGGGCAATCTCCTGTATGTCCCACAGGAGTTTGCCGTTCGGGGGACGGTCCATTGCTGGCTCCAACATAGAGAGCGGAGATGAACTCTTCCGGACTTGTACGCTCTTCGGCGCCATCGGGAGTATGGCTTGCGTGTCCGAGCGAAGCGAGGACCGAAACCCTTACCCCGATGGCGCTTTCCTGGTGAAGCAGCATGCTCCGCGGCCTCTCCTACGACCTTGGCTTGACCTACATCTCGGGGCCCCGGAACCGCCGCTGGACCACCCACCGGCCCCTGCCTTCGGCCACCCTGCGCCGCGAGTTCCGCATGATTCGTTCCCACGGCGCCGACGCGCTCCGCCTCCACGGCGAGCGCGAATCCGATTTGCTCCGGGCCGCCCGGGAGGCGCTCCGCCTGGGGTTCGAAGTGTGGCTCTCCCCCCGCTTCATCGACCTCCCGGCCGCCCGGGTTCCCGACCGCGTGACACGCCTCGCCCGGGGGGCCGAGGACCTGCGGGAGGAGTTCCCGGGTCGCATCGTCTTGGTCGTCGCCAACGAACTCACCCTCGACGCCCCCGGTTTCTTCCCCGGTGACTACGAGGCGCGGGGACGGGCCATGGGGGCGGCTTCGGCCCTCGGGGCCCTCCGCGGGATGAACGCCCGGCTGAACTCCGTCCTCCGGAGGACCGCCTCCGCGGCCCGCGCGGAGTTCGGCGGCCCCCTGACCTACGCCGCGGGCTTCTGGGAGAGGGTCGATTGGGGGCCGTTCGACCTCGTCTCGGCCAACCTCTACCGCGACTGGACCAACTGGTGGACCTACCGGGAGCGCCTTGCAGCCCTGCGCCGGTCCCGGAAACCCGTTTTTGTGACCGAGTTCGGCTCGGCCACCCACGCCGGCGCCCCCCTCCTCGGGGGGGCGGGGTGGCACCTCTTCCGCCCCTTCCCCCGGAGCGAGGAGGCCCAGGCGGAGGCGGTCGGGGCGCAGTGGCGCGAGATTGCGTCGGCGGGCCTCGCGGGGGGCTTCGTCTACTGCTTCGCCATGGTCCGAGCCTTCCCCGGGGACGGCGGGAGCATGCCCGACAGCGACAAGGCCTCCTTCGGCATCGTGCGGCTGGCGGGGAACCGGGTCGTCCCGAAGGCCGCGTGGAACGCGGTCCGCAGGATGTTCACCTCAGTTTCTTCGCCACATTCAGCGCCAACTCCTGGACCAGTTGGACGCTCATGGGGTCGGTCTCGTCGGCCACGATGACCCCTTGGTGGAGGGCGGCGTCCGTGAAGGCGGTCTTCGCGTCGGTCCCCTCCTGGATGGAAAGGGCGCAGTAGCGGGCCATCTTCAGGATGCCGTCGGTGGCGAGCCCCTGGGGAATCACCTTCTCCTTGCGCCACATCTCCCGCGTCCCCTCCGCGAAGTCGAGAATCACCTGGACCACCGGGTCGGGCAGCCCCGGGGCCGCCTCGCGGATGAGCTTCTCCTCGGTGATGCGCTTCGGGTATCCCACGGGGACCGGGATGAAGCGCCGCTTCAGCGCGCTGCTCAACTTGAAGGTCCCGTCGTCGCCGAAGTTGGCGGTGGCGACGAAGACCCAGTCCTCGGGCTTCCGGAGGACCAGCTCCCGGTATTCGAGGGGCAGTTCGCCGAGGGAGAGGAGCAGGAAGAGCCCGGAGTAGGCGCTGCTCGGGGCCCGGGTGAACTCGTCGATGAGGAGGTTCTTGTTGTCGAGGAGCGACCGCGTCACGGCCCCGTCCTTGTAGAGGAACTCCTTGGCCGCCCCGGGGTCGGCGCTCATGCTCAGGGGGTGGAACCCCCCAATGATGTGGTATTCCGTCATCCCTTCGGTGGCCTCGAACTTGATCCACCCCTTCTTCAGGTAGTTCAGGATGTGGGCGGCGATGGTGGTCTTGCCGTTCCCCGCGGGGCCGTAGAGGAGGACGGGGTAGCCGAGGTTGATGTAGCGGAGCGCCTTCAGGATGGGCTCGTCCTGCCCCTTCACCGGGCACGACTCGATGATGCGGGCGTAGTCGTCGCGGGTCAGGAGGGCCATCCCCTCCGATGGAGGTCTCCCGGCCTAATACTTACTCCACCCGCGCCAAGCCTCAGGCATACTTCTTTTCGAAGGCGGTCTCCATCTCCTTCAGCATCCTCTGGACCTCCTCCTTGGAGCCCCCGGGGTGCTTCTCGGCGAGGACGTCGAATTCGCTCTTGTAGCGGTTCAGCAACTGGGCCGCGGTGAGCCGGTCGGTCTTCTCGAACTCCGCGGCGAACTTCTTCACCCCCGCCTTCAACTCCGCGTAAGCGTCGGCCGGTTTGGCGGGGGCCGGGGCCGCCGCGGGCTTGGCCGCCACCTTCCGGACGAAGCGCGTCTCGCCGCTCTTGAGCAGCTGGCGCTCCACCCCGAGGGCGTGGAGCACCCCGTCGTAGATCAGGGCGGCGACAGCCACCACGAGACTCACGAACAGGACGTAGAGCCCCGTCGCGGTCCCGAAGTAGAGCCCGGTCGCCAGGGGGGCGCGGGCGAAGCTCCGGGCGACGTCCGACGCGGCGAAACCGATGGTGGAGTCCGAGGTGGCCATGGCGGCCGAGAGCCGGAAGGCGAAGAGGAGCAGGAGGTAGGCGGGGAGGGAGAGGAGGGCCGCGCGGACCCCCGCCCGGACCTTCTCCCCGGTCTTGTACTTGGTGGCCTTGCCCCCCGCGAGCCCCTTCGTGATGAGGTAACTGAGGAGCGTCCAGAGGACCGCCAGGAGGACCAGCACGATGGCGGTCCGGGTGCCTCCCGGGGCCTGGCCGGTGGCCAGGGCGAACAGCACCGCGGAGAATCCGGTGAGGCCGAACGTCCAGACCCGCGAGGCCCCCTCGTTCAGGACAATCACCAGGGCCACGGCGGCGGCGAGCCCCAGGGAGGCGGCGGCCGCGTAGGCGGAGGGCGCGTCGGTCGTCGAGAGGAGGGGTTGGGGCCAGAAGGCCGCCCTCTCGGGCTCGGGGGGCTGGAGGGCGGCCGCGAAGGGGGCCCCCGCGCTCCAGAAGACCGCGAACCCGAGGGCCATGTAGATGAGGGTCTTCAGGCTCTGCCGGGCAACGGTCCGCAGGAAGATGACGAGGGCTGCGGCGGCCCCGAGGGCGAAGGCGGTCGCCGGAAATGCGAACTGGCGGGCGAAGAGGTAGGGGACGGCGAGGTTCATCCCCAGGACCAGCCCCAGGAGCCCCAGGGTGGTGGCGCTCAGGGGCCCCGGCTCGAAGAGCTTGACCTCCTTGGGCGCCTGGGCGGCCATGGGGAGGGATGGGACCCCTGGAAAAAAGGTTGCCCGAATCGGGGAGCGCTGAAAGCGTTTATCGGTGGAGGGGTAGGTGGGATGCGATGGGGGGGGCCCGTCCCCCCTCCTCCGTGGCCGCGCCGATGGTCTAGCGGCATGACACGGGCCTTCCAAGCCCTTAGTCCGGGTTCGATTCCCGGTCGGCGCATTCCGAAGGAAGGCGCCGAGGGGCAACGGAGTTGACCCGGTCGGCGCATTCCCTTAGAGAGGGCGCGACGGGGGTGAACCCCCGGGGACTCCGCCTCCACCTCCTTCTCCATTCCGGTCCAACTCCTCTCCCCCGCCCCCAACGGATCACAAAACTGCCGACGCCAGCAAGACCATTGCAACCGTGACCGCTGACGCGCTCCAGAAGAGGCCCAGGGCCCGGCGGATGTCGCGGGCCCCGGGGGGCGGGAACTCCTCCCCGAGGATGTAGGCCCCCGGCTTCTCCAGGCGGACCCCGAGCGCCCCGGCCGCGGCCGTCATGGGCCATCCGCCGTTGTGTCCCGGGGGCTCCTCTCGATCCCGGTTTATCACCCGCCAGGAGAGCCCGGGGTTCTCGGACAAGAGGGCGAGGAGGGGCCCCGCCAACCGGGCGGGGAGCCAGTTCAGCGCCGTGTCGAGGGCCGCGGCCCCGCGCCCCACCGCGAGGTGGGGGTAGCCCACCGTGGCGTCGAGGGTGTTCACCGCCCGGTAGAGGAGCGCGGCTTCCACCCCGAGGCCGGCGGGGGAGAGGAGAGCGAACCAGAAGAGGGGGGCCAGGACCGAGTCGACGAAGTTCTCGGCCACCGATTCGATGGCGGCCGAGGCGATTTGGCCCCGGTCGAGCCCCGCAGGATTGCGCCCCACCAGCGCCGGGAGCGCTTTCCGGGCCCCCTCCAGGTCGCCCGCTTCGAGGGGCTCGGCCACCCTGCGGGCGGCCCGGTCGAGGGCGCGGAGGGCGAAGGAGGATTTCAAGAGGAAGGCGCCGGCGAGAAGAGTCGCGATGGGATGGACGCGGGCCGCGGCCAGCAGGGCCAAGCCGCCGAGGAGGGCGGAGAGGAGGGGAAGGCCGAGGGCGAGTGCCCACCCGAAGACCACCTCGCGGCCCGCCGGGGCGCGTAACGCGAGCCATCCACCCGCCCGTCCCATCCAGACGACCGGGTGGAGTTTCTCGGGGGGCTCGCCGAGGAGGAGGTCCCAGAGGAGGGCCAGGGCGAGGAAGAGGAGGGGATCCATCGCGACACTTCGCACACGCGCCCATCCGGGTCAAGTTTTCGGCCCTGGAGGGCGCAAAAAAGGGATGGTGATTATTTTTCCTTCATCCCTTGGCCCACGGCCTTGTTTTCTTTCTCGCGCCATCGGGAGTATGGCTTGCGCGTCCGGGCGAAGCGGAGACCGCAAGACTTACCCCGATGGCGCGTCATCCAGAGCGTCAGGTTGCTAGGCTCGGCGTTCCGGGCTGCGTCTCCACCCAAATCGCCGGCCGGAACGGCAGCGCCCCCTTGGCCCGGCCCGCCGGGTCCTCCCTCGGCGCCCCGGCGTCCTGCAGCTCGACCGGGCACCGGAACTCCCTCCGGAGGAAGGGGAGGGCCCCCTCCAGGATTCGCGGCTCGTCGAGCCCCGCCAGCGCTAACGCGGTCCCGGGGCCGATGGAATGGATGTGGCCCTGGAGCTTCGACGCGACCCGGGCCACCTCGGCCATCCGCTCCTTCAGGGCGGTGTCTTTCTGGGCCTCGGCCATGAGGCCTTTCATCTCCGGGTTCTTCAAGGCCGACTTGAACAGCCTCCGGCTCCAGCCGGGCGCGGCGTAGAGCACCACCCGCTTCGGCGTCGCCCCGGTGACCCGGAGAATCTCCTGGAGGTCGGCGACCACCCGCCCCACCAGCCCCTCGGCCACCTCCGCTTTCGGGTCGAGGAGTTCGCGGTCGACGAACGGGTAGGCCTCCGCCTCTACCGGTTTCGCGGAAACCTTCCGCCACAGGGCCGCCGCCGTCCTCGGCACGAAGGGGGCCATGAGAAGGACCCACGCCCGGGCCGCCTGGCGGAGCGCGTGGCGCGCCCCGGGCCGCCTCGGGTCGGTCCTCCTCCGGAACCACCGGACGTCCTCCAAGAGGCCGTAGAGCGCCTCCTGGGCCGCCTGCCGCGTCTGGAACTTCTCCATCGCCTCGGCGGCGGCCCCGGCCCGCCGCTGGACCTTGGAAAGGAGCCACCGGTCGATGGGCTCCAAAGGCGGTTTTCCGGACGGCTTGCTCCTCAGCCCCTCCGCGGCGAGCCGCCGGAACGCATCCAGGGCGCGGGCCGCCCCCTGGACCGCCTCCTCCCTCCAGTCGAAGTCCTGCCACGGCTCGGCGCTGGAGACGAGGAAGAAGCGGACCGTGTCGGTCCCGTATTTTTTCAGGGCGTCCCCGAGGCGCACCACGTTCCCCTTCGAGGAGGACATCTTCGCCCCCTCCAAGAGGCCGATGCCGAAGACCACGATGCCCTTCGGCTGGTGGCGCTTCGGGAAGAGCGCCGCGTGGTGGAACACTTGGAAGGTGAGGTGGTTCCCGACGAGGTCCTTGGCGGAGAACCGGTAGTCGTAGGGGTACCAGTAGAGGAACTCCCGTCGCATCTTTTGAAGGTCGGAAACCTTGACACCGACTTTCTTTGGGTCTCCCTTCCCCTGGAAGATGTACTCGAACAGCTGGTCGCTGAACCGGGACATGGGGACTTTGTTCAGGTGGTGGGCCACCGTGTAGTAGGCCATGTAAATCACCGAGTCGGAGAGGGGCTCGATGATTTGGCCCGGGTCCCACTGGAACGTCGTCCCGAGCCCCACCCGCCGGGTGCAGGCCCACTCCTCCAGCCAGTCCACCGTGTGGAGGAACTGGGCGGTGATTTCCGGGGGCACGAAGTGGATGCGGCCCATGGACTCCCTGGCCTGGGCCTTCCAGGCGGGGTCGGAGTATTTCAGGAACCACTGGTCGGTGAGAATCTTCACGAAGCACTCGGTGTTGCACCGGCAGACCACGGGCCCGCCGGTGAAGTCGTGGAGGACCGGGGCCCCGAGCCTCTCCTTGACCCGGTCCCGGGCCTGGGCCACCGGGAGGCCCCCGACCTCCGGGAGCCCCTCCTTCATCCTCCCCTTCACCAGTTCGTCGCGGTAGAGCTGCTCCGTCGCCTTCGCGAGGTTGGGGTCGGCCTGACCCGAGATGCTCAGGCGGGCGCAGATGTCGGCCGCGGGGACCGGCCCGTAGCCGGGGGCGTCGATGATGGGAATCGGCTCCAAGGGGGCCACCACGTCGGCGAGGCCGTCCGGCGCCCGCTTCAGGTCCGCGAGGCCCGCGTAGTCGTAGGGGGCGTGGGCGGGGACCGAGAAGACGACGCCGGTCCCGACCTTGGGGTCCACGAGCGGCGCGGGAAGGACCGGGACCCTCTTTCCGGTGAGGGGGGTCTCGGCCACGGCCCGGACAAGGCTCCGGCCCGGGACCTCCCCGAGGACCTCGACCGAGCGCATCTGGTTCCTCAGCTTCTCGACCGCGGGTCTCGAGACCACCCAGGTCTCCTTCCCGTCCACGCGGACCTTGAGGTAGGTCTCGTCGGGCTTCACCCAGAGGTTGGTCGTCCCGAAGAGGGTCTCGGGCCGGAGGGTCGCGGCCGGGAGCAACGTCCCGTCCTCGAGGCGGAAGGGCAGGAGGGTGTACTCGACGATGGCGGCCGAGTCCCCCTGGAGGAGGTCGTGGTCCCCGACCGCGTTTTTGTCGTTGGGGCACCACTTCACCGGGTGCTGGCCCTTGTGGACGAGCCCGGCCGCCATGAGGCGCCGGTACTGCCACTCGATGAACTTCTTGTAGCGCGGGTCGATGGTCTTGAAGGTCCTCCGCCAGTCAATCGCGAGGCCGAGGTCGGTCATGTTGCGGCGGTACTCCTTCGAGAAGTAGTCCACGATGACCTCGGGCTCGGTGAACCTCTCCAGGGTCCTCTTCGGGACCCGGTAGAGGTCGCCGTAGAGCCAGAGCGCCTTCGGGTCCTTCCGCTTGATGCGCTCCGAGATGCCCACCACGGGGGTCCCGGTGCAGTGGAACCCCATGGGGTAGAGGGCGTTCTTCCCGCGCATCCGCTGGAAGCGGGCCACCACGTCGGGGACGGTGTAGGTCCTCCCGTGGCCCACGTGCATCCCCCCGCTCGGGTAGGGGTAGGCCACCGTGAGGTAGAATTTGGGCTTTCCCGGGACCGGGTCGGCCTCGCCCGGCCGCGCTCTCGCCATTCCCCCCGGAGGGGGGCGCGGGCTTAAAAACTCAGCCGAAGGCCGACTCCAGCAGTTTCCGGTTGGCCCGCCGGAGGAGGGCCATCACCGAGGAGGGGTCGCGGTGCGCCATGCGGGCCAGCTCCCGGAGGGTGACCCGCCGGGGGGTCTCGTAGTAGCCGAGGGCGTAGGCGGCCTGGAGGGTCTCCCGCTGCTTGGGGGTCAGGTCCTCCAGGAACTGCACCGCCCGGGCGTCGAGGGGCTCGAAGCGGACGGCCTCGAAGGGGATGCCCATCCCCCGGGCGAAGTCGAGGAACTCCTGGAGGCGGGCCCGCTCCCCCACCAACGTGGTGAGGAGTTTCTTGCCCCGGGCTTCGGAGAACGGGCCGAGGATGATGTCGGGGAAGGGGTCGAACACCTTGTGCATGGCGGGGGTGACCGAGAGGGTCGTCAGGACGACCCACTCCTCCCCCTCCTTCCGCAGGAACTTTCCCTCCTTGAACACCGGGTCGGCGAGCCACTCCTCCGGGAGCAGGTCCTTCCTCCGGGGCCGGACCCTTTTGACGAGGGTCATGCTCTCGGCGTCCATGCGGAGGGTGTAGGAGGCGAGGGTCTCCACGTCCTTGTGGAAGAAGCCGTAGCCGAAGGCGTCGAGCCCCTCCAGGGGGAGGGCGATGGTGAGTTTTTCCATCTCTCCCCCCCGTTTGGCGTGGGTCTTAAGAGGCCTTCGGGCCCCCGGGCGCCGATATCGGATTCCGATGCATCGGGTGGAGGGGCGGGGGAACTCCTTGACCGAACGCCTCCTCCAGCATCCGCTTCTGGGCCCGCCGGAGGAGGGCCATCACCGAGGAGGGGTCCCGCCGGAGCGTCTGGGCCAGCTCCCGGAGGGTGACCCGGCGCGGGGTCTCGAAGTATCCGAGGGCGTAGGCGGCCCTCAGGGCCTGCTGCTGCCGGGGCGTCAGCGCCTCCAGCCGGTCGCGGGTCTCGGAACTCACCGGCTCGAAGCGGACCACCTCGACCGGGAGCCCTTTCCCCCGGGCCCACGCGAGGTAGCTCTGGAGGCGTCCCCGCTCCCCCAGGAGGCTGAACTCGATGGCGCGCTCCCGGACCCCCGTGAACTGGTGGAGGTAGAGGTCGGGGAAGGTGGAGAGGAACTCCCTGACGACGGGCGAGGGGCGGACGGTCACCAGGACCAGCCACTCCCCCCCGTCGCCCCTGAGGAACTTCCCCCGCACCACGGCGGGGTTGGCCAGCCATTCTTCGGGGAGGAGGTCCGGCCGGAGCGGGCGGACCCGCAGGAGAAGGGTGATGAGCCTGCGGTCCATCCGGAGGATGTGGGAGGCGTGGCGCTCCACACCCTCGAAGAGATTGCCGAAGCCGTAGGAGCCGAGGGTCTCCGCGGGGACGGTGGCGGTGAGCCTCTCCATCCCAGCCTCTTCCGCGCCGGAACTGACCTACCCCGGCCTGAAGGCCGGGGGGTCATGACG
>CAZANW010000073.1:0-8919 GCA_964486625.1 uncultured Halobacteria archaeon
ATGGAGGCCTCCGCCGCCATCGGCAGCCCCCGGTCGGCCATCCACGCCGCCCGCCACGTCAGGAGCCGCGCCGCCTGGAACTCCGCCTCCATCTGGAGCAGTTCGCGCTGGGCGGCGGTCAGCCGCCCGCCGAGGGGGACCGGACCGAGCAATTCGCGGAGCAAATCGAGGGCCGCCCGGGCGATGCCGAGCCCAATCGCGGCCACGTTGAGGCGCCCCACGTTGAAGGTCTGCATGGCGCCCTTGAACCCCGCCTCGTCCCCCTCCGCGCCGAGGAGGTGGTCGGCCGGAATGCGGGCATCCTCCATCACCAGCGCCACCGTGTCGGAGGCGCGGATACCCGCCTTGCGCTCGTGCTTGGCGACCCGGACGCCGGGCGTCCCGGCCGGGACGAGGAACGGCCGCATCGCAGCGTGCTTGACAGCGTCTCCCGATGCGCCTTTTTTCACAATCTTCGCCCAGACAACGACCCAGCCGCGGGAGCGCTCCAGCCCCAGGCCGCCGGAGGTGACGAAGACCTTCTCGCCGTTCAGGACCCACGAGTCGCCGTCGCGGTATGCGGTCGTGCGGATGGAGGCGGTGTCGGAGCCCGCGCCCGGCTCGGTCATCGCCATCGCCCCCCAGACCGGCTCGGGGCCGGTGAAGGGCTTGAGCCATCGGGCCTTCTGCTCCTCGGTCCCCACGACCATCAGGGCGGAGCCGCCCAACTGGGGGCCGGGGAGGTTCATCGTGAGCCCCGCGTCCCCCCGCGCCAGTTCCTCCACTACAATCACCGTCGCGAGGTGCTTGTCGCCCGCCCACGGGACCTTGGCCCCGGGCATCGGAATCATCCTCCGCAGGTCGAGGATGTCGAGCCCCCGGGCGAACTTGAGCGCCTCCCGGGCGAACCCCTGCGGATACTCCTCCCGCGCCTCCGCCTTCGGCCCCTCGGCCCGCATCGGTCCCTCGGCGAACTTGCGGACCTTCGCCTGGAGTTCCGACAGGTGGGGCGGCAGCGCGAGGTCCATCACCCCCCCTTGAGCATCCATTTCGCCAGGACCAGTTTCTGCGCCTCGGGGCTCCCCTGCGCAAGGACGAATGTGCGCGCGTCCCGGAGGTAGCGCTCCAGCGGGAACTCGCGGCTCGTCCCCGCCGCCCCCATGGCGCGCGCGGCGGCATCCCCCGCCTGCAGAACGACCTCGGCGGCGAGCGCCTTTGCCATGCTGGTGACCTCGCCCCGCGTCTCCCCCCGGTCGGTGCTCCAGCAGGAGCGGAGCCCCAGGAGGGTGGCGGCCTCGTATCGGGCCCGGCACTCCGCCAGCGGGAATCCCACCGCCTCGTGCTCCAGAAGAGGTTTCCCGAATGTCTTGCGCTCCCGGGCGTATTCGGTGGCGGTCTCCAGCAGGGCGCGGGTGACGCCGAGGAGAATCGCGGCCAAGGTCGCCCGGGTCCGGTCGAGGGTCCGCATGGCGTAGATGAACCCCATGCCGGGCTCGCCGAGGAGCCGCTCCGGCCCCACCTCGGCGCCCCGGAGGCCGAGCCTCCAGGTCCGGTGGCCGTGCATCCCGAGGTTGATGTCCTCTTTCCCGAGCGCCACCCCCGGGGTCTCCCGGGGGACGAGGAAGAGGCTGATTCCCTTGATGCCGACGGCCCGCGGGCCGGTCCGGGCGAAAACCGCGTAGTCCCCGGCGAAGTCCCCGAAACTGACGAGGTATTTTGCGCCCCGGAGGACCCAGCGCCCCCCGCGCTTCTCGGCCCGGGTCGCGATGGCCGCGGCGTCGGTCCCCGCCTGCCTCTCGGTGAGGGCGAAGCAGGGGAAGCGCTTCCCGAGGGCGATGGGCCCCAGGAACCGTCGTTTCTGCTCCTCGGTGCCCGCCACCTGAATCAGGGTCGAAACGAGGCCCGGGACTTCGAGCAGCGTCGCGACCGTCGCTGACCACCGGGCGAACTCCTCGGTGACGAGGTAGAGGGAGACCCAGTCGAACCCCCGGCCGCCATATTTCGGCGGGACATAGACCCCGGCGTAGCGGCAGGGGGGCCCGTGGAGTTTCCGGAGGAGGTCCCGGGGCACCTCGTTGCGCTCGTCAATTTCGGCGGCGCGGGGGGCGACCCACTTCCGGGCGACGCGGCGCGCCTCGTCGAGACGCTGCCCCTGGGCCGGCGTGGGGGAAAAGGAGTAGGCCACGCCCGGGAGTCGGCGCGGCGGAAAAGAAGATTACTGGCTCACGTTTCCCCGCTTCGCGAGTGGTTTCGGCGAAGGCCGGCCGTTCACTTTCGCCCCGCTCCCGGCGCGGGGCTATGGGGACCTCCGCGGAGGGGGTGAGTGACCGCGGGTCCCACGCGCTTCGGGACCTTCACGCTGGACGGGGAGGGGGCAAGAGCCCCCGAAGGCCGCTCCCGGCGCGCTCCACCGGAGGGGCCCGCCGCGGGCGGCCGCCCCTCCATCCCCAATGACTAAAAGCCCGGCCACTCCTGTTCCGCCATGACCCCCGAGGAGGCCTTCGTCCAGGGGTGCTTCCGCCGCTACTACGCGGCCCGACAACTGGAGCTCCCCCCCGACCCGGTCCGCCGCGAGTGGGCCTTCATGTTCCCCGGGAAGATGATGGAGCGGCACAAGGCGTTCCCGGCCGTGGAGGCCCTCCGGGCCGCGGTGAAGTCCCAGGCCCCGTTCCACCTCTTCTACTCCTCCGCCTACTTCGACCGCCCCGGCGAGCCGGTGATGGGCCGCAAGGGGTGGAAGGGGGCCGACCTCTTCTTCGACCTCGACCTCGACCCGATGAGCGTGCCGCCCGAGCAGCGGACCTACGAGGCGCTCCTGGAGCGCATCCGGGAGGAGACCGTCAAGCTCCTCGATTTTCTTACGGGGGACTTCGACCTGAAGGAGGTGACGGCGGTCTTCTCCGGCCAGAAGGGATACCACCTCCACGTCCGGGACCCGGAGGTGATTCCCCTGGGGGGACCGGGCCGGCGCGAGATTGTGGATTACATCACCGCCACGGGGCTGGAGCTGGAGGGCGCCGTGCTCTACCGGGAGGAGGGAACCCGCGGCCCCCGCCGCATCCGGGTGGAGGGCGGGTGGGGGCGGAGGATGGTCCTCCAGATTCTCTCCCGGATGGAGGGGTGGGCCGCACTGCCTGACGAAGAGGCCGTGGTCCGGGTCCGGTCAGAGTTCGACTTCGTCTCCCCCGCGCTGGCGCGGACCCTGGTCGCGAAGAGCCGCGACCCGGAGGCGGTCGCCCGCATCCGGGACGAGGGCGTCATCGACTTCAAGGGGTTCCCCTGGCCGAAACTGGTCGAGCGCCTCAAGGTCCCCATGCTCGCCAAGCCCGACCAGTTGGTCACCGGTGACGTCCACCGCCTCGCCCGGACCCCGACCAGCCTCCACGGGACCACCGCGCTCCGCGTCACGCCCCTCCCCCCCGACCCCGACGCCATCCGGGCGTTCGACCCGCTGAAGGAGGCGGTCGCCCTCGGGAGCGACCCGGTCGCCCTCGAGGTCACCGGCGACATCCGCTTCCGCCTCGGCCCCGAGAGGTTCCACCTCGGCCCGGGGCTCCACGAGGTCCCGGAGTATGCGGCGGCGCACCTCCTCGCGGGGGGGTGGCAACTCTGGCTCCCGCCGCCGAAGCGGCAGGGGTTCTCCGTGAGACTGGCGCAAAAACCGGGAGCGGCGAACTGACTCAGGGACCGCGGGCCGCCGCAGCGGGCCCCCGGACGGCCTTCTCCGCCTCGAGGACCTTCTTCTTCAACTCCTCCTCGGCCTTCATCCCGGCGGCGTAGAGGGGCTCCCACTCCTTCCCCCAGAGAGGCGAGAGGCGCCTCAGTTTCTCGAGGACCTGGGGGAGGTGCTCCAGGACGTAGTCCACCTCCTCGCCGGTGGTCCAGCGGCCCATGGAGAAGATGAGGGAGCCGTGGGCCTGGACCTCGTTGAGGCCGATGGCGTGGAGGACGTGGGACGGGGCGAGGGTCTTCGACATGCAGGAGGAGCCGGTGGCGGTCAGGATGCCCCGGTCGTTCAGGTTCAGGGTCAACGCTTCGCCCTCGACCGCCTCGAACCAGAAGGAGGCGTGGTACGGAAGCCTCCGGGTCGGGTGGCCCGAGAGGTGGCTCTTGGGGATTCTCCGCAGGGCCTCCGCCACCAGCCGGTCCCGCATCTTGGAGAGGCGCGCCCCCTCCGCCGCCATCTCCTTCTCGGCGAGTTCGGCGGCGGCGCCGAACCCGGCGATGGCGGGGAGGTTCTCGGTCCCCGAGCGGAGCCCCTTCTCCTGCCCCCCACCGTGGAGGACCGGCTCCACCTTCGTCCCGTCCTTGGCGTAGAGGGCCGCGACCCCCATGGGGCCATAGAGGTCGTTCGAGCCGAGCGTCATGAGGTCCACCCCCTCCTTCTGGACGTTCACCGGGACGTGGCCCGCGGCGTCGGTGGCGTCCACATGGAGATAGACGTCCCTCTCCTGGCAGATTCTCCCAATCT
Organism: uncultured Halobacteria archaeon; assembly: GCA_964486625.1. Classification (GTDB taxonomy): domain Archaea; phylum Halobacteriota; class Syntropharchaeia; order JACQPP01; family JACQPP01; genus JAWCQZ01. The sequence goes on from CAZANW010000073.1 coordinate 4,451, forward strand.
CGTCAATGGGCTGGACCGTCCCGATCTCGGGGTTCGCGTACTGGACCGAGGCGAGGAGCGTCTCCTTCTTCAGGGCCTCCCGGAACGCGCCGATGTCGAGGAGGCCGGTGTCCCTCTCCACGGGGACCCTGGTGACGGCGAACCCCTCCTTCTCCAGGGCCTTGGCGATGTTCAGGATGGAGATGTGCTCGATGGCGGAGAGGACGATGTGGTTCCCCTGCGCCTTGTTCCTCCGGGCGAGGCCGGTGATGGCGATGTTGTTGGACTCGGTGGCGGTCCCCGTGAAGACCACCTCCCGGGGCTTGGCCGCGCGGATGAGGCCCGCCACCCGGCTCCGCGCCTCCTCGACCGCCGTCCGGGCGTTGTGGCCCGCGGAGTGGGCGCTCGACGGATTCGCGAGGCGCTCCCGGAACCAGGGGACCATCGCCTCGACCACGCGGGGGTCCACGGGCCGGGCGGCGATGTAGTCTGTGTTGACGATTCGGGAGGCGCTGGGGGCTGCCATATTTCCTCGCTTTTTCTTGCACAAACTTCACGGCGCGGCTTAAAAGGGTAACGACCGGCCCCCGCCGAGCCCGTTTTTCGAGTAAAGAAAGTTTTATCAGTTTTCGCTCCAGAAATCCTCGGATGCGCGGCTCCATTGTGAGGGACTCGCGGCTCGAAATTCTTAAACTGCTCCGGAACGAGGGGCTCGGCGTCGACGACCTGAGCAAGCGCCTCGGAATGAGCAAGACCGCCATCCGCCAGCACCTCGCCATCCTCGAGGCGGACAGCCTCGTGAAGAAGGCCCCCCTCCGGAGGGGGATGGGGCGGCCCCGCATCCTCTATTCCATCACCGACCAGGGCGAGGCCACCTTCCCCAAGCAATACAGCCTCGTGGCCGAACTGCTCCTGGAGGAGCTGCTGGAGGACGGGAAGCCCGCCAAGGAAATCACCGAGGCCATCGCCGCCCGCTTCGCCCAGCGCTACGGGCCGGAGGTGGCCGCCATGGGGCTCAAGGACCGGGTCTCCCTCTTCGCCCGCATCCTGAACGAGATGGGGGTCGAGGCGGCCGTCGAGGAGACCGACGGGGAGTTCCTCGTGAGGGAGATGTCGTGCCCCTACCACGACGTGATGCGCAAGTTCCCCCTGATTTGCCGCTTCGACGAGGGGTTCTTCCGGAACGTGGTGGGCCGCCCGGTGGCGCTGGAGAGCCGGGCCAACGGGAAGCAGAACTTCTGCACCTACGTCGTGAAGAAGTGATCAGGCCAGGTCCAGCAGGTTCTCGGCCCCCCTCCTGCCCCGCACGAGGTCCCGGACCGCTTTCAGGAGCGGGAGGTCCAGCCCCCGCTGCCGGGCCATCTCCGCGGCCAGGAGTGCGGTCCGCGCCCCCTCCACCGTGGAGCCGATGCGGCGCGCGGCGCCGTCCGCGGAGAGGCCCGAGCCGAGGAGGACGCCGAAGCCGTAGTTGCGGCCCGCCCGGGCCGTGACCTCCAGGTCCCCCGCCCCCGCGACCGTGTAGGCCGTGGAGGCCTCCCCGCCCGCGGCGCGGCTCAGGGCGGCCATCTCCTCCAGGGTGAGCGAGAAGAGGGCGGCGTGGAGGTTGTCGAGGGTTTCCCACCCCCGCTTGCGCCGGAGCCCCTCCACGGCCCCGAGACCGATGGCGTAGGCGTTCTTGAGGGCGCCGCACACCTCGACCCCGACCCGGTCCTCCCGGGGAGTGACCGCCAGGCCCGGTCCGTCCAGGGCCCGGGTCCAGAGGTTCCGGGGCGCCCGGCCTCCTGCCACCACGGCTGCGGTGGGCCTCCCTCGCGCCACCTCCCGGGCGATGGTGGGCCCGCCGAGGGCCGCCTCCCCCCGCCCCGCCAATGCTGAGAAGGTCACGATGCGCCCCCGGGGCCCCCGGTAGAGCCCTTTGGCGAGGTTCAGGAGCGGGAGGCTCCCGATGCGGGATTCGAGGCGGCGCCACTCCGCGTCGAGCCCCTCGGAGGAGAGGGCCAGGACGACCCCGTCGACGCCCTCCAGCGCCCCGTCGAGGGCCCGGCTCAGGGCCAGTTTCGCGGGGACCCGGACTCCCAGGCCGGGGTGGGGCCTCCCGGAGGCGAGCATTTCCAGCACCGGCCCGTCCCTGGGCGTGGCCCAGAGGCGGACCCGGCGGCCCGCCCGCTGGAGGTGGAGGGCGAGGGCCGTCCCCATGGCGCCCGCCCCGAGGACCGCGACCCTCACGGCCTCACTCCTCCACCAGCGACGGGACGATGTCTCCCAGGTAGCGGTCCAGCAGCTCGCGCTCGGTCCGGTAGAACTCGGGGCCGTGGGGGCGGGCCGCGGGGAACTTCCGGTGGGTGAGGGCGTGGGCGCACTCGTGGAGGACCAGGGCCCCGAGTTTCGTCCCGGGGTTCCGCAGGAGCCTCTCGCGCCCCCGGAGGCCCCCCATGCGGGCGAAGGGGCGCTTGTTGTTGGAGTAGAGGAGCATCCGCTCCCCGAACTGGATGCGGCCCCGCCGCCAGTCGGTGTAGGTGGACCAGACTCCGGGCTTCACCGTGACGAAGTAGCCCGCCACCCCCTCGGCCTGGAGGACCCGGTGGGCGCTCTCCACGACGCGGAGCCTCAGGGGCCAGGAGGAGACCACGGCTCCGGGGGCGGGGAAAGGAAGGGGGAGGTTCCGGGACCGGGAACCGCGGAGGGGCCGGGCCATTCCCGCAGGACGGAAGCGGAGGTAGATGGGTTTTCCGGTGGTTGTTTCCGTTCCCCCCGGGACCGGAACGATGTTTCGTCCCCGTCGAAACCTTATTCAGCCCGCCCCTCCAACTCCGGGAGATGGCCCGCCCGCAGGCCGCGGCGTTCCGGGAGGTGGCCCCCGACATCTTCCAAGTCACCATCCCCACCCCGTTCCCGACCGAGACCGCCTCCCAGGCATACCTCATCCGGGACGAGGTTCCCACCCTGGTGGACACCGGGACCGGCTTCGGCGCCTCGGGGCCCGCCCTGGCGGAGGGGCTCCGGCGCATGGGGCTGAAGGAGGCCAAACTCATCCTGAACACCCACGAGCACATCGACCACGCCGGGGGAAACCTGGAGGCGGCGCCCGACGCCCCGGTCAAGATGCACCCGGTGGCCCTGGAGTCGGTGAAGCGCCAGGCGGCTTTCCGGCTGCCGGAGAAGATGTGGGCCAAGATGCCGGAGGCGATGCGCTCGATGTTCGAGACCGGGAGCCGCCAGTTCCAGGCCCTGGCCCGGCGGCCCGTGGAGTTCCTGCGGGAGGGGGAGGAGGTGGCCCTCGGGAGCCACACCCTCCGAGTTATCCACACCCCCGGCCACGCGATGGGCCACGTCTGCTTCTACGAGCCCCGGAAACGATACCTCTTCACCGGGGACCACGTCTTGGGTGAGGGGACCCCCTACGTCGGCATCGGGGACCCCATCACGGGGGACATGGCGGCCTTCATGGAGGCCCTGGAGAGGCTCCTCACCCTGGAGGTGGACCTCCTGCTGCCCGGCCACGGCCCGGCCCTGAAGGAGGCGCGGGCCCGGATGGTCGACACCCTGGAGTCGAAGAGGCGGAGGGAGGGGAAAGTGCTGGAGGCCCTCTCCGAGCAGCCCGTCCCGCTGAAGGCCATCTCCAAGGCGGCCTACGCCGGCGTCCGGGGGCTCCCCGGGGGCTTCCTCATGTCCTCCACCGACGCCTACCTCCACAAACTGGTGGCGGAAGGGAGGGCCCTCCGGGTGGTGGAGAACGGCAGGCCCCTTTACGCCCGGGCGTAGCGGGCCGGCGCGAAAACGGTAAACCCCCGCCGGGGCGAGGGGTTCGAGGAGGCCGGGGCGCACTCCCCCGGGCCCCCCGCTCCGGTAGTCTAGTCCGGCCAAGGATAGGAGGCTCTCAATCTCCTGACCCGGGTTCAAATCCCGGCCGGAGCATTCATCCGATTCGGGTCCCGACCGATTCTCCCGCCACCGCCCGGGCGATGTTGCGCGGGTCCCGGCCGTCCACCACCACGGCGGGGATGCGGCGTCGGGCCAGGGTCCGGGCCGCGAGGGGGTCGAGGACCGCCGACATGCCGGGCCGGTGGCGCGCCCGTCCCGTCAGGGCGAGCAGTTGGCGGTGGGTCAGCCGCCGGAACCTCCGGGCGCGGGGGTTGGCCTTGGGGTCCTCGGAGTAAACCCCGTCCACCGACGTCGCATTCACCAGCAGGCCGGCCCCCACGGCGGCGGCGACCTGGGCGGCGACCCCGTCGGTGGTGTGGCCCGGGGTCGTGCCCCCCATCACCACCAGGGGCCCCGGGCAGCGGGCCGCCTCCCGGACCGTTTCCGGGACGCCGGGGTGGGCCCCCCGGAGGGCCGAGAGGAGGAGGTGGGCGTTGAGGCGGGTGACCCCGATGCCCATGGTGTCGCAGAGCCGGTCGGAACCCCCGCGCCCCCGCGCCGCCCCGATGGCCCCCCGGGCCGGGGCGCCCCCGCCCACCACCACCCAGAGGGAGTGGTCGCGCGCCAGG
>CAZANW010000074.1:0-8713 GCA_964486625.1 uncultured Halobacteria archaeon
TCTCGGCCCACCACCATCCCCGCCCCCTTGGAATACCTCCCAATGGCCCCCGGGATGGCGATTTCGGCGACGGAAAACCTAATCACCCGGGCCGTCTAACCAGCCATCGGGATGGATAGGAGCAGCCCGGCTCCCGCCCGGGCCGTCCAGAAGACCGCCCTCTCTTACGACCGGGGCCGCCTCCTCGTCCGCGGCGGCTTCCGTCCGCCGGGCGCCGACTGGGACCCCGCCCTCCGGGCCTACAGCGTCCCCGCCCTCGCTTACCCCCGCGTCGTTGCCTCGCTCCGGGCTGAGGAGGCCGAGTTCGACGACGCGGTCTGGCGCGACGTCCCCGGCTCCATCTCTTCGGTCTCCCTTCCCCTCAGGGACTACCAGTCGAAGGCCCTCGAGTCGTGGGCCAGGGCGGGCCGCCGGGGCGTGGTGGTGCTGCCGACCGGCTCCGGCAAGACTTTCGTGGGGCTCCAGGCCGTCGCCGATTTGCGGGTCCCGGTCCTCGTCTGCGTCCCGACCCTCGACCTCGTCGAGCAGTGGCGCGACGAGATTCGCCGGGTCCTCGGAGTCGAGGCGGGGGCCTTCACCGGCGAGCGCAAGGAGTTGCGGGCGGTCACCGTCGCCACCTACGACAGCGCGGCCATCAACGCCGAGGCCCTCGGCAACCGCTTCCCATTCGTGCTCTTCGACGAGGTCCACCACCTCGCCGCCCCCGCCTACGGCCGCATCGCCGAGTGCTCGGCCGCGCCCTACCGCCTCGGGCTCACCGCGACGCTGGAGCGGGAGGACGGCGCCCACTCGCTGCTGGAGCGGCTCGTCGGCCCCAAGGTGATGGAGGTCCCAATCGCGAACCTCGCCGGGACCCACCTCGCCGAGTATGACGTCAAAATAGTCCCCACCGAACTGACCCCGGAGGAGGAAGCCGAGTATCGCCGCCATTACCTCGTCTTCCGGAGTTTTGTGCGCTCCGCGAAAATCCGGTTCCGTAGCCCGCGGGACTTCCAGCGCCTCATCATGCGCAGCGGCCGGGACCCGCGGGCGCGGGCGGCCCTCCTGGCGCGCCACCGCGCGCGGCAGATTGCCCTCAACTCGGCGTCGAAGATGCGCGCCCTGCGGGAGGTTCTCCGGGAGCACCCGGGCGAGCGGACCCTCATCTTCACCGAGTTCAACGACCTGGTCTACCGCATCTCCCGCGAGTTCCTCGTTCCGGCGGTGACCCACAGGACCCCGAAGGAGGAGCGCGCCCGCAACCTGGAGGGGTTCCGCGCCGGGACCTACTCGGCCCTCGTCACCTCCCGCGTCCTCGACGAGGGCATCGACGTCCCCGAGGCCTCGGTGGGCGTCATCCTCAGCGGGACCGGCTCCACCCGCGCCTACCGGCAGCGGCTGGGCCGCATCCTCCGGAAGCGGGAGGGCAAGCGGGCGGTCCTCTACGAGATTGTCTCGAAGAAGACCAGCGAAGTCGGGACCATGCGGCGGCGCCACACGCCGGTCACGGTGAAACTGGCCCGGGGCCGCGGGAGAAGGTCGGCCGCATGACCCTCCCGAAGGAGACTCTCGTCCTCAAGTTCCAGGGAGAGCGGGTCTTCCCGGGCTTCGCCCGCCTCACCGACGCCAACCGGCAAGTGGCCCGCGGGCTGATTTCCACTTTCCAGGAGTCGGTCGGCAAGAAGCGGGCCGCCCTCGACGGGGCCCTCGTCGCCCGGGAGCCCCCCGGGACCACCGCCCCCGCCCTGCGGTTCCGCAAGTCGCTCATCGCCCTCCTGGAGCGGCGGTGCCGGTTCGAGGTCGAGAGCGCGGTGGAGTCCGCGGCGGCCCGCCGGGCCCTCTTCGGGGCGGCGGGGGGCCCGGTTACCGAGCCCGACAAGCGCCGGGCTCTCCTCGCGGCCACGGCCGCCGGCTTCCGGACCTCCGCCGATGCCCTTGACTCCTCCCTATGGGCCGACCTCGACTCGGAGCAGGTTCTCCGGGAGTTCGACCCGCCGGAGCCCGACGGCCTCCTCCGGGAGTTCAACCGCGAACTGGTCCACACCCTCCTCCAGTGGGCGCGGGGCGCCGCGGTGGAGGCCGACCCGGAGGCGGTCGTTCCCCGGGCCCGGGCCCTGGGTCTCCAGGCCGCATGCGACCACGGCCAAATCCACCTCTCCGCCGGGCGGGGAAGGGGGGAAGCCCTGCTCATCCTCTTCGACGAGGTCGCGGCGCTGGAGCGCTGGTCGTGGTCCTCGGAGGTCCTCATGCACTGGAAAGGGCGGGGGCCCACGAAGGGGGCGCCGCGGCCCGTGCTCCTGGAGCTCGACGATTCGCGCCACCGTCCCCTGCTGGTGGCCCCCGGACCTCCGCCGGCGCGCGCCTCCGACGTCGCGGCGCGGGTCGTCGTCAAAGACGACGTCATCCCGGTCGCATCCCTGGCCGCCGAGAACGGTGTGGACCCCGGCGCCCTCGCCCGGGCTATCGAAGCCCGCGCGCACGACTACCTCCGGGCGGGCGACCTGCTGGTGAAGCGCTCTTTCGCGGAGGCGCTCCGCGCCCGCCTGCCCCGGGAGGGCTCCTTCGCCGACCTCTGCCGGCGGGTGGAGGAGGCGGGGGTCCCCGCGGCGCCCGCTCTCTTGGACGCGCTGGGCTACAAGGTGCGGTGGGCGGGGCTCGACCCGCGGACCGCGATTGCCTCCGTCGAGGCGTAAAGGTGATTTCCCGCGCGCCCCTGTTCCGGGATGAAGCGCGCGTGGCCGCTCGCCGCCGTCGCCGCGGCGGCCGTCCTGCTCCTCCTGGCGTCGTGGCGGACCGGCCCTCCAAATTCGGCTGAAATCGAGCGCCGGCTCCTCGCGCACCCGGAGATGGCGCCCTACAACCGCTCCCCGGCCAACGTCACCCTCCTCGACCCCGGGAGCCTTGCGAAACTGGCCGCCGCGCAGCCCGCTGTCTATGGCAACGTCACCGGGCCGGGCCCCTTCTACCGCGTCGAGTTCAGCGGGGCGCTCGTGCTCTACGACGCGGGGAGCGACCGCATCCTCAAGGTCTTCAACCTCTTCGAGGGGCGGCTGGGGTAGTCGCTACTTCTCGATGAAATACACATTCTCCTTGTCGTATCCAAGGTCCTGGAACTTCCCCGTCGCCAGAATCCGGTGGCTCTCCTGGATTCTCGCCACCCGCTTCTTCGGCCCGATGACCGACCGCTCGAAGATGCGCACCCCCTCCCCGGCCACCGGCGTCCGGTCCTCCGAGCCCCCGTGGAAGTCCACCGCCATCTCCGAGTCCACCACCGCGTAGTCCTCGACGGTGGCGTATTTCCCGACGATGCAGTTCACCAGCCGGCAGTGCTTCCCGATGTTCACGTAGTCCATGACCACGCTGCCCCGGATGAGGGAGCCCTCCCCGATGATGCACTGGTCGCCGACGCAGGAGTTCTCGACGTGGACGTTGCTTGCGATGGTGGTGTCGCCGCCGACGAGGACCGGGGGCGTCAACTCGACCCGCTCCGGGTCAAAGCGGGGGCGCGTGGTGCTGTGGACCCAGACCCCCTCGCTCACCTTGTTTTTGAAGCGGATGGAGGGAATCTTCTGGGCGAGCATGTCCTTGGCGGTCTCCAGGAAGCGGCCCGGCGTCCCCACGTCGTTCCAGTAGCCCTGGTGGACGTAGCCGTGGAGGCCGTCCTCGTGCTCGGCGAGCCAGGGAATCACGTCCTTCCCGAAGTCGGCCACCGTTCCGGGCTCCATCTCCCGGAAGGCCTCCCGGATGCGGGGCGAGAGGACATAGACCCCGGTGTTGGCGAGGTGGCTCGGGGCCTGGCCGGGCGGCGGCTTCTCCACGAACTTGAGGATGCGCCCCCCGGGGCCCAACTGGGCCACCCCAAACTGCCGGACGTCCGGGACCTCTTGGAGAAGGAGGGTCATGAGGGCCCCCGACCTCCGGTGCTCGGCCACCAGTTCCGGGACATCCACCTCCATGATGGCGTCCCCCGTGACCACCAGGACGTCCCGGTCCACGCCGTAGTAGTCCATGCAGAAGCGGACCGCGTCGGCGGAGCCCCGGTCGGGGTAGTTGGGCTGGTAGTGGAAGACCGTCGGGGTCTTCAGCCCCAGCCGCGCACCGAAGCCGTCGCCATACTTGAAGGACTCCTTGAGCCGGATGGTGTTCTCGAACCCCTTCGTGGCGAAGATGAAGTCCCGGCACCCCTGGACCGCGAGGACCTCGAAGAGCCGCATGAGGGTCGGGTAGTTGCAGACGGGGAGGAGGGGCTTGGGCTCGCTCAGGGTCAGGGGATACATCCGGGTCCCCTCGCCCCCCACGATGGCGATGACCGTCGGCGGCTCCATGGGACCAGAGGGACCCGTGGGGAAAAAAGTTGTCCGGCGCTCTACAGCGATGGTTGGGGTTCCGCCCTGTCGGCCCGCCTCCGGGAGCGGCCAATCCACACGCCGACCATGGAGAGGAGAACGGCCCCCGTCAGGGCGAAGCCGAAGACCCGCTGGGCGATGGGGAGGTTCATGTCCGAAATCGCCCCCATCGAAAGGAGGATGATGGAGGTGGCCCAGAGGAGGAGGGCTGTCGCCATCGCGTAGAAGAGCCCCCCGATGGCGCCCCACGCCACCCGCCCGGCCACCAGGCTGCCCAGGATGCGGCCCGTGAGGAAAATCAGGGCCGCGCCCCCCAGCCACCACATGGCCGAGTTCACGAACTTGGCCGTCAGCATGAAACTGACCGGCATGGGCCCCGGGACGTAGATGGTGGGCCCCCGGCGGAGCCACTCGTCCTGGACGTCCGTGTAGCCCACCAGGGCGCCGAGGATGGCCACCAGCGCCGCGGCCAGGTAGAACAGAAGGGTGAGCTGCCCCTCTCCGAGGGCCCGCTCGACACGCTGCAGGGCCCCTGCCATCTCCTCGCCCCAGCCCATGCCACGGAGGGCGATGTAGGCCCCGAGGAAGAGCATGACCGCGATGGTGGCGAACCCCCCCTCCCCCGCGGCCGAGAAGCCGGCGAAGAGGAGGAGCGTCAGGCCCACGGGCACCAGGAACCGCCTGCCGAACCTCGGGTCCTCCAAGGCCTTCGTGATTTGGTAGTACATCCCTTTCAGGGCGGCGCTCTGGGCCACGACGACCCGGTGGAGGGCCTCCAGCCTCAGCCGGGACTGGACGAGGGGCAGGACGAACTCGTCGTCGGCCCCGTCGGAGACCACGATAACCCGCTGGGCCCCCGTCTTCCGGACGACCTCGTCCAGCTGGGCCGCGATGGTCCGGTCGGACTGGAGCCCCACGTTCGGGTGGCCCGACACCGCCGCAATCTCCGCCTCCTCCCCCCTGGCGCGAAGTTCGTCGAGCAGTTTCAGGGACCCGAAGAGAGCGTTGGCGTCCGACTCGGTCGGGTCCGCCAGGGCCAGTTTCGTCGCCGCGTCGAGGACCGCCTCCCGCCCCACAACCGGGGAGCGGATGGAGGTCTTGACCCCCAGGTCGTCGTCCCGGTCGATGCAGAGGACGAGGAGAGGGGGGCGCTTCGGACTCACCGGTCCGGAGGACCCCGGGTCCGTGAGTCCGAGGCCCGAGGGCATCCGGCCATCTGGGGCGGGGGGTAGAATACGCCTTTCGTTCTTGCCCGCTGCGGCCGGAGAAATGAAAAGGTCGCCGGCCCCTGGCGACGGACGATTCCGCCGCGCGCAACGGCCCCCGGGAAAGGTTCAAATGGGGCCCCTCCGTCTCCCCCGCAATGGCGGCGCGGAAAGGCTCCCGGAAGGTCCCGGGCGGAGTCCGGAGGGTGTTCCAAGCCGCCGTCGCGCAGCACCGGCTCCTGGAGGATGCCATCCCCCTCATCGCCAGCGAGAACGTGACCAGCCTCACGGTCCGCTCCCTCCTCACCACCGACTTCGGCCACCGCTACGCCGAGGGAAAGGTGGGCGAGCGCTATTACCAGGGGTGCCAGTTCGTGGACGAGGTGGAGGCGGTGGCCCTGGAGGCCGCCCGGAAACTCTTCCGGGCGGAGCACGCCAACGTCCAGCCCATCTCGGGGATGAACGCCAACCTCGCCGCATTCGCGGCCCTCGCGCAGCCCGGCGACACGGTCCTCTCCCTGAAGGTCTCCCACGGCGGCCACATCTCCCACGCCAAGTTCTCCACGGCGGGGCTCCGGGGGCTGAAGGTGGAGTACCACGCCTTCGACCCGGCGACCATGTCCATCGACGCCGGGGCCTCGGCGAGGAAAATCCGGGAGGTCCGGCCCAAGGTCGTCGTCTTGGGCGGCTCCCTCCTCCTCTTCCCCCATCCCGTCCGCGAGTTGAGGGGGGCGGCCACCGAGGCCGGGGCCCGCGTCCTCTACGACGGGGCCCACGTCATGGGGCTCATCGCCGGGGGCCGGTTCCAGGACCCCCTGCGGGAGGGGGCCGACGTCCTCACCGGCTCGACCCACAAGACACTCCCGGGCCCCCAGGGCGGCATGATTCTCTGCACGAAGGAGGTGGCCGACGCCGTCGACACCGGGGTCTATCCGGGGACCACCAGCAACCACCACCTCCACCACCTCGCGGGCCTCGCCGTCGCGCTGGAGGAGATGCGGGTCTTCGGCAAGGCCTATTCGAAGGCCATCGTCGAGAACGCGAAGACCCTCGCCCGGGCCCTCCACGAAGGGGGCATGAAGGTCCTCGGCGAGGGCCGGGGCTTCACCGAGTCCCACCAGGTGGCGGCGGACGTGACCGCCCAGGGGGGAGGGACCGCGGTGGCCGAGCGCCTCGAACGGTGCAACATCATCGCCAACAAGAACCTCCTGCCCTGGGACCCGCCCGGGGCCTCCACGAACCCGTCGGGCCTCCGGCTCGGCTCCCAGGAGGTGACGCGCCTGGGCTTCGGGAAACCGGAGATGGAGGCCCTCGCGGACCTCATCCTGCGGGCGGCCCGGGGGGAGAACCTCACGAAGGTGAAAGCGGAGGTCCGGGAGCTGCGGCGCCCCTTCCAGAGGGTCCGGTACTCGTTCGACGACCTCTACTTCCCCCGCGGCAAGGCCTACGAATGGATGTCAAAGCCCGCGAGGCAGGCTTGAGCCCGAGGTTCGCGCTCATCGCCCTCGACATGGACATGACCCTCGTTCCGGTCGAAACGCTCGACGCCCTCGCCCGGGCCCACGGCTGCGGTCCCGAGGTGGCGCGCATCACCGCCCTGGCGATGGCGGGGCGGATGGATTTCAAGTGCGCTCTGGCCCGCCGGGTGGAGCTCCTCGAAGGCATGAAGGCCCGGGAGGTGGACCGCCTCGCCGCGCGCCTCCGGCCGCGCCGGGGGGCCGCCGGGACGGTCCGGGAGTTCCGGAGGCGGGGCCTCTCGGTGGCCATCGTCACGGGCGGCTTCCACCAGATTGCCGACCCCCTGGCTCGGCGCCTCTCCATCCGGGAGGTCGTCGCCAACACCCTGGAGGTCCGGGACGGCCGCCTGACGGGCCGGGTCACCGGGCCCCTCCAGACGCCGGGGGCCAAGGCCCGTGCCCTCCGCGACCTCGCCCGGCGGGCGGGGACCGACCTCGCCCACTCCATCGCCGTGGGGGACGGGGCCAACGACATCCCGATGCTGAATGCCGCGGGGTTCTCCATCGCATTCGGGCGGAACCCGCGGGTGGCCCGGGCGGCCAAAGCCCGAGTCCCCGACCGCTCCTTCCGCCGACTGGCGGCCGCGGTCCGGAGGGCGTGTGGCCCGGGGTAGGGAGGTCAAGGGGCGGGGACAGAAGGGGCCCCGGAGGGGTTCCGCCGGAGCCCGCCGGATGCCCCGCTGGATGCTCATCGCCGGGGCCATCGCCCTCATCGGGACGGGCCTCCTCATCGCCATGCCTCCTCCGGGAGGCGGGTCCTTCTCGACTTGGCCGCGGGAGCGGGGGACCGTGAACACCCTCCTGGAGAGCCAAAAAACCGTGGACAACCTCACCGAGGCCGTCGTCACCTATCCGAGCCTCAACGGGAGGGGCCGGGCCGTCCTGTGGATTCCGAACCGCACCAACGCCACGGCCCTTCCGCCGGTCGTCGTCCACATGACGGGAAGGACCGTGCCCGCGGAGGGGGCGGAGAACCTGGCCAAGTTCCTCGGTTCCCTCGGCGTCGCCACCCTCAGCGTCGAGAAGCGCGGGGGGGACCGCGACCTGACGCCGGAGAAGGCCCGGATATGGGTCTGGGACCTCCTGCGCGGCTTCGACCTCCTCCGGGCACCACTCCCGAGAGACCTCCGCGCCGCCGTGGACCCGGAGAGAATCGCAGTCTCGGGGGACTCCATCGGCGCCAACCTGGCCCTGGTGGCGGCCTCGGTCGAGCCCCGCTTCAAGGGGGCCCTTGCCTTCAGCGGCTTCCTCGACAACCAGTTCGGGACCGACCTCGACCCCAGCGTGGCGGTCAGCCGGATTTCGGACCGGCCCGTGGCATTCTTCCACGCCCGCGATGACCCGGTCGCCCCCTTCGAGCAGGGGCGCGCCCTCTTCGACCGGGCCCGGGAGCCCAAGTTCTTCTACGCCATCAACGGGACCCGCCACGGCTACGGCCCCGAGATGTTCCCTCAAATCGAGGAGCAGGTCCGGCGACTCTTCTCCCTGCCCACGCCGTCGCCGACGCCGCAAACACCATAAAGGGGTGGGGCGAGGGGGAAAGGGTTCGAAGGGACTGGGGAGGGGGGCTCCGCCCCCCTCCCCAGTCCCTCGGGGCCGGTGGTTCAGTGGTAGAACGCTCGCTTCGCAAGCGAGAGGCCGCGGGTTCAATTCCCGCCCGGTCCAT
>CAZANW010000075.1:0-8401 GCA_964486625.1 uncultured Halobacteria archaeon
ACCGGCCTTCCGGTTCCCGACCGGAATCTGGAAGAACTTTGTTGGGGCTACTTAGAACTTCCCGAACCCGCCCATCACTTCCGCCCGCATTTTTTTGGCCTCCATCAGCGCCTTGAACCTCTCCGCCTCCCTCCTCTGCTTCGTCACGTCCTTCGGGTCGATGGGAATCAGGTGGATGGGGACCGTGATTTCGGCCTTGACCTGCTCCGCCGCCACCTGGGCCGCCTCGTCCACGGAGAGGGTGTAGGTCCCCCCGGCGCAGAGGAAGCCGATGTTGACGTTGCCGGTCAGGGCGGCCATCTCCGGGGTCAGGTCGGTGTCCCCCGAGTGGTAGAGGGCCTGCCGGTTCACCTTGAGGACGTAACTCACCCACCCCCTCTCCTTCGGGTGGAAGTGGGTCCGGTTGGGGACGAGGTTGTAGGCGGGGAGGGTGGCGAATGGGACGCCCCGGATTTCCCCGGCCGTGCCCGGGATGATGACGTGGCAGTCCTCCCGGGCGACCCCGCGCAACTCCGCGATGCACTCGGCGGGGCCGACGATGCGGGTCCTCCCCTTCGTGTAGAGCTTCACGATGGAGGCCGGGTCGAGGTGGTCGAAGTGGGGGTGGGTGAGGAAGATGAGGTCGGTCTTCGCCGGGTCCCTCACCTTGAAGGGGTCGATGTGGATGTCGATGCCGAGCCCCTCCTCCCGGATGCGGAGGGAGGACTGGGTCGAGAGGGTGAGGTTGGCGATATCGGCCTTCGCGCCCTTGGTCGGCAGATTGGCGGGCACGCTGGAGCCTACGACGAAGAGGGGTTAAAATTTTGCGGGCGGCGGGTGGCCGCCAAAACGAGGGCCGACAGCAGCACCAGCCCCGCCGCGAGGCCGAAGGCGGCCGGCGCCCCCCGGGCGGACCAGAGGGCGCCCGCGAGGGGACCGCCGGCCAACGTGCCGACGCCGAGCGCGGTCTGGTAGCCACCGAGGAGGGTGGCCCGCTGCTCCGGGGGCGCGAGGTCGGCCACGTAGGCCCGGGAGGCGGTCTGGAAGAACTCGTAGGCGAAGCCCGCGAGGAGGAAGAGGGGGACGAGGGACGCGACGCCGGGGAGCGCGAGGGCGAAGGAGCCCATCGCCGCCGCCTGGACGAGGAGGCAGAGGAGGAGCGCCCTCCTCCGGCCGACGCGGTCGGAGAACCGCCCCGCCGGATAGGCCAGGGAGGCCCCCGCGACGTTGAAGAGGATGTAGAGGCCCGCTCCCGCCGCTGGCGAGGCCCCCAGTTCCGAGGCGCGCAGCAGCAGGAGGACCGCCCCGAGGCTCCCGGCGGCGTAGAGGAGAGCGACCGCCATGAACGCCTTCAGTTCGGGCGCGACCGGCCCGCGCCGCAGGCGCTCCCTCTTCGGGCTCCCGGAGCCGGTCTCCCGGACCCCGAAGAGGAGGAGGACCGAGAAGATGGAGGGGGCGAGGGCGACGAGGAAGACCGTGCGGTAGCCCACCCCGGCCGCCAGGAAGAGCAGGGCGAGGGCCGAGCCCCCCACAGCCCCGGCGGAGTCGAGGGCGCGCTGGAGTCCGAAGGCGCGGCCCCACCGGGCGCGGGCCGCTGACTCGGCCACCAGGGCGTCCCGGGGCGGGCCGCGGAGACCCTTGCAGGCGCGGTCGGTCAGGCGCGCGGCGAGGACGTGGCCCCACTGGGAGGCCGCGACGTACCCCGCGCGCGCGAGGGCCGCGAGCCCGTAGCCCGCGACGACCACCGGCAACCGGCGGGCGAGGCGGTCGGAGAGAACGCCCGCGGGGAGGGTGGCGATGTAGAGCGCCGCGAGGGCCAGCCCCTCGATGAACCCCACCTGGGCCGGGGTGGCGTTGAGCGAGACGAGGAAAAAGGGAAGGAGCGGCAGGACCATGTCGCTGCCGAGGTCGTTGAAGAAACTGACGAAGCCGAGGAGGAGGACGTTGCGCCTCACCTCCTTGGGAGGCTCGTCCATGGGAGTCATCGTGTGTAGGCGCCGTCCACGAACCTCACCAGCCGCTCCCGGGAAAAGGCGGCGGTATCCCGGGCGAGGCGGAGCCAGGGCTCCCTGACCGGGCCGGGGAATGCCACCATGCCGGGGTTCTTCGCCACCAAGTCGAGGAGCCGGTCGAGGAGCTCCAGTTCCCTCTGGAGGGCCTCCAGCGCGTGCTGGCGGGCGGGGTAGGCGTCCCGGAGCAACTCCTCCATCGTGCCGCCCCGGGCCCGCAGGAGGCGGGCCGCCGCCCCCGAGGCCCGGAAATAGCCCATCCTCAGGAGGCTCTCCAGGTCTGGGAAGCGCGGGTGGTCCCTCCGGGCCCTCCGGTAAACCTCCTGGAGGCCCGCGTAGCCTTTCCAGCCGTCCCCGGCCCGGGGGGCGCCGGCGTTCTCCAGCAGGTAGTCAATCTTCTTCAGCCCGAGTCTCCGGGCCCGGTCCACCAGGAGGTCGGCCAGGAACCCGCGCAGCCCGGGGATGGGAATCTCGCCCCGGAGCCTCCCGGCCACGAACTTGAGGGCGGCCTCCAACTCCTCCCGGAGCCAGATGTCCACGAGGGTCAGGGAGGGATTCTCCATGGGGATAGGGGGCGGGGCGGCCGCCATTACGCTTGTCCTATTTCGCGCGCAAACCTTTCAGCACTAACAGGTTCCGCTCGAAGTCGGGGTCGTCCCCGGGGGTCTCCAGGGCGGCCGGAATCTCCTTGAACCGCGGGTCCCGGACCAGGGCACGGAAGGGCTCGATGCCGATGCACCCCTGCCCGATGTGCTCGTGGCGGTCCACGCGGCAGTTCAACTCCTTCTTCGAGTCGTTCAGGTGGAAGGCGCCGATTTTCTTCAACCCCACGACGCGGTCGAACTCCTTCATCGTCGCCTCCCACCCCTCCTTCGTCCGGATGTCGTATCCTCCAGCGAATGTGTGGCAGGTGTCGATACAGATTCCCACCCGCTTCGGGTCGGAGAGCCCGTCGAGGATGGCGCGCAAATGCTCGAAGCGCCACCCGACGTTGGAGCCTTGGCCCGCGGTGTTCTCGATGAGCGGCGAGACGCTCCCGGCCTTCGCGTTCGAGAGGCAGTAATCGAGCGCTTTCGCGATGCGCTTCAGACCGAACTCCTCCCCCGCCTCCTTCGGGGCCCCGGGGTGGAAGACCAACCGGGGGATTCCGAGCGCCTCGCACCGCTCCATTTCGTCCACGAAGGCCGCGACCGAGCGCTTCCACCCCACCTCCGCCGGGTCGGCGAGGTTGATGAGATAGGAGTCGTGGACCATGGCGGCGCGGATTCCGTGCTTCTCCATCGCCGCCTTGAACGCTTCCGCCTCGACCTCCGCGAGCGGCTTCGCTTTCCACTGGCGCTGGTTCTTCGAGAAAATCTGGATGGCTTCGCAGCCGATGGCGGCGCCGCCCGCGGGGGCGTTCGCCAGCGAGCCGGCGATAGACATGTGGGCGCCGAGGAGGGGCATCTCAACGCCCCCCTCTGCGTCCGGATGAATTTTTCTCCCGCGCAATCCGCAGCGCATTCCTGATTTTGCGCAGCGCCCCCCGCAGCACCCGCACCTCGACCACCGTCGGGTTCGCCCGGCCCATCACCTTCCGGAGGCGGCCCACGGTCCGCTTGCGCCGGGAGGCGGGAAACCCCGCGTCCCGCAGGGTCTCGTCGAGGTGGCCGAGAAGCCCCTCCACCTGCGCCTTGGTCGCCCGCGCGACCGGCCGCGAATCGAGGCCCGACAACTCGTAGAGCAGCAGTGCCGCGGCGTGGCTGAGGTTCATCGCGGGGTACCCGGGGTCGGTCGGAATCCGCACCACCACGTCGCATTTCTCCATCTCCGGGTTCCGGAGGCCGTGGTCCTCGGGGCCGAAGAGAAGCACCACCCGGCCCCCGGCCGCCTCGACGATGCGCCGCAACTCCCGCGGCTCCACGAGAGGTCCACGGGCGGCGGTCTCCGGGAGGTCCCTGGCCGTGGTGCCGACCACCAGCCGCGCGCCCGCCAAGGCGTCATCGAGGCGCCCCGTCTTGCGGGCGTGCCTCAGGATGTCGCCGGCGTGGACCGCCATCCCCTTCGCCGCAGTGCCGAGCCTGCAGGGCCGGACCAGCCAGAGGTCGGTGAAGCCGAAGTTCTTCATTGCGCGCGCGACCGAGCCCACGTTGCCGTCGTGCCTGGGCTCGACCAGAACGACCCGGACCGGGTTACGGGCCACGCTTTCTTGTCGGGGCGCCGTTCCCGGCCCTTCGGGCCAGCAGCCGGTTGATGGCGCTCACCAGCGCCTCGACCGAGGCCATCACGATGTCGTCCGACACGCCCCGCGCCATGACGCTGTGGCCGCGCCGGTCGGCCACGCCGACCGTCACGTCCGCGAGGGCGTCGGAGCCCCCGGTGATGGCGTCGATGCGGAAGTCGGTGATGGAGATGTCGAGGTTCCCGGCGGCCTTCTTGATGGCGGCGAAGGCGGCGTCCACGGGGCCCACACCGTTCCCGGTGGCGGTGACCTCCCTGCCCTGCAGTTTCGCGCGGACGACGGCGTGGGGGGTGATGCGGTTGCCGGTGGTCACCGAGACCTCCTCCAATGCGAGGGCCCGCTTCTCGGGCGGCAGTTTCCCGAGGGTCGTCTCGGCAATCGTGTAGAGGTCGGCGTCGGTCACGTCCCGGCCCCGGTCGCCGAGTTCCTTCACCTTGGCAAGAATCTCCCGCTGCTGGTCAGGGCTCACCTTGAACCCCATGTCCTGGACCTTCTTCGCGACGCCGTGCTTCCCGGAGAGTTTCCCCAGAGCGATGTAGCGGTGGTGGCCCACCATCTCGGGGCTCATGATGCCGGGCTCGAAGGTCTTCGGGTCCCCGAGGACCCCGTGCTGGTGGATGCCCGACTTGTGGGAGAAGGCGTTGGCCCCGACGACGGGGGTGTTCGGCAGGATGCGGAAGTTGGTGAAGCGCTCCAGCAGTTTCGAGGTCTCGACGAGGTGCTCCGTGCGCACGTTCGTCCTGTGGCGGTAGATGGTGTGGAGCGCCATGACCACCTGCGCCAAGTCGGCGTTCCCGCCGCGCTCCCCGATGCCGTTCACCGTCACCTGGACCTGGGAGGCCCCGGCCCGGACCGCGGCGAGGGTGTTGGCCCCGGCGAGGCCGTAGTCGTTGTGGCAGTGGACGTCCACCGGAATCTTCACCGCCCGGACCACCCGCCGGGTCAGGGCCTCCATCATCTCGGGGACGTAGACCCCGACGGTGTCGGGAACGTTCACCACGTCCGCCCCGGCCTCCTCGACGGCGCGGAAAATCTTCACCACGTAGTCGGCGGGGGTCCGGGTGGCGTCCATGGCCGAGAAGAGGCAGAGGGCCCCGTGGTCCTTCGTGTATTCGACGCACTTCACCGCCTGCTTCAGGATGGCCTCCCGGGTCATGTGGACGGTGTGCTGAATCTGGATGTCGCTGGTGGGGGTGAAGACGTGGACCATGTCCACCCCGCAGTCGAGGGCGGCCTGGACGTCGTCGGTGTTGATGCGGGCCAGGCCCGCGATTAACGTCCCCTTGCGCCCGTCCCGGCATACCGCCTCGACCGCCTCCTTCTCCCCCTTGCTGGAGATGGGGGTCCCCGCCTCCACGACGTCCACCCCCAGTTTGGCGAGTTGGCGCGCCACGGCGACCTTCTGCTCGACGGTGAATGTGACGCCCGGGGCCTGCTCCCCGTCGCGGAGGGTGGTGTCGAACACGGCGATTTTCCGGGGTGCCATGGTCCCTGCGGCCCCTTCCCGTTCAAATAGATAGCGTGAACGGGGGAGGATTTTTGCCCGCCTCCTGTGATGGGGGGACCATGTCCGCGAAGAAGTTCAAGGTCCTCGTGGCCGACGAGTTGAACCCCGACGGGTTGGAGGGGCTCCGGAAGGTCGCGCAGGTGGACGCGAAAGTGGGGCTGCCGCCGGCGGAGCTGGAGAGGGCCATCGCCGATTGCGATGCCCTCATCGTCCGGAGTGCGACCCAGGTGACCCGGAGGGTCCTGGAGGCCGGGAAGCGGCTCAAGGTCGTGGGCCGGGCGGGGGTCGGGGTGGACAACATCGACGTCGAGGCCGCCACCGAGCGGGGGGTCGCGGTCGTCAACGCCCCCGAGGAGTCCACCGCGGCCGCCGCGGAGCACACCGTCGCGATGCTCCTGGCCCTGGCCCGGCGCATCCCCCAGGCCGACGCCTCGATGCGGAAGGGGAAGTGGGAGCGCTCGAAGTTCACCGGCGTCCAGGTGGTGGGCAAGACCCTCGGGGTCGTCGGCCTCGGCCGGGTCGGCTCCGATGTCGCCCGGAAGGCGCGGGGCCTCGGCATGGCGGTGGTCGGGACCGACCCCTTCCTGAGCCCGGCCCGGGCGCGGGAGATGGGCATCGAGTTCCTCCCCCTCGACAAGGTCCTGGCGCGGGCCGATTTCCTGACCCTCCACATCCCGCTGACCTCGGAGACCCGGGGTCTCATCGGGAAGCGGGAACTGGCCAAGGTGAAGCCGGGGGTCCGCATCATCAACGTCTCCCGCGGGGGGGTGATTGACGAGGCGGCCCTGGTCCAGGCCCTCAAGTCGGGCCGGGTGGCCGGGGCGGCCCTCGACGTCTTCGCGGAGGAGCCGCCGAAGAACAGCCCGCTGCTGGAGATGGAGCAGGTGGTCCTGACGCCCCACCTCGGGGCCTCGACGGTGGAGGCCCAGAGCCGGGTCTCCCGGACCATCTCCGACCAGGTCCTCGCGGCGCTCCAGGGCAAACCCGTCCAGAACGCCATCAACATCGTGACCCTGAAGCCGGAGCACGCCGAGTCCCTCGGGCCCTACCTGCCTCTCGCGGAGAAAATCGGGTCGCTGGCGTCCCAACTGCTCGGGGCCGCGCCCGCCCAGGTCGAGGTGGCCCTCCACGGCGCCGA
The DNA here is from genome assembly GCA_964486625.1 of uncultured Halobacteria archaeon. Classification (GTDB taxonomy): domain Archaea; phylum Halobacteriota; class Syntropharchaeia; order JACQPP01; family JACQPP01; genus JAWCQZ01. The sequence continues at coordinate 6,855 of CAZANW010000075.1, forward strand.
GGTGGAGGCGGAGGCGCAGGTCCTCTCGAACGCCGCCCTGAAGGGAGCGCTGGAGCCGTGGGAGCCCGGGGTGAACGCGGTGAACGCCTCCCGGCTGGCGAAGCGCCGCGGGGTCCAGGTCTCGTCCTTCACCACGGAAGCCATCGAGGGGCTGGCGGGCCTCGTCGCGGTGAAGGTGGCCGCGGGGAAGGCGAAAAAGGAGGTGGCGGGGACCGTCTTCGGCCGGGACGACCCGCGCATCGTGAAGATTGACGGCTACCGCATCAACGCGGTCCCGGAGGGCTACATGATTGTGGGCCCCCACATCGACCGGCCGCGCATCATCGGCCCCGTCGGGATGGTGATGGGCGACGCGAAAATCAACATCGCCGCCATGCAGGTGGGGCGCATCCGGCAGGGGGAGGAGGCCATCATGGTCCTGAACGTGGACGCGCCGGTGGGGCCGGAGATTCTGGCGAAGTTGAGGACGATTGACGGGATACGGGACGTGAAGTTGGTCAAGTTGTAGGCCCGGGCCACGATAGGAAGGAGAGATGAACCCGGGCCCCCAAGGAGGTCCGTAAGTTCCTTATCCAGGAATCGCCGCCATCACCAGCCCCAGCACCAGCAGGTTCAGGAGCATGCTCATCCCGTGGGCCGCCGCGAACCGGCGCTCGGCCTCCGGCCCGGTCCCCCTCGCGTCCCGCAGCCGGATGACCCGCCGCCGGACGGCGGTTCCCTGGAGCAGCGAGACGGCGAGGGCCGCCCCCGCCAGGGCGGTCCGGGGCATGGGCGCCCCGAGGGCGCCGAGGGCGGCCAGGGCCAGCGCGCCGCTCATCCAGCCGAACGCGTAGTATCCGCCGAAGAGGAGGGAGACGACTCTCCCGGCCTCCTCCCGGCCCAGTTTCCGGAAGAGGGCCGGGGTGGCGGCGAAGGAGTAGTAGAGGATGGCCCCGGCCCAGATGCCGAGGAGGCCCGTGGCCCAGCGGTCGAGGACCATCCAGGCCACGGCCGCCCGGGCCCTTGAACCTTTCTTAGAGGATTTCCGGTGCCAGGGAGGTCCCGTCCGACTCCACGTCCGGGACCGCCATGCGGATGAGTGCCTCCACGAACCGCCGCTCGAAGGCGTCCGCGCAGCGGCCGGAGCAGAAGGCCATCTCCCGGCCCAGGGACCGGTGGACGATGGGACCCGACGGAATCTCCCGCTCGCAATAGTCGCAGTTCATTCCCCACCTCCGTTGCAAAAGAAACTTCTCACTTCCAGGATTTAATTGTTTCCGTCGCCCGGGAAGTGGCACCCGGTCTCAGCGGGGAATCGGCGGAGGCGCAGGGTCGGGGGAGGCGCGGGCCGCCTCCGGCCCGGAGTGCAGTCCAAGGCGGTCGAACTCGCGCGTGCACTTCTCCGAGCAGAAGTAGAGGACGCGGTCGAGGACTTGGCGGATGCGAGGACGCTGGGAAGGGAAATCCTGTCCGCAATGGTCGCACCTCATGGCCCGCCTCCACCCTGACCTATCCCGGCCTGAAGGCCGGGGGGTCATGACGCGAAGTCGTTCAGGGTGAGTTGCCCC
>CAZANW010000076.1:0-7708 GCA_964486625.1 uncultured Halobacteria archaeon
GTGTTCTGCGTGGTGCGGTTGACGAACTCGGTGACGGCCCAGAGGTTGGGGCCGAGTTTGTCGACGGCCGCGGTGTCGGTGGTGTTCGAGCTGCTCAGGGTGACGAAGGCGTCGGAGGGGCTGGGACATACCTCGACGTGCCACCGGGCGGTCAGGATGGAGCCGACGAGGACCTTCACTCCCGGCCAGTCCTTCCGGAACGTGGTGTTGTTGAGACCGACGCTGGAGCCGGAGAGATTCAGGTCCACCCCGCTGATGCTGGTGATGGTGGAGTTGTTGATGGTGATGTTGGCGGAGTTGAAGACTCCGGTGCCGTTGCTCGCGGCGCCAGTGCTTTGGATGGTGTTCGAGTCGAAGAAGTTCGAACTGCTCGAATCGATGAACAGACCGTCGGAGGTCCCAGCGATGGTGTTGTTGATGAAGACATTGTTAGCGCCCGCGCCCCACAGATAGAGACCGTAGTTGGAGCCGGCCACCGCGGAACCGCGAAGTGTGTTGTTCTTGAAGGTGGTGCCGGACGCGACGGAATACAGCCGGACGCCGTCGAAAACATTGCTGGTGAAGTTGTTGTTGGTGAAAACGCCGTTGCTATTCGCCAAATCCAGGGCGCGATTGCCGGTCGAGAGGACGGTGTTGTTGTCGTATGTTTCTCCGCGGCTTGGGGAAATGGCGAGACCCGCCGAGCGGATGCTGTTCGATTGAAATACGTTTAGCGTATCGATGCCGCCGACGTATGTGGACCGGATGCCCTCCGTGCCCGTGTTTGTCTGAATCGTGTTGGATGTGAAGTTGTTGTTCTGGCTGTTGGTAGTGCCAGCATTGGTCAAGCGAATGGACGTGGAATCTCCGGCAATGATATTTCCGGAGAAAGTGTTGTTCGAACTGCCCGATGCATAAACTCCATATTGAACGTTCCAGAACAGCGTGTTGCCGGTGAAGGTGCTGTTGTTGCTGCGGTTGAGGGAGACTCCGTTCAGGGTCGTCGAGTTATTCACGAAGTTTCCGGCAACCGTCGAATTCGTCGCTGCGCCGAGGTCGATGCCGCTCCAGGAAGACCACGACACCGTGTTGTTCGCCACCGTCGTGTTGTTCGTGTTGTAGAGGGCGATGCCGTTGCGGCCGTTGCCGGAGAGGGTGTTGAAGGAGAGATTGTTGCCGTTGGAGCCCTCGTCCACGGAGGTCCCGTTGTAGGTATTGTTGCGCAACGTGTTTTGCTCGATGCGGTTGTTGGACGAGCCGAGCGTGAGCCGGATTCCTTCCCCGGTGACCCAACTGCTGTTGCTGCCGCTGATGCGGTTGTTGCTGGAGCCCAGAGCGCCGCCGAGGAAGAAGCCATAGGAGACGCCGTTGGAGCCGCCGCGCTTGCCTGTGGCGTTGATTCCCGTGAAGGTGTGGTTGTTGCTGTTGCTGAGGAAAATTCCATATGTTGCGAAAAAGTCCCCGGTCGCGGTCCCGTTCGCGGTGACGTTGGTGAATGTACTGTTGTTGGAGGCGCTGATGTAGATGCCATAGGCTTGGTCCCCCGTACTCGTCCCGTTGGCGATGACGTTCGTGAGGGTGTTGTCGTGGCTGTTGGTATCGAGAAGGACGCCGATGCCGATGGAGGCCCGGCTCGTGGCGTTGACGTCGGTGAGACTGCTGTTGTTGACGGTGAGGAGGTTGATGCCATAGCTGCTGGAGACCGCCGTAACGTTGGAGATTTTCAGGCCTCTCACGTTCGTGGCCTTGATGCCCGCTTTTTGGGCGGTGGTGGCATTCTGGACCTTCAGCCACGAGATGTTGGCCCCGTTCCCCTGGTTGGAGGCCACCGAAAGGGCATCATTGCCGTTGGCCGAATCCACGATGACATCATAGGTTGTGTTGTTCCCGATGAGGGTGAGACTGGTTTTGTTAATGACGGGGTTCTCCGAGTAGTTCCCGCCGCACACCACGATGGCGTCCCCGGGGCTGCTCAGGAAGATGGCCGAAGAGATGTTGGCGTAAGTCGCGTTGGTGGTGTGAATCCCGCCCGCCGGGTCGGACTGCCCCTGCCAGCAGTCGGGGGCGCCAACGGGCTTGACGACGTTCACCGGCACCGCGCCGTTGATGGCGGTCCCGTTGGGGAACTTCAGGTGGCTCGCCTCAGCGCCCCCCCCCAGGATGAGGAGGGCGGCGAGGACCAGGGCCAGCCAAACCCCTTTCCCCCCGTTCACGGGTTGGAATCTCGGTGGAGAGATAAAAATCTGTCGGAAAACGCCCCCCCAGCGCCGGTTTTCCAGGCTTCCAATCCGCATTCGCCAATCGAACGGAAGAGCCTTTATAGGCCTCTCCCATCATACACTCACCATGGCCGAGCAGGTGGTGGTGCGCAAGGCCGCGCTGGGAGCCCTCCTCGACGATATGGAGAACCTCGTCGACGACATGGAGGTCCTTCTGGATTCGTCCACCCGCCGGGTCCTCGACCGGCGACTCCGGGACGTGAAGCGGCGCCGGGTCCGGTGGCTCACCGTGGACGACTACCGGGCGCTCATGCGCAAGAAGGGCGTCCATGCCCGGCTATGATGTGCGGTTCCACCCCGACTTCTCCAGGGACCTCCGCCGGCTGAGCCGCCGCGAAGCGGTGGCCGTGGACTCCCGGCTCGTGGAAATCCAGGAGGAGCCCGAGCGGTTCAAACGGCTCCACGGATACCTCCGTTGCTTCACGGCGCGGGTCGGCGGGTTCCGAATCATCTACTATCTGGAGGGGCGCACCGTTTGGGTGCTCATGGTAGGGAGGCGGGGGCAGGTGTACCGGGAGTTCGTGAAGAGGCTCTACGGCCTTCGGGGGATGCTTCGATAGAACCTGACCGCGTCCGCCCCGTTGATGGCCGTCCCGTTCGGGAACTTCAGGTGGCTCGCCTCAGCGCTCCCCTCCCCCAGGGTGAGTAGGAGGACTAGGACGATTGCGGATTTGGAGATTTTGAGATTGCGAGATTGGGCCAATCTCCCAATCGTTCCGTGCTCCCTTCCCTCCGTTCACGGGCGGGAATCTCGCTCGGGGAAGAAAAACCTGTCGAGAACGCCCCCCCCCCGCGCCGATTTTGAGGCCGGCGTGTCGCGGAGCGAGGCGCCGGTTTTGCGAACTCCCTCCATCTACCCCGGGAACTGCTCCACATAGGCCTTCGCCCGCTCAATCTCCTCCTCCGGCGCAAGGGCCAGGAGGCTCTCCATCGGGACCCCCGCCCGCACCTTCGCGCCCAGGCTCCGGAGCCACGCCACCTCCTCGGCCGCCTTCGCCTTCTCCTCGGGGGTCGGCGGCGCCCACCCGGCCCGGGCCGCGACCCGGTGGAGGATGTCGCGGAGCGACGCGTCCTCGGGGGACTCGCCGATGTCCGTGAGAACCTCGGAGGCCTCGGGGTTCCGGAGGAGCCGCGCCCGGAGCCGCTCGACCGAGGCGAGCATCTTGAGGGCGATGTAGCGGTCGGTGCCCCGCAGAGGCACGTAGCCCGCCATCCGAATCGCGGCCCCCTCGTCCCGGGGGAGGGCGAAGAGGCTTGTCCAGGATTGGCCCTGGGGGAGCGGGAGTTTCAGGACGCGGCCCATCTTGACGAGGTTCCGAAGGTGCGCATGCAGGGTTTTCTCTGCCATGTGGCCTTTCGTCGCCTCCACCAACTCCCGGGTTGTCTTGGGGCCGGATTCGAGGAGTTTCAGGAGGTCCATGGCCATACTGCGGTGCTCGCTATCAAAAGCGCCTCGCAAGCGCAAGGGCCGCAGCGCTACGGCGGCCCCCCGCGCCATTTTTGGCGCGAGCTTCGAGCGAAGCGAGAAGCGAGCTACGGCGCTGGGCCGAGCGAGCGCAGCGAGCGAGGCCGGGGCCTTGCGACTTCGTCGCAAACACACGCCTCCTGCGGATGCGTGTGCCGCCGAGCGCGCGGCCCGTCGAGCAGCCCCATGAAAGGTCGAGTGGCCGACGCCCCTAATATCCCCCAAGTGTAGTTAAGGGACCCCCCCATGCCCCTCACCTCCGACTCCTATCCCACCCTCGCCGCCCTCCTCGTCAACGGGGCCCTCGGCCTCTACGTGTTCCGCAAGGGCCCCCGCAGCCCCGCCAACCAAGCCTTCGCCCTCCTCATGGGGGCGCTGGTCGGCTCGGGGGTCGCCACCCTCTTCCAGAAGAACGCCCCGTCGCTCGACGCCGCAGACTTCCTGCTCGGGTTCGAGGTTTTCTTCCTCGCCGCCGCGGCAGCCCCCATCGTCCACTTCGCCGCGGTCTTCCCCCAGAACCGCCCCCCGCCCCTCCGGAACCTGCTCCTCCTCTATGCGGCGGTGCTGCTCCCGGCGGCCGTGGTTCTCCTTTTCGCCGGGAACCCCTTCCATATCGTCCCCTCTCCCTCTTCCCCCTCCGGCTACTCCGTCCGGATTTCTGGAATCTGGGCGCCCGGTGCCGCCCTCGGGGCGGAACTGGCGTTCCTGATGGCCTACGCGACGCTCCGCGTATTCCGCACCTACCGGACGGGGGGGGAAGCCGAGCGGGGCCAAATCCGCTGGATTGGGGCGGGCCTGGCCGTGGCCGCCGCGGGGGCGCCCCTCTTCTCGGTCATCCTGCCCCAGTGGGCCTCCATCGACGCCCAGGGGGCGGGCTCGGTCGTAGCGATGGTTCCGGCCCTCTTCGCCGCCGTCGCCATCGTGCGCCACCGGTTCCTCGCCATCGAGCCCGTGTCCGAACCCACCCCCCCGGCCCCGGAGCCGCCCCGCGAGGAGCCGCCCCCGCCGGAGCCCGGGGCGCTCTACCTGGGTCCCCCCGGCAGCGCCCAGGAGGCGTTCGTCCGCCTGGTCGGCCGGGGCGCCCACGGCATCTGCTTCAGCCGGACCCACCCCAACCTCCTCCGGCGCGAACTGGGGCTGGAGAAGACCCCGATGGTCTGGCTGAGCGCCAGCGCGGAGGCGGACGTCATGGCCCTGGAGCGGCCCGACGAGATTCGGCGGACCCTCCGCAACTTCATCTCAAGGAGCCCGGGCGCGGCGGTCCTGCTCGACGGCGTCGAATACCTCGTCCTCCGCTTCGGGGTGGACGAGGCCGCCCGCCTCGTCAACGACCTCTCCGACCTGGCGGCGGTGAAGGGGGCCGTCCTCCTCCTGCCGGTGGACCCGAAAGGGCTCGGGGAGAGGGAGATGGCGCTGCTGGGGAGACACGCAAGGAAACTGGGAGATTGAGGGTCAGCAGGAAGTGCTCGCCAGCCAGGGGTTGTAGGTGTAGTCGAGGCTCCAGGCCCCCAGCCCGGTCAGGTGGGTGCTGATGGTGTAGGCGGGGTCGAGGAACCAGTCGCCCTTGTAGACCGGGCCGTCGTCGCCGTCGTCCCAGCCCCAGGGCGGGTTGGCGGCGTCGGCGCCGTAGGAGTCGCCGTCGAAGGCGCCGCCGATGTTGTAGGCGAATGAGTAGCGGGCGCCCTGGTATCGGAAGGGCGCGTCGTAGAGTTGGCCGTTGCCGATGTTGCACCGGCGGCTCCACAGCTCCTCCATGGGCTTCAGCACGTAGGTGGCCGAGGTCACCTTGCCCGAGGAATGGCCGAGGTCGGTCGGGTATTGCGCCACGCTCCCGACCCGGTAAATCACGCCGTCGCCGCCGGGGAAAGTCCCGGGGGTGTGGCTGCAGACGAAGGTCGAGGAATAGAGGTCGGAGCAGACCCCGTGCCCCTTCGACTCGACGTAGAGGACGGGGTTTCGGCCGTTCTCGAACTTGACGCCGGCATCCACGTTGTCGGTCCCGCTCTTGATGTTGGGGTCGTTCGTGAACTGGTAGAAGTTCCCGTGCGCCTCGGTCTCCAACAACTGGAACGCCCCGTAGGTCGAGCCGTCCTTCCGCACGACCACCATCGCTCCCTCCATGTCGTTCTCGTGGCAGTCGGGGTTTGGGCCGCAGCCGCCGAAGAAGATGTTGTCCCAGTCGCGGGGGTGGAAGTCGGCGTAGGTGATGAAATACTGGGTCGGCGTTTCCGTGACCGCATAATAGACGTAAGCGTATTCCTTGTAGTTGTAGGTATTGTCCCAGTTGTTGTTCCCCTTCCAGTCGCCGTCGAAGTTGACCGCCGCGAGGTAGTCCTCCCGGTATTTGGACGCCGTGTCCTGGCGCCAGACCGGGGCCCAGTAGTTCGCCAGGTCGGCGTAGGTCACGGCCTGGGCCGCGCCGGAGAGGGTGAGAAGGAGGGCCACCGAAAGGGTCAGGGTCAGGAATCCCCGGGGTTCGATGTTTCGGTGGCCCGAGAGGCGGGCCCCGGGGACCCCCCATCGATGAGGTGGGGAGAGGGAGTGCATGGAAGCCCTTCAGCGCGGGCTTTCCGGATAAACCAGGGAGAAGAAGCACCAGGCTTCAAAAAACCGGCATCGGGAGACCCACCGTGGTGAGTTACTGACCGCCCCTCCCCCCGCCGGTCCGCCGGGGGCGGGTGAGCAACTTTACGCCGGAGGAGGAGGGATGGGTCCGATGGCCCTCAACCCCTCCTCCCTCCCCACATTCGCCGCCCTGGCGGCCAACGCCGCCCTCGGCCTCTACGTCCTCTCCCGCGGCCTCCGCCGCCCCGCGAACCGCGCCTTCGCCCTCCTGATGGCGGCCCTCGTGGGGTGGGCCGTGGCCACGGTCGTCCTGAAGAACGCCCCCTCGCGGGAGGCGGCCGAACTCGCGGTCCGGTTCCAGAGCATCCTCCTCGCCGCGGCGGTCCCCGCGTTCGTCCATTTCACGTTCGTCTTCCCGAAGGGGGAGCCCCCGGGCCCCCGCGCCCTGCTCCTTGTCTACGGCGTCCTCGCGCCGCTGGCCGTCGCCTCCTTCGCCGGCGAGGCGCCGGTCCAGGTCATCGAGACCTCCCTCGGGACGACGAGCCGGTTCCTCGACGAGCCCGCCGCCTACTACTACCCGCTGGGGGCGGCGTTCGCCCTCCTCATCGCCTACGGCCTCTTCCGCATCTACCGCTCCCACCGGGACGGGGGCGCGGTCGAGCGGGCCCAAATCCGGTGGGTCCTGGCGGGGATGCTTCTCGGCATCGCGGGCGGGGTTCTGTTCAAGGTGGCCCTCCCCGAACTGGCCCACGTGGACCTCCCCGGCTCCGGCTCCCTCTCGGCCACCCTCCCCGCCCTCTTCGTGACCGTGGCCATCGTCCGCTACCGGTTCCTCGCGATTGAGCCGGTGGTGGAGCGCAGCTTGGAGACGTTACCGAGGTTCGCCCCGGAGCCCGGGGTGCCCCTCCTGGCGAGCGCGGAGACCGGCCGCGCGGCGTTCAAGGACCTGGTAGACCACGGGGCCGCCGGCCTCGCCATCACCCGGACCCATCCGGCCCGGCTGCGGGGCGAACTCGGCCTCGAAAAGACCCCCGCGGTGTGGCTGAGCGGGGAGACCGAAGGGGGGGCCGCGTCCATCGAGCGGCCGGAGGAGGTGCTGCGGACCATCCGGCACTTCGTCTCGCAAGCGAAACCGGGTCCCGACGGGGGCTCCGGCCCGGCGGCGGTCGTCTGGCTCGACGGGTTGGAATACCTCACCACCCGGTTCGGGTTCGACGCCGCCCTGCGGGTCGTCCAGGACGTCCGGGACCTGGCGACCGCGAAGGGGGCGGTGCTGCTCTTCACGGTCGATTTGAGGGGGCTGGGGGGGCGGGAGAGGGCGCTGCTGGAGAGGGAGTGTAGGGTGCTGGAGCAGAAATCCTAAATAAATTCAAAATCCAAAGCACAAAATCAAAAACAACCGTTTTGAATTTTGGATTTT
>CAZANW010000077.1:0-7401 GCA_964486625.1 uncultured Halobacteria archaeon
GCCCCCGACGGGGGCGAGGGGGATGGCTGGGGCCGCCGGTGGCGGGGTGGGGCCGGGGCTTGGCGTCGCCGGTGTCGGGGTGAGGGTGGGCGACGGGGAGGGGGCGGGAGTGGCGATTGCCCGGTAACTGGCCTGCACCGTCTTGGACGGGCCGGACTCGCTCAGGGTCACGGTCTGGGGCAGGGGCTTCTCGTAGCCCGCGACGTCGCCGAACGTCACCACATACTGGCCCAGGGCGAGGCCGGTGGCCTCGTAGGAGCCGTTGCCGCCGAGCTTGTTGTCCACGAAGATGGGGGCCGCGAGGCCCGGGGGCTCCACAACCACGACCTTGAGGGTGCCGATGCGCGCTACCGGGGGCGGGGTGGGGCTGGGCGTGGGAGTCGGAGTCGCAGCCGGGGTCGGAGTGGGCGCGGGGGTCGGGGACGCGCTCTCCGGCCCCACCGGCCTGCGCTCCGACTTGAGCAGGTAGAGGGTGCCGGCGCTGTCCTTCCAGTCGGCGCGGAACAGAACCTTCGGCTGCTGCGGGTTGAGGTTCGGGGTGGAGCCGTTCAGGGAGACCGTGATGGTCTGGGCCATGGCGGGGACATCCACCTCAAGCGGCGACGCAGGGTCCCCCACGTTCTTCCCGCCGGCCCGCTGGAAATCCACGGCCACGTTCCACTCGCGGAAGACCAGTTCGGACTGGAGGACCAGTTTGTAGGCGTTGGGCTCCCCCCCTGAAATCTGCATGCGGACCTCCACCGGGACCTGGGGCCCGTAGGCGGCGAGGTCGGGGGTGAATGAGTAGGAGGAAACGGTCGGGTCCGCCAACAGGGGGGCGGCGGCCAGGAGCAGCAGAATCAGGGCCAGCAGAAACCGCCGCTCCATCCATTTCGGGCGGCGGACTTCGCATATATACTTGAGGCGGAAACGGGCTCCCGCCGCCGCTCCGGGAGTAAAATATTTAAGCCCGAACCCCTACGCCCGCCCGATGGCCGCCGAACTCAACAACCAGGAGAAGCAAATCTACGAAGCCCTCAAGAAACTGGGGGCCTCCGCCGAGGACAAGATGAAGACCGCCGACGACATCATGCGGGCCGCCCGGCTCCCCAAGGGCATGGTGACCAACGGCCTCCAGGCCCTCATCCAGAAGGGCTACGCCAAGCGGGTCGCCCGCGAGAAGGCCGCCGGCTACTTCGTCATCAAATAAGCCCGCGGGCCCGCGCCTCGTTCCTCGGCGCGGGCGTAAAAGAGCGAGAGAAGCGATATGACCAGTGATAGCCCCTGTCTGTCCGCGGATGGATATCTCGTCGCCTCCTCCGGCGCAAGGTGTAGTAGTTAAAGATAGGACCGCTCCCCCCTAGGTTCCTCAGATGAAGTTTGCTCTCTTCTGCGAGGCCCTGGAGAGGGTCGAGGCCACCCCGAAGCGGCTCGAGATGATGGCCCTCCTCGGGGACCTCTTCAAGGAGACCCCGGCCTCCGAGATGGACCGGGTCATCTACCTCCTCCAGGGAGGCATCGCCCCGCCCCACACCGGCCTCGAGGTGGGCCTGGGGGAGAAATTCGTGGCGGAGGCCGTCGGCCGGGCCTCCGGGCGGAGCCGCGCCGATGTGGAGCGGGACTACAAGGAGACGGGCGACCTCGGGCTCACCGCGGAGCGCCTCCTGAGGAAGAAGCCCCGGGGCCTCGTGGCCCGCAAGCCCCTCACGGTGGCCGAGGTCTTCGACGCTTACCGGAAGATGGCGACCGCCGCTGGCCCCGGCTCCCAGGACGCGAAAATCGACGCCCTCACGGACCTCCTCGCCTCCGCGGGCCCTTTGGAGGCGAAGTATCTCGCCCGCATCCCGGTGGGGCGCCTCCGGCTCGGGGCGGGCGACGCGACCCTCCTCGAAGCCCTCTCGGCCCGGGCCGCGGGGGACAAGTCCCTGAAGGAGGAACTGGAGCGCGCCTACAACCTCTGCTCCGACCTCGGGCTGGTGGCCCGGACGCTCGCAGAGTCGCCGGCGAAGTTGAAGAAATTCAAGCCCCGGGTCGGGAGCCCCATCCGCCCCGCGCTCGCCGAGAGGCTCCCGGGGCCCGGGGAAATCATCGAGCGGCTGGGGCCCTGCATGGCCGAGGCGAAGTATGACGGGTTCCGCATCCAGGTCCACAAGGGGAACGGCAAGGTCGAACTCTTCTCCCGCCGGCTCGAACGGACCACCCCGATGTTCCCGGAGATTGTGGAGGCCGCCCGGGCGCAGTTGCCGGGGGAGGTGATTGTGGAGGGCGAGGCCCTCTCCTACGACGAGGGGACCGGCGAATACCTCCCCTTCCAGGAGACCATGCAGCGGAAGCGCAAGCACGGGGTGGCCGAGGCGGCCCGGGAACTTCCCCTCCGCCTCTTCGCGTTCGACATCCTCTACCAGGACGGCGAGGACCTCACCGGGCTCCCCTACGGGGAGCGGCGGAGGAGGCTGGAACGGGCCCTGTTGCCCGGTCCCGTCCTCTCCCTCGCCGACGCCCGGCCCGTTTCGACGCCAGAGGAACTGAAGGCGTTCTTCGAGAAGTGCATCGCATCGGGCCTGGAGGGCGTGATTGCCAAGGACCTGAAGGCCCCCTACGTGGCCGGGGCGCGGAAATTCGCCTGGGTGAAACTGAAGCGCTCCTACCAGGGCGGGATGGCCGACACGGTGGACCTCGCCGTCGTGGGCTACTACAAGGGGCGTGGCGCGCGCGCCGCCTTCGGCATCGGGACCCTCCTGGGGGCGGTCCGGGACCCCGACTCGGGCATGTTCAAGACCGTGGCCCGGGTGGGCTCGGGCCTCACAGAGGAGGAGATGGTGTTAATGAAGGAACTCCTGGACGGGGTCGCCCTCAAGTCCAGGCCGAAGAGCCTCGATTCCGTATTCGAGCCGGAGCCCGACATCTGGTGCGAGCCGAAATACGTGGTCGAGGTGGCGGCGGACGAGGTGACCCGAAGCCCCCAGCACACCTGCGGCCGGACCGGGGAGGAGCCCGGCTACGCCCTCCGGTTCCCGCGCATCGTCGGGTTCGTCCGGGAGGACCGCAGGGCCGAAGACGCGACGACCGTGAAGGAAATCGTCGATTTGTTCCACATGCAGAAGAGGAAGAAAATCGAGGGCGGAGAAACGTAGCGTTTAAACCCTCATCCGCATACTCCGGCGATGCCCGAAGGACCTCTCGCCCAAATGGCCGCCCAGGGCCGCTTCCTGGAGGGATGGCGCGCCCGGGCCGCGGCCGCGGAGGAGCCGGCGCCGCTGGGGACCCTCCTCGACCTCCTGGTCCGGACCGTCCCCGACTACATCGCGAGGCCCCGGGACTCCGCCGAGGCCGCCGAGGTGGTGAAGTTCGCCGCTGCCCAGGGCATGGGAGTGGTCCCGAGGGGCTCGGGCTCCTCGGCCCCCGGCGGGGCAATCCCTGTGAGCGGGGGTGTGGTGGTGGACACCTCCGAGATGTCCTCGCTCGAAATCGACCCCGACGGCCTCCGGGCCGTCGCGGGCGCCGGGGTGACGATGCGGAGGCTCGCGGCCGAGGCCGCCGCCAATGGGCTCGACGCCGGCCCCCACCCGCTCTTCGGCGCCGACTCGACCGTCGGCAGTTTCCTCGGTCGCGGCGGCTGGGGGCTCGGCTCCCTGCGCCACGGCTCGTTCGCCACCCGCCTGGCCGACGCAGAAGTGGTCATCGGGAACGGCGAAGTCCTTGCCCTGGACGGGCCCGCGGCGCTGGCTTTCGCGGGGTCCGAGGGGCTCCTCGGGATGTTCACCCGCGCCACGGTCCGCCTGGAGCCGAAGCCCGAAGAGGTCCGCCCCCTGGGGTTCGCGTTCGAGCGGGCCGGGGACCTCTCCGACGCCATGGCCCGGCTCCACATGGCGCCCCTGCCCCTCCACGCCGTGCTCTTCGGCGGGGCCGACCACTACCGTTGGCTCCTCCGGGAGCGGGGCGAGATCGGCGCGCCCTACATGCTCAACGCGGTCCTCGCCGGCCCCAAACCGCTGCTGAACAAGGCCGAGGCCCGGGTCGCCGCCCTCGCCGGGAACGCCAAGCCCGCCCGGGAGCCGGGGAACCGGGAGTGGAAGGCGGCGTTCGAGGGGTTCCGTTTCCCGGTGCGGTATTTCCACCCGCTGCGGTGGCCCCTCCTGCTCCCGGCCGACCGCCTCGGCGACTTCGTCCACGACTTCTACGCCCTCCTGGAGCGGATGCGGCTCCACGGCTCGTTCACCGGCGTCGCCGTGGCCCGGGGCACCCTCCTGGTCGAGCCCTATCCCATCCTGGACCTGCGGCGGCCCCTCGGGACCTTCTTCGCCCTCGGGCTGGTCAAGAAACTGAACGACTTGGCCCTCCGCCTCGGCGGGCAGCCGGGGGGCTACGGGTTCCTGGGGACCGGCCACCTCGACAAGTTGCACGGCGATTTCGCCGACCCCCTCCAGGACGCCAAGGCCCAGCTTGCGGGCCCCCAGATGCTGCGGGCTCGGCCCGGCGCGGGGATGGAGGTGCTCCACCGGGTGAAGCAGGGGCTCGACCCGAAGTCGGTCATGAACCCGGGCAAGGTCATCTCGCTCCGGCTCACCCCGGGCGGCCTCCTGCCGGTGAACCTCCCGGCGGCCACCATGAACGTGGCCCAGGACGCGCTCGTCATCGGCCGCAGGCTGGTGAGGAGGGAGGAGTTGCTCTCCGCATGAGCGACCTCGCCAGGGAGCTGGAGCTGGCCATCGGGAAGGACCGCGTCCGCAAGGAGGGAGGGAGCGTCGTGGTCCGCCCCCCGGACGTGAAGGTTCTCGCCAAGGCGGTGAAACTCGCCGCCGGGAAGCGGCTCTCCGTCGGAACCGCCTGGAACGCGCCGGTCCGGGTGGACTTCTCCGACATGAACCGGGTCCTCGCCTGGGACATGGACGCCTGCGCGGTCACCGTGGAGGCGGGAGTTCCGTGCGCCCGGCTCTTCGAGTTCCTCTACGAGCGCAACTTCCTCGCCCCCCTCCCCATCGCCCCCGTGGCCGTCGGCGAGTGGGCGGAGGCGGGAACCCCCGGCTTCGGGGCGTTCGGCCTCGGCGGCTCCGCGGCGGCCATCCGCGGGGTCCAGGCCGTGACCCTCGACGGGGGTGTCGTGGAGACCTCCCCCTCCCGGGTCGTTCCGGGCCCCCACGACCTCCGGGGGCTCTTCGTGGCCGGGAAGCGGAGTTTCGGCATCGTCACCGCGGTCACCCTCCAGTTGCGGCCCCGGGGGACGCTGAGGAGCCTCCTCTACACCTTCGCCGACGGCGCCGCCCTGGGAAAGGCCCTCGCCGCGGTGGCCAAATCGGCGTCTGTCTCGCCGGTCCACGTGGGCTTCGCCCCGGACCCCCCCGCCCTCCACGCCGTTCTCGCCACCGACCTCGACCTTCTGGCGGTCGAGGAGGCCGAGCTCGACAAACTGCTCGCGGCGGCCGCGGGCGCGGCACCAACCAAGGCCCAGGCCTCCCTGGCCGAGACGAGCCTCCAGAAGCCGCTGGCCCAGTCGGCCCAGCAGTGGCCCAAGGTCCCGGTCCACACCCTCGCGACCCCCCTCCGCGGGCGTCTGGTCCCTGTTTCGGAGGCGGCGGCGGGGCCCCCGGGCCCCGGGTTCCTGGCGGACCGGACTCAGGCTTTCGTGGCCGACGGCGAGCCCCCGTCAAGGGACGGGTTTCTGCGGATTGTAAAATTGCTGAAGGAGAACCTCGACCCATCACGGATTTACGGGGCGTATTAGACACAATTTGTTGAGTTGTGGGATTCTCTCCCTCACATTTAAGTCGAAGCGCGCCTCTCGGTTATCCATGAGGTGGGTCTGGGGGTTCCTGCTGGCCTTCGTCGTCGCCTCCGCCGCCACCGCCCTCGCGGAGAAGGACGGCTTGAGAATCAGCGGCGGCAAGCACATCGGCGACAAGGCGCCCCTGGAGTACGAGATTGTCTACACCAACGCCGCGGGCGCCCTCACCATCGGACCCTCGGGCTGCGCCTACTACTTCCCCCGGTGGAACTGGTATTGGAGCCCGCCCTGCGACTACGGACCCAAATACTACCGCGAATATATGGTCTATTTCATCAACGAGTGGATGACCTACGAGGTCCGCGTCAAGAACACCGGCCAGCGGACCTACAAGCACCTCGAGGTCTCCGCGACCCAGGAGTATTACGAGGACATCTGCTGGGGCGGCTCGTGCGCGAAGAAGGGCGACGCCCTGCCCGGCAGCCCGGCCCAGACCTGGACGATTGACACCCTCGGTCCGGGCGAGGAGGTCGTCCTCAAGGGCGCCTACTTCGCTCCGTGGGGGACCCTGCCCGGCCTCGACGAGACCCACCTCGTCGTGAAGCACGGGAAGGGCGCGGACGGCGGGAAGGGGATGGACGCCCCCGGCCGGGTCCTGATTGACGACCCCGAGGCCGGCGTCTACTGCCCGCCCGAGCCGGTGACGCCTCCCCAAGGGGCCTGAGCCCCCAGCGATTTAACCGGAAGGCGCGATTCTCGGGTGAGGGGCGCAGCCCCGTGGGGTAGTGGACAATCCTTTCGGGCTTTGGACCCGAAGACGCCGGTTCGAATCCGGCCGGGGCTAAACCGCCAGGAACGGAAAAACCCTTCGGGAGGGTCAATCCGGCCCTCCCGAAGGGTCCGTTCCCGAACCCAAAAACAGCGTCCCCGCGGCATCGTCCCCAACTCCCTCGGACAGCGTCCATGGGTGGGGACGATTTTCTCGAGCCGGAATCTGCACCTTCCAGGAAGGGTAGATTGTCGAAATCATTCGAACCGGCTTTCCATCCGACCTACGGCTGCTGATTCTGGGTCCGAGGAGGGCCCAAGGAACTCTTCTCGCTCACCAAGCGGAGGATGAGCGTCATGATGGACCGCATCTCGTGGATCTCCTGCCTCAACTGCACCAGTTCGGCCACGACGCGCTTCGTGGACGCCTCCAGAACGTTCCGCGGGTAGAGGCCGTCGAGTTCCTGCGGGGTCGGCTCACAGGCGATAGCGAGACAGTACCTGCCCATGGAATCCCGGTCCAGTATCCCGACCTGGACCAAAACGGGGAGCCATCTAGACAACCTCCGCCTGTTTGTCTCGGCGCCCGGGAAACGGGCGTTCAACTCTCGGTGGGCTTCTCGAAAGTAGAGCGCTCCGCTTCGGACGAATGCCTCCATCAGGCGGTCCATCACCTGTCCGAGGTCGACCTGTTCGCCGGTCGCCTTCGCGGACCGGCTCCGGAACCGGTAAACCTTCTGGATGCGGTCGCGGGCGATGATCTTCAGCTGGGCGAGGCTCACCGGCGGGGCCGGCTGCCGGGCCGCCCCCACCAGGGGCACGGTAGCCTCACTGGTGGACGAGGTCATGCTCGTCGTCATTCCCTCACCGTTATCGCTTCTTGGCGCCATCTGGGCCGGACGCGAGGGCAAGAGCGGTCGCTCGTTTCAGCC